>NZ_JBIAHG010000020.1:0-159726 GCF_042870385.1 Streptomyces sp. NPDC006602 | reverse complement strand
GGATCGGACCACGGACAGGATCCGTGTCGCCACCCGGAGGCGAAAGCGGACGACCTGGGGGTGCCCCCTCTGGGGGAGCGCCCAAGACCGTTCGGGGCGTGCCAGTGCGTGGACTCCCCGCTCACTGTCCAGGAACGGTCAGTTGCACGCTCGTCCTCCCTCACGCCAGCCGGGTGGGGGTGCCGCCGACGCCCTTCCAGTACAGCTTGCCGTCCTTGGCGTAGAGAGAGCCGCCGCCGGCCGCGGCGGGCGCGTTGGTCGGTTCCGCGTCGACGTCCGCGAGCCGCACCGCGCCCTCCGCGAGGATGGCCGATCCGTGTACCCCGCCGCGGCCGACGCCGTTTCCGCGCCGCCGGCCGCGACGGTCACCGCGCCCGCGGTGAAGCCGCCCAGGAACACTCTTCGTCCAACTGCCATGGATCTACCCGCTTTCCGTGTCGGACGGTGGAGCGATTGCGTCAGGGACGCCAAGGTCCCAGCGGACTGCCCACGGCCGGAGCGAGCTGGCGGCGGGTGTGCAGTTTCCCGTCCGTACCGATGACGGCGACGACCAGCGCGCCCGTCGCGTCGTACGCCATCGCCGGTGCGTGTGCGAACATCTCGCCGGACTCGTGCCAGTGCGTGCCGGAGACGTCCTTGTCCCGGTCCGGCAGCGAGACGACGAGCCGGCCGCGGCTGCCGCGGTGCGCCAGGAAGGCCTCACGGGCGCCGCGTTCGGGCGCCCACAGCGCGGCGACGGCGCCGGTGCCGCCGTGCCCGCCGACTCCGGCGCCGGAACCGGGCCAGCGGCCGTCGGCGTGCTGGCGGTAGGCCATCACCTGCTGGGTGCCGGCCTCCCGGAAGTAGAGGCAGGTACGGCCGCCGCCCGAGTCGACGGCGGTGATTCCGCCGGTCGCCGGCCGGCCGGTCTTGAGGGTGTCGTCGAGGAGGAAGGCGCCGCCGGGCTCGGTCTGGTGCCAGCGCCACACCGAGTTCTTCCCCGGCACGTACAGCTCGACGGTGCCGCGCTCGGTGGTCAGGGCGGTGCCCGCGTCCTGGACGAAGCTGCCGCCGAGGTTCTCCCACGGGGCCCAGCCGCCGTCGGTGTCCCGGCGGCGGAGGCTGATGCCCTGGTCGAAGTTGCGGACGAAGACATGCAGCCGGCCGGCCGCGTCGACCGCGGCCGAGGGCACGCCCGCCTCGCGCTGGCGACGGCCGTCGCCGTGCGCCCAGTCGGGGTTCTCCAGGGACTGCCAGCCGTTGAAGCCGTCGCCGCCGGGGTCCTGAGCCGTGTGCACGACGTCGACGGTCACTCCGCCGCCGACCACGTGCTGCCGGCGCAGGCCGACCAGCTCGGCCGGGCCGCCGGGCAGCCCGGTCACGGCGAGCGTGGGCGCGATCCAGCCGTCGCCGAGGACGTAGGGCCCTTTCCAATCGCCGCTGCCGGGGCCGGTCTCCGTCCAGAAGGCGAGGCGGCCGGCCAGCACCCCGAAGGCGTTGAGCCGTCCGCCCGGGCCCAGGCGCAACCAGTTCGTGATCGGCGAGTAGCGGTAGGCGGCGCTCATCATGTGCGTACTGCGGAACGGGTCGGGCCCCAACTGCCGGTCGCCGCAGGTCTGGCAGGTGCCGTGCGGGCAGACGGTGGGGGCGTCGAGACCGGCGTACGTCGCCAGGTACTCGGCCTTCTCGGTGGCCGCCGTCGAGTCCAGGTTGAAGCCCCAGAAGCGATTGGCGTATGCGCGGTAGTGCTCGACCACCGGATTGTGGCCGGCCTCGCGGTACCGGGCCAGGGCGGCGAGCGCGAACTGGGTGGTGGTCGTGTGGTCGACGTGGTCGGAGCACACGAACTCCGGCCGACCGCCGTCGTGTTCGGGGTCGGGGTCCATCGTGCGCACCGTGGTCGGCCGGACGTGTTCGAACAGGGCGGCCAGCCCGCCGATCACCTGCTCACGGGAGACGTGCTGGACCTCGCCGACCGTGCAGCCGTGCACCGGCAGCGTGGCCTGGGTGCGCAGGGCGCCCTCCCAGAGGTCGTGGAGCCGGGTGCGGGTGCCACGCTCGGTGGGCGCGCCCATGTGCAGCTGGAGGAAGTACAGGCTCACGTGGTCGTTGCCGACGAGCGTGAACCGCTCCGCGGCGAACCCGGGCACCAGGTCCACGGGCTCGCGCTGCCAGGGATGGTCGCGGTTTCCGGTGGCCATCCGGGCGTACGCGGAGCGCAGTCCGCAGCCCCGCTCGGTGCTGTAGCGGGCGAAGTCCGGTGCGACGGAGCGGCGCTCGGGCTCGTTGGTGTCGACGTTGATGCCGTCGCCCTCGCCCGCGGTGACGACCACCGTGGCGATCCGGTCGCCGTCCTGGAGGGAGCGGACCAGGTCGGGGTTCATGAAGTACAGGTCGTCGTCCTGGTGCGCGACGACATGGAGGACGGTTCGGGTCGCGGCGGTCATCGGGCCTCCTCGGGCGTCGCGGTCAGCTGGGTCGTAAGTGTTCATGGGACTCTTCCGGCGGTCTTGTCGGTGTGGGTCACCGGCGCTCACCGGTCCACCACGTTCATGGCCATCGCCCCCGAGGCCGAGCAGTACGGCCGCACCCACACCGGACGGGCCGGGTGGACCACCGCGTACGGCGAGGGCTCGTCGCCGACCAGGGGGACGGACGGGTAGACGTACGCGGCCTTGACGTCGGGGAAGTCCTCCAGCACATGGCAGACGCGCACCTTGCGCCGGTCGAACGGGTCGGGCTGCAGCCACCAGTCCCAGTCCTCCCAGCGTTCCAGCCGGTGGTCGACGACTCTGCGCAGGGGTGCCTCGGCCCGGAACGCCTGGCGGCCGGTGACCTGCACGGGTACGGAGAAGCTCTTTCCGTGTCGGCCGCGGCGGCTGACGATGAACAGCGCGCCGGCCTCGATCCGACGTCCGCCGCACAGCACACCGCGCAGGGTGACGGCGCCGTCGCCGACCTCGACGCCGGTGCACTCGGCGTGTTCCTCGCGCACGACCGTGCGCAGCATCAGCCGGCCGTTCGGCTGGGCGTAGGGAAGGTTCCAGCCGATGGGGCCGGACGGCGGGCGGGCGATCAGACGGGCGCGGGCGTCGATGAGGGCGCGGGTGTCGCGGACGCCGGCCTTCATGTGGACAGGGGCTGTCTTGGGGGCGCCCATGGTCACCTGCCAGCGTCCGTCGCCGAGTTCGTCGAGGGCCGACGGGGTGAGGACGGCGCTGTAGTGGATGCCGCCGTTGTCGAGGTCCTTGCGCGAGGTGCGCAGGGGCAGGTCGGGGCGGCGTACCCCGTCGACGGCCTTGTGACGCAGGACGAACTGCCAGCGGCGGCGGCCCTCGGCGGGCCCGTCCGCGCTGAACCGCAGCCAGCCGGCATCGTCGGCGGTGACGTCGACGACGGCCGAGCGGAGGGCGACCGGCGGCACGGTCAGCTGGTCGGGTCCGGTCCCGCGGCCCGCGGCGGGTGCGCGGTAGCCGCGCTGAGCGGCGGCGCGGCGGCGGGCGGCCTCCTCGAAGAGCTCCAGATAGCGGTCGGCCACCGCGGCCGGGTCGTAGCGGGCGGCGTTGCGCAGGGCGGCGGCGCCCATGGTGCGGCGCAGCGGTTCGTCGGCCATGAGGCGGCGCAGGCCCCAGGCGATGCCCTCGACCTCGCCGTTGGGCACGAGGAAGCCGTCCTCGCCGTCGCGCAGGATCTCGCGGGGGCCGACGGGACAGTCGGTGGAGACCACGGGCAGGCCGCAGCGCATCGCCTCGACCAGGGTCATGCCGAAGGACTCGGCGCTGGAGGTGACGGCCGCGATGGAGCCCTTGGCCCACTCCGACTCGATCGGGGAGAAGCCGCCCATGAACAACGCACGCCCGGTCAGGCCGAGTTCGGTGACGAGGGTGCGCAGCTTGCCGGCCTCGCCGCCGTCGCCGTAGATGCGCAGCTGCCAGTCGGGGAACTCCTCGGCCAGGGCGGAGAAGGCACGGATGAGGAGGTCGTACCGCTTGATCTGATGCATGCGGCCGGCGCTGACGACGACCCTGCGCGTGCAGTCGGAGGGGGCGACGGCCGGCTCGGGCACGCTGTTGGGGATGCCGACGACGGGGATGCCCGGGATCGGGGTGTTCTCCATGAAGGAGCGCGCGTCGGCCTCGGTGACGGTCGTGATGGCGTCCAGGCGCGGGTAGACCCGGGCCATCTCCGCGCGCACCGCCGGCGGGATGGCCAGGTGGGTCATGTGCTCCTGGGCGACGCGCAGGGCGCCGTCCCTGGTGTGGGCGGCGACGAAGAGGTTGAGGCTGGGCCGGGTGCCGACGACGACGTCGGCGGTCGTCTTCTCCAGGTCACGGATGATGCGGCCGTCGGTGAACCGGCTGTACTGGGCGTAGAACTCCTCCTGGCGCGGTACCACCTCGCTCGGTTCGTCGCTGCCGGCGGCGTCCCGGTCGGCTGAGCCGGGGCGCAGGTCGACCAGGGCGCGGACGGTGATGCGCGGGGAGATCTCGAACTTGGTGGCGGTGGCGCGCCGGAACACCGAGACGATCTCCACCTCGTGGCGGACGGAGAGCGCCTCGGCGAGGTTGATGACGGTGCGGTTGGTGCCGCCGATGCCGTAGATGTTGTTGATCAGGAAGGAGATCTTCACCGGACCTCACGCTCCTTCTGTCCGTCCTTCCATTCGAAGGGGCTCGGCACGGGGTAGTAGGACTCCAGGAAGCGGCGGAGCATCACCGTCTGGCGGTCGGTGTCGTGGCCGTCGGAGAGGGTGTCGTTGATGCAGAAGGCCTGCCGGTTGCGGCGGGCGAGCAGGATGCCGAGCCGGCGCTGGATCTCCGGCCTGGCGAGGTCGAGGTAGGCGAAGCTGATGTTCGAGGGCACGGCTCGGCCGGTGAAGTAGGCGTAGTAGTGGTAGAGCGAGGAGGGGATGGAGATGTCGCTTGCGCTGCGGAACCGGCTGTGCGAGGTGCGCAGGTGCTCGTCGGCGAACGTGTGCTCGATCTCCTGGAGCACGCTGCGGCGCAGCGCGTAGGGGGCGTGCCGCAGCTTCTGCACGATGGCGGTGCCGAAGTGCTCCTGGAGGAGCCGCCGGTTGTTCTTGCCGGCCGCGTCGACCGGGCGGTCCACGGGGCTGGGGTCCCAGCGGGGCACCTGGGACGGCGAGAAGAAGGTGCGGGTCATGCCGTTGGACAGGAAGAAGTCGCCGGGGGTGACCGGGCTGCCGAGGAACATGTCGTCGTTGAAGTACAGGAAGTGCTCGGCCAGGCCCTTGATGTGGTGCAACCGGCTCTCGATGGCGTGCGAGTTGAAGGTGGGCAGCGCGGCCGGGTCCTCGAAGATCTCCGTGTGGTCGACGACCGTGACGCGCGGGTGGCTGTCGTTGAGCCAGACCGGCCGCTGTCGGTCCGTCACCAGGTAGACGTGGCGCACCCAGGGGGCGTTCTGCTCCAGCGCGCGCAGGGAGTAGCGCAGTTCGTCACGGCTGATGTAGCGGGCCGCGTTGGCGGACTCGGTGTGGTAGCCGCGCTCGCCGTAGCCGCCGCGTCGGTGCTGCCAGTCGGGGTCGCTGCCGTCGACCCAGGTGTAGACGACGTCGATGGGGAACCGTACGTCCTCGGGCAGCGGGTCGGCGCACGGCCGGATGGTGCGCACCGAGCGGGTGCGGCGGGTGTGCAGGGCGGCGAAACCCGTCAGGAGGCTGACCGGGACGGTGACCCGGGGTTCGTCGAGGGCGACGTCCTCGGTGACGCGGTTGGGCCGCGGGGCCAGCAGGCGTCCCTCCTCGGGCCGCCAGAACTCGATGTCGCAGCCGTGTTCCAGGCCCAGCAGCAGGGAGCCGGCCGGGTCGCTCCACATCATGCCGACGCGCAGCACGGCGGCCGTGTCGGCGAGGTGGCGGCCGGGCCGGGAGCCGGCCAGCGCCGTCCGCCCCTGGGCGGCCTCGCCCCGGCAGGCGCGCAGGTAGACGGGGCTGTGCTCGGCGCAGCGCCGCAACGCCCCGGCGACCCGGTCCCGGTCGCCCTCGGCGACGGCGAGGCAGGAGCGGAAGTCGGAGGTCCCGCGGACCGCGAAGTAGTCGACGCCGGCCTCCTCCAGGGCGGTGACGACGAGTTCGAGGTTGGCCTCGCGCAGCCCGAGCGGCGAGACGGTCGGCCGGACCAGGGCGATCCGGGCGCTGTGTCCGGCCAGCGCGGCGAGCCGCTCGCCCGGTCCGAACAGGTGCGGCCAGCGGCGGCGGGCCCGCACGCCACGGACCACGCGGGTCACCAGGCCGAAGGCGTGCAGCCGGCGCAGCACGTGCTTGAGCGCCATGCGCAGTCGGATCGGGACCCGGCGCGCGATACGGCGTCTCAGCCCGGCCGGGACCAGGGTGCGGTATGCCCCGACCGCGGCGGTTGCCTCGGGGTTGCCCATGCTCACGGCCGGTTGTCCGCCTTGTCGGAGGAGTGGGAGGCGTCCTGCTCGAAGACGCTCGGGACGGGGAAGTAGCGGTGCAGGAACCGCACGACGGCCTTGGTGCCGCCCCGGGTGCGCGCCTCTTCCGTGCCGAGCCCGAGGAACTGGATCTGCTGGGTGTCGCGGCGCACGAGGAGCCGGGTGAGGTGGGAGGCGATGCCGGGCAGCGCGGCGTGCAGCGTCACGGACGCCTCCCCGGAGGGCTCGGCGAGTCCGGCGGTGTGTCCGACGTGGTGGACCATGCCGTCCATGGGGTGGGTGCCGGGGACGACGGGCAGCCACTGCCCGTCGTCGAGCGGGAGCGGGGCGCTTCCCGTCCCGGCGAGCCGGGCGAGGGTCTCGGCGCGGTGCGGCTGCGGACCGTGCGCGTAGCCGTGGGAGGCGACCCGGCCGGTGGCGGAGTACGCGGCGCGAGTCCACGGCGCGAAGGACTCCTGGGCGTTCCAGGGGCCGCGCCGGGGGCGGGTCGAACCGCTCGGTGTGAAGTAGTCGAAGGGGCGGACCGGCCGGCCGAACAGGGCGCCGGGGCGCAGCAGCAGGAAGTGCTCGGCGAGGTCGGGCAGTTGGTGCAGGTACCACTCGGCGCCCGGCCGGGTGCGGACCACGGTGAGCCGGTCGCCGGCCTTCAGCCAGGCGGGCGGCTCGGCCTCGGCGACCACGTGGACGACGTCCACCCAGGGCGCGTACTGGTGCAGGGAGCGCAGCGCGGCGCGCAGCAGTTCCTCGCCCCAGGGGGTCGGATGCTGCCACAGCAGGACCGCGTCGAGGGGGAAGGTGATCTCTTCGAGGCGCAGGACGTCGAAGGTCTCCAGGGTGATCGTCGGCTCCAGGTCGCCGTCGATGTCGGCGTAGCCGCACAGCCGGTCGAGGCCGATCTCGACGCCGGGCGCGTCGCTGGGCACGGATCGCTGGACCCGGTTGGGGCGGGGGCCGACGAGGCGTTCCTGGGGCAGTTTCGTGTCGGTGGTCCAGAACTCGATCTCGATGCCCTGGTCCTCGCCGGCCCAGAGCTGTTCGGTGGGGTCGGTGCGCAGCCAGGTCAGACGGATGACCTTGGCCTTGGCGTAGTGCTTCCACGCCTTCACATGGCTGCCCGGGATGTCCGAGGTGTCGCTCTGCGCCGGAGACACGGAGACCACATAGCCGGTGTGTTCCTCCAGCAACGCGCGTAGCACCCGGCGGACGGTGCCCTTGTCCTGCTGGTCGACGGCCAGGCAGATGCGGCGGTCGTCGAGCGCGGGTACGGCGAACCAGGGGATGTCGGCCGTGTCGAGGGCCTGGGTGACCAGGTCGTGGTCGAGCCGGCGGGCCAGGTCGACGGTGAGTCCGGTGTGGACGTGGCCGAGCCTGCCGTCGGGTGCCTTGGTACGGCGTTCGGAGTGGCCGAACTCCGCCTTGCGCACCCGGCGCAGTGCGCGGCGGTGCAGTCGTGCCTCGCGCCGGCCGAGGGTGCGGGCCAGCTGCCGCTTGACCTTGCGTCGTACGCCCACCGGCAGCGTGGTGGTCGCGGCCGCGCGCACCGGCTGGGGGACGAACCGCTTGTAGACCTGGGCTGCGGAGCTCATGGACGTCGGGTCCGACACGTCATGAACTCCGTTTCATCGCTCGTGGGGGCTGGGTGTGGGGAAGTAGGAATCGAGGAAGCCGTCCAGCAACTCCTGCTGGGCCTCGATGTCCTCGGGTGTGGAGAAGGCGTCGTTGAGACAGAAGGTGTCCTGGTCACGTCCGTCGAGCAGGCGTCGCAGC
Source organism: Streptomyces sp. NPDC006602 (assembly GCF_042870385.1). Lineage (NCBI taxonomy): Bacteria > Bacillati > Actinomycetota > Actinomycetes > Kitasatosporales > Streptomycetaceae > Streptomyces > Streptomyces sp. NPDC006602. The sequence goes on along the minus strand of NZ_JBIAHG010000020.1, from coordinate 151,563 downwards.
CGGTCGGCGAGGTCGGGCACGGCGAGCTGGAGATAGGTGAAGGGCATCGAGCCGGGCTGGGCCCGTCCGGTCAGCGCCGCGTAGTAGAGCGCGAAGGACGAGGTCGGCGACAGGTCGGTCATCGCCCGGAACCTGCTGGCCGAGGTGCGCGCCCAGGCCTCGGGGAAGTCGCGTTCGGCCTCCTCCATCGCGGAGCGGCGCAGCGCGTACGGGATGTGCTCCATGGGCTGGGTGATCACTCTGCCGAAACGTTCTAGCAGTAGGGCTCGGTTGTTCTTGCACGCGGCGTCGACCGGGGTGTCGGTCTCCACGACCTGCCCCTGCGGGATGCGGTTGCGCGAGGGGAAGTAGCGCGCCGTGCCGGTGGGGGTGAAGAAGGCGTGCGGGGCCACCGGGCGGCCCATGAACATGTCGTCGTTGAAGTACAGGAAGTGCTCGGCCAGGCCCTCGATGTGGTGCAGCTGGCTCTCGATCGAGTGCGAGTTGAAGGTCGGCAGGTCCGCCGGATTGCGGAAGATCTCCCGGTGCGTGGCGATGCGCAGCCCGGGCACGTCCTCGCGCAGCCAGGGCGGCACCTGGTCGTCGGTGACGATGTAGATGTTGCGGATCCACGGCGCGAACAGGTGGATCGAGCGCACCGAGTAGCGCAGTTCGTCACGGCTGATGAAGCGGGCGTCGCTCGCCGACTCGGCGTGGTACACCTCGCCCTTGGCCTGTGCCTTGCGCTGCTTCCAGGCCGGGTCGTCGCCGTCGACCCAGGTGTAGACGGCGTCGACGGGGAAGGCGATGTCGTCGGCGCAGTGCACCAGGAACTCGGGGCGGGTGGCCAGGGCGGGCGCGAGCGGGGCCGGGGTCCAGTCCGACACGAAGCGGCTGAACAGCCGGGCGGCGCCGAGGACGTTCCCCCCGTCGGCGGCGACGGCCCAGGCGGCCCGGTTGGCGCGGGGCGCGACCAGGTGGCTTCCGTGCCGCTGCCAGAACTCGATCGCGCAGCCGTACTCGTGACCGAGCAGCAGGTGCCGGCCCGGGTCGGTGCGGTACCAGCTGATCTGCAGGATCCGGGCGCCGGCGACCGCGCGCCAGGCCTTGGCGTCCCGCGAGGAGACGGGCTTGGCGGGCCGCGGCGCGTCCGGGTCGATCACACTCAGGTGCCCCGGGAACTGGCTCATCCCGCGGAACACCACGGCCAGCACCCGGTCCCGGTCGTCCTCGGCGACGGCGATCACCGTGCCGTGGTCGGAGGTGCCGCGGACGGCGAAGTGGGCCACGCCGGCCGTGTCGAGCAGGGCGGTGAGCGCGGAGCGGTTGGCCTCGCGGGCCGCCAGCGGGGTGAGTCCCGGCTCGACGTAGACGTCGCCGTGCTCGGGGGTGAAGGTCGTGGACCCGGCCGCGACCGGCCGCGGGTGTCCCCCCTCGCCCCGCGCGGTGTGGACGGCTGCGCCCGGCGCCTGCCGGACGACGTGATCAGATACGGCCGTCACGCCGCCGCCCTTCACGGCCCGACGCACGCAGCACCTCAGCCACTCTCCCTCGTTCCTCACCCGGCCGAGGCCGACGGTGAGCCCCTGTGGTCGCCCGCCCTCGTGCCCCCCGGCTCGAATCCGCGACCACACTCAGCCGACTGTTTCGTCGGCACTTCATTCACACCAAAGATTTAACCTTCACAGGCCCGGCACATCATCACCATGAGCCCACATAGCTGTCAACGGGAATCACAAGTAACCCAAAACACACGGTCATTCGTGCAACCATTGAACATCGGGAATCGGGCGGGTTAACGGACACCTGGCACCGGCCGACCCGGAAATCCGTCTATAGTTCGGGCACATCACGGCGTTCACCGCGCGCGGCCCGGCCCCTCTCCCCCCACTCGTGCCCCCCACGTACGGACCCAGGCAACGAGCCATTGAGTGAGAGAGGACCGAGGCATGACGCATGCCCCGACGGACACCAGCCCCCGCAGATCAAGGCGAGCGCCGTCGGGCCGCAGGGCCGCCGCACCGCGCCGACGACGCGTGGGCCGCTGGGTGGCGCTGGGCCTGGTCACCGTCGTACTGGCCGCGGGCGGCACCGGCTACTGGCTCTACCAGGACCTCGACGGCAACATCAAGGGCGTCGACATCAATGACGCGATCGGCGGCGACCGGCCCGAGAAACTGCCCACCTCCGGCCAGAACATCCTGGTCCTGGGCTCCGACTCGCGCGCCGGCGCCAACGCCGCGCTGGACGGGGGCAAGGTCTCCGGAGCGCGCTCCGACACCGCGCTGGTGATGCACATACCCGAGGGCCGCACGAAGGCCGTCGCCGTCAGCATCCCGCGCGACACCCTGGTCACCCGGCCCGCGTGCGCGAAGTCCGACGGCACCGAGGTCGCCTCGGCGAAGCGCGTGATGTTCAACTCCATCTACGCGCAGGTCGGTCCGGCCTGCGTGGTCAAGACCGTGGAACAGATGTCCGGGGTCCGCATGGACCACTACATGGAGATCGACTTCGCCGGCTTCAAGGGCCTCGTGGACGCCATCGGCGGCGTGACCGTCACCCTCGACGAACCGATCAAGGACGGCAACAGCGGCCTCGACCTCGGCTCCGGCACCCACCGGCTGAACGGCACCGAGTCCCTGCAGTTCGTGCGCACCCGGTACGGCTACGGCGACGGCAGCGACCTCGGCCGCATCGGTCTCCAGCAGAAGTTCATGATCGCCCTGCTCTCCGAGATCAAGCAGCAGGACCTGCTGGGCAGCCCCACCAAGACCTACAAGATCGCCGACGAGCTCACCGAGTCCCTCACCACCGACTCCGACCTCGCCTCCCTCACCCAACTCGCCGAGTTCAGCCGCAGCATGAACGGGGTCGACCCGGCCTCCATGGAGACGATCATGCTGCCGGTGAAGTACGACGACCAGGACCCGAACCGGGTGGTCGCCGCCCAGCCGCAGGCCGAACAGCTGTGGGAGGCGCTGCGCAAGGACCAGGACGTACCCGAGTCGGCCAAGAAGTCACCGGCCGGGGGCTGAGCCAAAGTCTGAGCCAGGGGGCTGAATCCCCGCGGGGCCCCGTCCGGCGGTCAGACGCGGATCGACGGGGCCAGCGAGAACCCCGGCTCGGAGGTCTGCCGGGAGATGTGCAGCGCTCCGTCCTGGCCGAGCACGGCGAGCACGACCCGGCCGTGGCCGTCGAGCGCCAACGCCGGGGCGCCCACGGAGCGTTCCCCGGTCGGCGACCACCACACGCCCCCCTGCTCGTTCTCGGTGCCGAACGCGGCGAGCATGACCTGAGCGTCGAGATCGCGGTGGGCCAGCAGCGTGCAGTCGTAGCCGTCGAGCGTCGCACGCAGCACCGCTACCGGATCCCCCGCCGGGGCGCCGCCGAGCGGGATCACCCAGCCGCCTGGGCGGTGTGCGACGAGCCCGCCCGTGTCGGGGTCGGCCCAGTAGTACGTCGCCCGGTCGGGCCCGGTCGACAGGACGCTCGCCGTGCCCGGCGCCACCCGGACCGGGATGTTCGGCTCCGGCCGGAAGTCGCCGTCGGGCTCGGGCTGGCGCCACCACATCGCGGCCTGTTCGCCGCCGGCCAGCAGCTCCATACGCCCGGTGTCGTGGGCGACCGCGGCGAGTCCGTCCCGCACACCGCTGCCCGTGAGGTCCGTCCACGGCTCCCACTTCCCGGTGGGGGCCTCCCGGCGCAGCATCACCCCGCCACCGGCGTTGCGGACGAAGACGTGCACACGGCCCGACTCGCCGACCGCGGCCACCGGGACGCCGAAGCGGGCGGCCTTCTCGCGGTCCTGGTGGGGGTTGCCGAGCGAGCGCCACTCGGTGACGGGGCGACCGGTCTGGTACTGGACGGCGTGCACGACGTCGACGGCGGGCGGGCCGTCGCCCCTGGCGACCTCGCGCCGGCCGAGGAAGTGGACGTAGGTGTCGGTGCCCTGGGCGACGTACAGGTGGGTCAGGTTCGCGACCGGGAAGAAGTCGGGGCCCGTCCATGCCGGGCCGCCCGGCCGGACCTCGGTCCACCGCAGCAGGCCCGCCCGGGTACGGGCGTAGGCGGTCAGACGGCCGTCCTTGCCCAGGGTCAGCCAGCGGCCGTCCACGGTGCCCTGCGCCGCGTGACCTTCGGCCGCGGTCCGGTCGACGACCTCGGCCGTTCTCCCGCGGGGCGCGGCGCGCCCGGATCTGGTCCGCATGACGTGACCTTTCCCTTCCGTGACGCTCGGCCGGCTGACCCGCCAGTCCCGAACCTGTGTACGGGGCCGAGCTGGCCCATCATAGGATGAGCGTTCGGTGAACAGCGCATGGCGACCCTGTGCAGGACGCGCGCGCCGCGCGAGCCCGGCCGCCGGCCGTTCGCGTACGACGGGCGCCACTGGGAGCCCGGCCCCGATCGTCCCCGAGCGCGCCCCGTGCCGTCTCTCGCCCCCGGCGCCCCGTGGCCCCACCTCTCACACCAGCCGCCAGGCCTCCAGCGCGAGGCCCGGCTCGTCCTTGCGGCGGGTGAGGAGCAGTTGTCCGCTCGACGGGGAGAGCGTCGCCGCGACGACCCTGTCGTCCTCGTCGACGGTCAGGGACACCTCGGCGTCCACGGGCAGTTGGGGCCCCGACTCGGTCCACCAGGCGCCCGCCGACTCCTGCTCGGTGGGGTAGGCGGCGAACGCCACCCGGCCGCTCGCGGAGCGCTGGGCGACCAACGTGCAATCGTGCCCGTCGAGTTCGCAGCGCACGGCGGAGACCAGGCCGGGGCCCGCGGAGGCGAGGAGCGTGACCGGCTTGGCGCCGGGCCGCCAGGCGCACAGGTCGCCGGAGGTGTCGGCGAAGAAGAGGGTCGTACTCTCCGGGGACGTGGCGAGGGCCCGCAGGGTGCCGGGGCGCACCGGGGCCTCGATCGCCTCCTCCAGGACCGGCTGGGCGCCCGGCTTCTCCTGCCGCCAGTGCAGGATGCCGCCGGGGGCTGCCGCGTACAGCTCGACGAGGCCGGACTCCCCCGTCACCGCCGCCAACTCCTCTTGTACATCACTGCCCTTGAGGTCGCGCCAGGGGTCCCAGCCGCCCTTCTCCTTCTGGGCGATCATGCTCACGCCGCCGCCCTTGTTCCGTACGAAGACGTGGGCGCGGCCCTGCGCGTCGACCGCGACGGCGGGCGGGCCGGTGCGGGGGCCCTTCTTGTTGGGGTGCCCGATCGGGAGCCAGTCGAGGGCGGCGAGCCGGGGCCTGAAGTGCGTGGAGTGCACCAGGCCCGACTCGCCGGAGGCGGTGGGCCGCCAGGAGGCCAGATGGGCGTAGCCGTCGGCGCCCTGGCCGACCGCGAGCACCGGCTGCAGTTTCTGGTCGCCGCCCACCCGGCGTGCAGCCTCCCAGGGGCCGTCGGGGACGCGCTCGGCCCGGCAGAGCACGGCGTCGCCCGCAGGCAGATACACGATGAGGCGGCCGTCTCGGCCGCGCAGGAGCCAGTCGCCGTTCACCGGTTCACTTTAATCGGAGGGGGTCACAGGGCACGGCCCGCCCCCAGGTGCAGGGGGGAGGCCGACGCCTTCCGCTCTGATGGGGCAGGCTGGTCCGCAGTAGTTGGCACCGCGAGAGGACAGGAAGTCGACGTCATGACCGACACCCTCACCGTGAGCGTTCTCGGCACCGGGATCATGGGGGCCGCGATGGCCCGCAACCTTGCCCGCGCGGGACACACCGTCCGGGCCTGGAACCGCACCCGCGACAAGGCCGAACCCCTCGCCGCCGACGGCATCGAGATCGCCGACACCCCCGCCGCGGCGGTCGCGGATGCCGACGTCGTCCTGACCATGCTGTACGACGGGCCCGCCGCCCTGGACGTGATGCGTGAGGCGGCGCCCGGCCTGCGTCCCGGCGCCGCCTGGGTGCAGTCGACGACCGCGGGCATCGAGGCGATCGGCGAACTGGCCGGCTTCGCCCGCGAGCACGGACTCGTCTTCTTCGACGCGCCGGTGCTGGGCACGCGTCAGCCCGCGGAGGCCGGGCAGCTGACCGTGCTGGCTGCCGGACCGGACGAGGGCCGGGCCGCGGTGGCGCCGGTCTTCGACGCGGTCGGCGCGCGGACGGTGTGGACCGGTGCGGACGGCGCGGCCGGTTCCGCAACGCGGCTGAAGCTGGTGGCCAACAGCTGGGTCATCGCCGCCACCGCCGCGACCGGCGAGGTGCTGGCCCTCTCCCAGGCCCTCGGCGTCGACCCGCGGCACTTCTTCGACCTCATCGAGGGCGGCCCGCTCGACATGGGCTACCTGCGTGCCAAGGCCGGGCTGGTGCTCGACGACCGGCTGACCCCGCCCCAGTTCGCGGTGGCCACCGCCGCCAAGGACGCCCGTCTCATCGTCGAGGCGGGCGAGCGCAGCGGCGTACGGCTGGACGTGGCGCTCGCGAGCGCGGAGCGGATGGAGCGGGCGGCCGCGCAGGGCCATGCCGACGAGGACATGGTGGCGGCGTACTTCGCGAGCTTCGACGAGAAGGGGGAGGACTGAACCGGCGCTCTGCTCCCCCATCGGCCGTGGGACCCTGGCCGGTATGGACGACAACGCCCCGCTGCTCGTGATCGTGGACGCCGCGAACGTCGTCGGGTCGGTGCCCGACGGGTGGTGGCGGGACCGGCGGGGCGCCGCGGAGCGGCTGCGGGACCGGCTGGCGGCGGACAGGGTACCAGGGCGCGCCGGGCCGGTGGAGCTGGTCCTCGTCGTCGAGGGGACGGCCCGTGGCGTGGAGTCGGTACCGGGCGTGCACGTGGAATCCGCGCCGGGCAGCGGGGACGACCACATCGTGGGCCTGGTGGACCGGGCGGGTGACCGTCCGGTCCTGGTCGTCACGGCGGACCGTGAACTGCGGCGCCGGGTCGAGGGGTTGGGGGCCGAGGTGGCAGGACCGCGGACCGTCAGGCCGGCCTGAAGACCGGTCTGCCCAACGGGTCCGACGGGTCCCGCCCGACGGTTACCCTTCGCTGCCGCTCGGCGGCTTCGTGCCCTGGCCGACCGCGGCCTGCTGTCGGCCGAGACGGCTGTGGGAGCGGCCGTAGAGGAAGTAGACGAGGAAGCCGAGGAGCATCCAGCCGGCGAAGCGGAGCCAGGTCTCGGTGGGCAGGTTCAGCATCAGCCACAGCGAGGCGAGCACCGACACGATCGGCAGGACGGGCACCCAGGGGGTGCGGAAGGCCCGGGGCAGGTCGGGGCGGGACCTGCGCAGGATGATCACCCCGATCGCGACGACCACGAAGGCGAACAGGGTGCCGATGTTCACCAGCTCGGCGAGTTCGCTCAGCGGGGTGAAGCCGGCGACGATCGCGATGATCACGCCGAGCAGGATGGTCGGGCGGTGCGGCGTCTTGAACCGCGGGTGGACGTGGGAGAAGAATCGCGGCAGCAGCCCGTCGCGGCTCATCGCGAAGAAGACCCGGGTCTGGCCGAGAAGCAGGATCATGCAGACCGTCGTCAGGCCGACCGCGGCGCCGAAGCTGATGAAGCCCGCGAACCAGGGGTGCCCGGTGGCCTTGAAGGCGTCGGCGAGCGGCGCGGTGATCGACAGGTCTGTGTAGTGCTGCATGCCGGTCACGACGATCGACACCAAGACGTACAGGACGGTGCAGATGATGAGCGAGCCGATGATGCCGCGGGGCATGTCCCGCTGCGGGTTCCTGGTCTCCTCGGCGGCCGTGGCCACGACGTCGAAGCCGATGAAGGCGAAGAACACGACGGAGGCGGCGGTGAAGATGCCCATCACGCCGAAGTTGGACGGCGCCCACCCGAAGATCAGTTGGATGAGCGGCGACTGGATACTGTCTCCCGCCGGCACCTCCTTCGCGTTCGGGATGAACGGCTCGTAGTTGTCGCCCTTGACGAAGAAGGCGCCCGCGATGATCACGGTCAGGACGACCGTCACCTTGATGGCGACGACCAGCGAGGTGACGCGCGCGGAGAGCTTGGTGCCCAGCACGAGGATGCAGGTGAGCACCAGGACGAGCGCGGCGGCGAGGATGTCGAAGCCGAAGCCGTCGGCCCCGTCCCTGCTGCCGAGCGCTTCCGGCACCTGCCAGCCGGCGTTGTCCAGCAGCGAGGCGATGTAGCCGGACCAGCCGACGGCGACCACCGCGGTGCCGAGCGCGAACTCCAGGACCAGGTCCCAGCCGATGATCCAGGCGGGCAGTTCACCGAGGGAGGCGTACGAGAAGGTGTACGCCGAGCCGGCCACCGGGACGGTGGAGGCGAACTCGGCGTAGCAGAGCGCGGCGAGCGCGCACACGACCCCGGCCACCACGAAGGCCAGGGCGACGGCGGGACCGGCGTTGTTCTTGGCGACGGTGCCGGTCAGGACGAAGATGCCGGTGCCGATGATGACACCGACGCCGAAGACGGTCAGGTCCAGCGCGGACAAGGACTTCTTGAGCGCGTGCTCGGGTTCCTCGGTGTCGAGGATGGACTGCTCGACATTCTTCGTCCGGAAAAGGGTGCTGCTCACGGGTACCTCCCACGCTTTGTCGTCCTCGACATGATCGAGAGGGGGCGTAGTGCGTATGCCCCGACGCGGGCGGATTCACGCGAATGGGCCGGTGGCACCACTGTGAAGAGTGGTGCCACCGGCCCATTCGGGTGTGTCGGTCACGGACGGCCCGGGTCAGTCGCGGGCGGTCTCCACCGAGTCGACCTCGGCCGCCGTGCTGCCATACCTTCCGTCCAGCCTCGAGACCAGGCCGGTGACCTGGCGGGCGATGTCGGGGGCGGTGAGGCCGATCTCCGCCATGACCTCGGCGCGGGAGGCGTGGTCGAGGAAGCGCGGCGGGATGCCGAAGTCGCGCAGCGGTACGTCGACGCCGGCGTCGCGCAGGGCCTGCGCGATCGTGGAACCGACGCCGCCGACGCGGGAGTTGTCCTCGACGGTGACGACCACGCGGTGGCGCTCGGCGAGCGGGGCCATGGCCTCGTCGACGGGTTTGACCCAGCGCGGGTCGACGACGGTGGTGGAGATGCCCTGCTTGTCGAGGAGGTTCGCGATCTCCAGGCACATGGGCGCGAGGGCGCCCACGGAGACGAGGAGCACGTCCGGGGTGTCGGTGCCGGGCTCGCGCAGCACGTCCATGCCGCCGACACGTCCCACGGCGGGTACGGCGGGGCCGACGGCGCCCTTGGAGAAGCGGACCACGGTCGGCGCGTCGTCGATCGCGACGGCCTCGCGCAGCTGGGCGCGGACCTGGTCGGCGTCGCGCGGGGCGGCGAGCCTGAGGCCGGGGACGACCTGGAGGATCGACATGTCCCACATGCCGTTGTGGGAGGCGCCGTCGGTGCCGGTGACACCGGCCCGGTCCAGGACGAAGGTCACACCGCACTTGTGGAGGGCGACATCCATGAGGACCTGGTCGAAGGCGCGGTTGAGGAAGGTGGCGTACACCGCGAACACCGGATGCACACCGCCCGTGGCGAGGCCCGCCGCGGAGACGGCGGCGTGCTGCTCGGCGATGCCGACGTCGTAGACCCGCTCCGGGAAGGCCTTGGCGAACTTGTCGAGGCCGACCGGCTGCAGCATGGCGGCCGTGATGGCGACGATGTCCTCGCGTTCCTTGCCGAGCTTCACCATCTCCTCGCCGAACACGGAGGTCCAGTCGGCGCCGGAGGTGGAGATCGGCAGGCCGGTGTCGGGGTGGATCTTGCCGACGGCGTGGAAGCGGTCCGCCTCGTCCTGGAGGGCGGGCTGGTAGCCGCGGCCCTTCTCGGTGAGGCAGTGCACGATGACCGGCCCGCCGAAGCGCTTGGCACGCGCCAGCGCGGACTCCAGGGCCTCGATGTCGTGGCCGTCGATCGGGCCGACGTACTTCAGGCCGAGGTCCTCGAACATGCCCTGGGGGGCGATGAAGTCCTTGAGGCCCTTCTTGGCCCCGTGCAGGGTCTCGTACAGCGGGCGCCCGACGACGGGCGTGCGCTCCAGCACCTCTTTGGTGCGGGCGAGGAACCGCTCGTACCCGTCCGTGGTCCGCAGCGTCGCCAGGTGGTCGGCGAGGCCGCCGATGGTCGGCGCGTACGACCGCTCGTTGTCGTTGACGACGATGACCAGCGGGCGGTCCTTGGCGGCCGCGATGTTGTTGAGCGCCTCCCAGGCCATGCCGCCGGTCAGGGCGCCGTCGCCGATCACGGCGACCACGTGGTCGCCGCGCTTGAGGATCTGGTGGGACTTGGCGATGCCGTCGGCCCAGCCGAGGACCGTCGAGGCGTGGCTGTTCTCGATGACGTCGTGCTCGGACTCGGCCTGCGAGGGGTAGCCCGAGAGGCCGCCCTTCATCTTCAGCCTCGAGAAGTCCTGACGGCCGGTGAGCAGCTTGTGCACGTAGGACTGGTGTCCGGTGTCCCAGAGCACCTTGTCCTTCGGCGAGTCGAACACCCGGTGCAGGGCGATGGTCAGCTCGACCACACCGAGGTTCGGGCCCAGGTGGCCGCCGGTCTTGGAGACGGCGTCGACGAGGAAGTTCCGGATCTCCTCGGCCAGCTGGTCCAGCTGCTCAAGGCTGAGCCGGTCCAGATCACGCGGTCCCCTGATGCGGGTCAGCAGCGGCACCCGTGCCTCCTTGCAGTAGAGCTGTTGCCGGGCTTGTCGAGTCTAATGTTCCGCCTTTGCGCCCCGCGCCCGGGCAGTGCGTCATACGTCACGCGTTCGCCTGTACCCAGGTTGCGGCACTCCCACGACACGACTGTTGCCCGGCACTTTTCCGTGCCGGGCAACTGAGGCGCCCTCAGGAGGGCGGGCCTCCTTCACATGGGCGGAACCGCAACGCCCTCAGGGGCGCGGGGAACTGCGCGACCAGCCACAACGGGCCGGCACCCGCCATACGAACCGCGCCCCCACGGCGCGAACGCGCTACGCGCGCCCCGCGGCCTTCTGACTCCTACGCGAGACGGAGTCGATGACAACCGCACCCAACAGCACCGCACCAGTGATCATGTACTGGATGGACGTGTTCATGTTCAGCAGGTCCAGACCCGTCTGGATCGACTGGATCACCAGCATGCCCAGCAGCGCGGACCACACATTGCCCCGCCCACCGAACAGACTCGTACCACCGATGACCGCCGCGGCGATCGCCAGCATCAGCGTGTTGCCGCCACCGGCGTTCAGCGTCGCACTCTGCGTCTGCCCGGCGAAGAACATGCCGCCGACCGCCGCGAAGCCACCGGCGATGGCGAACACGGTGATACGGATCATGGACACGTTGATACCGGCACGGCGGGCGGCCTCGATGCCACCGCCGACCGCGAAGATCTTGCGGCCGTACGGCGTACGCCGCAGCACGAAGTCCACGATCACCAGCGACGCGAGGAAGATCACCAGCGCGTTGGACACACCGGCGGACGAGTTCAGGACGTACGCGGCGACGAACGCGGCCACCGCGAGGGCTCCGACCCGCAGCGCGATCTCACTGGTGGCCCGGAAGGGCACCCCGGCGGCGCGACGGCGGCGCTGGTCGATGAGCGAACCCGCGAGCATGGCGGCGACACCGAGACCGGCCAGCAGATAGCCACCTATGACGGCCTGATCCATGAAGAACGAGCTCTGGCCGAAGAGGTGCACCGGACCGTCGTCCGGGATGTTGATGGTGCCGCTCTCGCCGAGCAGCCACAGCATCAGACCGTTCCAGCCGAGGAAGCCCGCCAGGGTCACCACGAAGGCCGGTACGCCGATCCGGGCGAAGAACCAGCCGTGCAGGGCGCCGATGCCGATACCGGTGATCACGGTCAGCACCAGGGCCAGCCACGAGTTCACTCCGTGGTCGACCACGAAGACGGCGAACAGCGTGGACGCCAGGCCGCTGACGGAGCCGACGGACAGGTCGATCTCGCCCAGCAGCAGCACGAACACCAGGCCGATGGCGAGCATGCCGGTGGCCGAGAGGTAGTAGCTGATGTTGGAGAGGTTGTCGGCGCTGAGGAACCGGTCGTTCTGCACCTGGAAGATCGTCCAGATGACGATCAGACCGACGACGACCGGCAGGGAGCCGAGCTCGCCGCCCTTCAGCTTCCGCTTGAACTCGGTCCAGTAACCCTTGAGACCCTCTTCGCGGATCAGCAGCCGCGGGTCGACGACGGTGACCGCCGCGGCCGTCGGGTCGTCGGCCGGGGCGACGGTGACCTGGGAGGCCGACTCCGTATCCTTCTTCACGGTTTTGGACGTGTCGCTCACTTTGCCGCCTCCGTGGTGCGACGCCCGGCACGACGGGTCACGGCGTTGTCCGTGGCACCGGTGATCGCGGCGATGATCTCTTCGTGGGTGGTGTCCTTCACCGGGAAGGACCCGTTGTTCTTGCCCAGGCGCAGGACGGCGACGGTGTCCGCGACTGCCTTCACGTCAGCCATGTTGTGGCTGATGAGGATGACGCCGAGGTTGCGCTCGCGCAGCCGCTCGACCAGGTCGAGGACCTGCGCGGTCTGCTCGACGCCCAGGGCCGCGGTGGGCTCGTCCAGGATGACGATCTTGGGGTCGCCGATCAGCGCGCGGGCGATCGCGACGACCTGGCGCTGACCGCCGGAGAGGCTGGCGATCGGGATGCGCACGCTGGGGATGCGGATGGAGAGGGTGTTCAGCAGCTCGCGGGCGTTCTTCTCCATCGTGACCTCGTCGATGACACCGCGGTGCAGCAACTCACGGCCGAGGTAGAGGTTGCCGACGACGTCCAGGTTGTCGCACAGGGCGAGGTCCTGGTAGACCGTCGCGACGCCGAGTCCCTGGGCGTCGTGCGGCTTGTTGATGCTGACCGGCTTGCCGCCCCACTCGATGACGCCCTCATCGATGGGGTGCACGCCGGCGATCGTCTTGACGAGAGTGGACTTTCCTGCGCCGTTGTCGCCCACCAGGGCGACCACTTCTCCGGCGTGGACCTCCAGTTCGACGTCGGTGAGGGCCTGCACCGCACCGAATCGCTTGGAGACTCCGCGCAACGCCAACACGGGCGTAGCGGACACGTGAACCATCTCCTTCGCCGCCTGACCGGCGGGGATGCCGCGCTTGTCGAAAGGCGCGGAGGGTTGTGCTCGAGGCACTGGTTTACAAGATGAACATGCGCGCGGCCGATGCCTCTTGGCAACGGCTGAGCGGGGGTCGATTCATGCTTCCGTCCGGCGCCCGCCCCGCAGCGGGGTGTGAAGGTGGGGCGGGCGCCGGACAGGCTCTGTGTGCCGCTCGGCGGCTCCTACTGCAGACCGGCTGCCTTGCACTTGGCGGCGTAGGCCGCGGTGCAGATGTCGGCGACGGTGTAGAGCTTGTCCTTGACCACTGTGTCGTTGATGTTGTCGACGGTGACCGAGACCGGGGTCAGCAGCTGCGAGGGCACCTTGTCGCCGGAGCCGCTGGTCAGCGTCTCGGTGGCCAGGTCGTCGATGCTCTTGCCGTTGAGCAGGTTGACCGCGAGCTGGGCGGCCGCCTCGGCCTCCGGCTTGAAGGCCTTGTAGACGGTGCTGGACTGGGTGCCGGCGACGATGCGCTGGATACCGGCGAGCTCCGCGTCCTGACCGGTCAGCGGGATGCCGCTGATGCCGGCGCCCTTGAGGGCGGTCGCGATACCACCGGCCATGCCGTCGTTGGCGGCGTAGACGCCCGAGATGTTCTTGGCGCCGAGCTGGGTGATCGCGGCCGACATCTTCTGGGCGGCGATCGTGTCCTTCCACAGACCCGACTGCTCGTAGGCGATGTCCACCTTGCCGTCGAGGGCCTTGTGGGCGCCTTCCTTGAACTGTCCGGCGTTCGGGTCGGCGTCGTCACCGTTGATCATGACGACCTTGGACTTCGGGGTCGCCTTGGAGCCGAGGGCGTCGAGCAGGGCCTGGCCCTGGAGCTCGCCGACCTTGACGTTGTCGAAGGAGACGTACGCGGAGACCGGGCCCTGGGCCAGACGGTCGTACGCGATGACCTTGACGCCCTTGTCGACCGCCTTCTGGATCGAGGACTTGATCGCGGCGGAGTCCTGAGCGCTGATCACGATGACCTTGACGCCCTTGGTGATCATGCTGCTGACCTGCTGCGCCTGCTTGGCCGAGTCGGCCGCGGCGTTCGCGTACTCGACCTTGCAGTCGGAGCAGAGCGCGGCGACCTTGTCCTCGAAGTAGGGCTTGTCGAACTTCTCGTAACGAGCCGTGACGTTGTCGGGAAGAAGCAGGCCGATCGACTTGCCGCCCGAGCTGCTGCCGCTGTCCGAGTCGTCGTCGCCGGCCTTGCCACAAGCGGCCACCGAGACGGCGAGCGCTCCGATCGCGACAGCAACGGCGGTACGACGCATACGCGTGTTCACTTTGTAACCTCCCTGACGAGGCCGCGACGTTGCGGCCGAGGTGGCTGGAAGTCAACTCGGCCACACGTGCGACGTCAAGAAGTAAATACTTAACGAGATGGCAACGGCGTCCTGCGTTCTCTAAGTGAAGGCAGGAGTCGCTGCATGCAGCGTGCCATCCAAAAGGGTCGAATCACCCATCTCGCTGAGCGCGAGGGCGAGTGCTCCGAGCACTTCCGCACGACCGCCAAGTGCCCCTGGAAGCACGGACAGTTGGCGTGCCGCGCTGGGGATCGCGTAGCGGCCGACAGACTCCCTGATAGGCCCGAGCACCAGCTCACCGGCCTCGGCGAGATCACCGCCCAGGACCACTCGGCTCGGGTTCAGCAGATTGCAGAGATTGGCGACTCCACTTCCGATGTGTCGGCCGACGTCGGCGATCACCCGACGACAGCCCGGGTCTCCGTCCCGCGCCAGCCGTACGACGCCTTCCATCGTCAGGTCGGTCCCGTGGCTGGACTGGAGAAGCGGCAGCACATAGCGCGCCGCAGCGAAAGTCTCCAGGCAGCCCCGGTTTCCGCAACGACAGACGGGACCGGACTCATCGAGTGTAATATGTCCGATTTCTCCTGCAGTGCCACCGGGTCCGCGGTAGATCTTCCCGTTGATCACCAGCCCGGCTCCGACACCGCTGGCGACCTTGATGTACGCCAGGTCGCGCACCCCGCGGCCGCTGCCCCACACCAGCTCGCCGAGGGCGCCGAGATTGGCGTCGTTGTCCACGTGCACGGGCACGCCGAGGCGCCCGCGCAGTTCCTCCGCCGGCTTGGTGCCGATCCAGCCCGGCAGGATGGCGGAGGAGCCCAGCGTGCCGGATTCGAGGTCGATGGGGCCGGGTACGCCCAGGCCCACTCCGGCGATCTTCGACCGGTCGACGCCCGTTGCTGCAATCAGGCGATTGACCAGCTCTTCCGCCCGGTCGAAGCCCTGCGCCGAGGAGGCGTCCACATCGAGCGGCTCGGACTCCTCGGCCAGTACCTGGTGGGCGAGGTTTCCGACCGCGACGCGCAAATGCGTGTGCCCGAAGTCGACGCCGATGACGATCCCGGCGTCCCCGCTCAGGGAGACGCTGCGGGCCCGGCGGCCGCCCGCCGAGGTGGGCGTGACCTCGACGGTTCCGCGGTCCTTGAGTTCGCGCACGATGTTGGAGACGGTCGCCGCGGACAGGCCCGTCGTCCGCGCGATCTCCGCCTGCGTGAGCGACCCGGCCAGCCGTACGGCCCGTACGACACGCTCCAGGTTGGCTCGGTGCAGCGACGACTGCGACCCTGGAGTCTCCACGACGACCTCCTGCGCGCGGGGCCGCTTCGATGAGACCCCGTGTATGTCCAACTAGTGAACTCTAAGCTGAGCCGTTCGGGTCGCCTCCCGTCAAGAGGTTGAACCGCATCCGCGTTCATGTACACAAACACGACCGCCGCTTCCGGAAGATCCGGAAGCGGTGGCCGTACGGGCGGAGGGCCGCTACTTCAGCGCCCCCGCGGTCAGTCCCTGCACCACCTGCCGCTGGAAGATGATGTACGCCGCGAGCACCGGCAGCATCGCCATCACCAGGCCCGCGAACAGTCCCGACCAGTCGCCCTTGTACCCCTGGCTGACCGCCAGCTGCACCAGGCCCTGGGTGAGGACGCGCTTGTCCGGGTCGGTGTTCAGCACCGTGGGCAGCATGTACTGGTTCCACTGCCCCAGGAAGTTGAAGATCCCCACGCTGATCAGGCCGGGCTTGGCCATCGGCAGCATGATCTGGAAGAACGTCCGGGAGTGCGAGGCCCCGTCCACGAAGGCCGCCTCCGCCACCGAGGTCGGCAGCGTGCGGAAGAACGCGGTCAGGAAGAACACCGTGAACGGGAGCGAGTAGGCGATGTAGACCAGGATCAGCCCGTGGATCGTGTTCAGCAGGCCCATGTTGTTGACGACGTAGAACAGCGGGACCAGCGCCAGCATGATCGGGAAGCTCATGCCGCCGATGAACAAGTAGTAGATGAACCGGTTGCCCGGGAAGTCGAAGCGGGCCAGCACATAGGCCGCCATCGAGCCGAGCACCAGGGTCCCGATGAGCGAACCCCCCACCACCAGAAGGGTGTTGAGGAAGTAGTCGCTCATGTTGGCCTCGGTCCAGGCCCGCGACCAGTTGTCGAAGTGCAGCCTGTCCGGAAGCGACCAGGGCGAGCCGAAGATGGAGCTGTCGTCCTTGAAGGACGTCATCACCGCCCACAGCAGCGGCAGCACCACCAGGATCGCCCAGATGACGAGGATCCCGTGCGAGAAGACGTTGAGGGTGGTGCCCTCCTTCTTCTCCTTGGGGGGCGGGCCGGCCGGGGAGCCGACCTTGGCGACGGGGACACCGGGCTCGGCCGGTACGGGGGCGGGGGTCTCGGTCGTCTTCATGATCAGTACTCCAGCCGCTCGCGCCGGCCCAGCCGCATCACGAGGGCGGCGAAGGCCAGCGTGACGACGAGAAGGGCGACGCCGATGGTGGTGGCATAGGCGGCCTGCCCGTCGCGGAACGCCTTCTGGTAGACGTACAGGACCATCACGGTGGTCGAGTAGTCGGGACCGCCCGGCCCGGTCGTCATGATCTGTACGACCGCGAACGACTCGGCGCCGAGCGCGAGGATGCCCATGTACACCCAGCCGGACTGCACGGTGTCCCACAGCAGCGGCAGGGTGATCCGGAAGAACGTGGTGGCACGCCCCGCCCCGTCGAGCAGCGCCGCCTCGTACAGATCCGCCGGGATGGAGGCCATCCCGGCGGAGAACAGGACCACGAAGAAGCCGACCGTGGACCACACCAGCACCGCCATCACGCACCACAGGGCCAGGCTCGGGTCGCCCAGCCACAGGGGCTGGACGCTGTCGAGGCCGATCCCGCGCAGCAGGGAGTTGATGGCGCCGCTGTCCGGGTTGTACGCGAAGGCGAACAGCAGGGCCACGATGGCGATCGAGAGCACCTGCGGGAAAAAGTAGACGATCTTGTAGAAGGAAGAGCCCCGGACTCCGGAAATGACCGGGCCGCCCTTCCTTCTCCGCCCGCCGACATTGATCATGAAGGCGAAGAACAGCGCCAGACTGATGGTCACCAGCGGCAGCACGACCGCGAACATCAAGCTGTGCTGCAAGGACTTCCAGAAGATCTCGTCGTCCAGCATCCTCCGGTAATTGTCCAGGCCGACCATCTTGAATTCGGGGCTCAGGCCGGTCCAGTCCGTGAACGAGTAGTAGATGGACTGGATGAACGGCCAGATCACGAATAGCGCGTACAGTCCGAGGGGCAGCGCCAAAAACCCCACGATGAACCGGTACTTGCCGTGCTGCATCGCTTCTCCGGTCCGTTTACTGGTGCTTGTAGTGCTTGATCGACGTGTCCTTGGCGGTCTCGTCGGCGTAGGCCTGGATCTTCTTGATGGCCTCGGCGGGAGTAAGACGGCCGGCCATCATCTCGCCGAGACCGGACACCCCGATCTTCTCCTTCTGCAACTGCACGTACCAGTCCTGCATGCGCGGATTCAGCACGTTGTCGCCGGCCTTCTCCAGCGCCGCGACACCGGACTTGAGGCCCGGGGTGAGGGTGATGCCGTCGGTGCCGCCGTTGTACGCGGTCAGCGACTTGACCTTGCTGGTGAAGTTCTTCGAGGACGCCTCGCTGAGCATGATGCGCAGCTGCTCCATACCGCCCGCGCCGTTCTTCGCCTTGGCCGGGACGATGAACGGTTCACCGCCGGAGGCCCAGATGGTGCCGAAGGGCATCTTGTCGGAGGAGTCGATACCGGTGGGCGCGGAGACGGCGAGGTTGAAGTCGGCCGGGATGACGTTCGCCGACTCGTTCTCCACCCAGGAGCCGTTCGGGATGAACAGCGCCTTGCCCTTGGCCCAGGCGGTCTGCGACTGGATGTGGTCCAGACCGGGGGTGCCCTTGAGAATGTAGCCCTTCTTGTAGAGCTCGTAATAGGCCTCGAAACACGCCTTGACCGCGGGGTGCTTCCAGGCGTTCGGCTCCAGGTTGTCGATCGCGTCGAGGACTTCGACGCCCCCGACCTTGCCGATCATCGGGTACAGCGAGAAGGGGAGGTAGTACGGGTACTTGCCCGCGTACGTCCAGCCCGCCATGCCCTTCTTCTTGGCCTTCTCGCAGACCGCGAGCATCTCGTCCCACGTCTCGGGATACGTGGCGTCGAGGGAGTCCAGGGCCTTCTGCGAGTACCAGACGCCGTACACCGTGTAGGCGTAGTACATGATCCAGACCGGGTCGCCGTCCAACTGGCCCATCTCCACGATGCCGGGGCGCAGCGTGTCGCGGACCTTCTTGTTCGGGTCGTCGTAGGACGGGGCGTCGAGGAGCGCGGTGAGGTCGGCGAGCTGGTCCTTGCCGGCCAGGACGCCCATGTCCATCTGCTCGGCGCCGGAGTTGTCGATGAGGTCCGGCGGGGTGCCCTGGTTGAAGCGGGGCTGGAGGGTGGACTGGATCTTCTGGGTGGCGGAGAACTTCACCTTGGCCTCGGGGAAGTTCTTCTCGTAGATCTTCACGGCGTCCTCGGCGTACTCCTTGCCGAATCCACCGTCGAACAGCACGAATTCCATCTGGGCGGTCTCGTTGACGCCCAGCGGGTTCTTGGCGGTCTTCTTGCCGGCCTTGGCCTTGTCCCCGTCGTCGTCGCCGCCACTGCTGGCGCACGCGGACAGGAAGCTCATCGTGGGCACAGCGATCAGGCCCAGCGCGGCGGACCGCTTGATCAGATCGCGGCGGCCGACGCCACCGGTGCCGTTGTTCTCGGCGGAAGTGGATCCCATGCTCAAGTCCTCGCCTTCTCCAGGACTCAGGCGGTGTACCGGATCCTCCCGGGCACCGCGGTCAGGTCAAGCAGGGTCGTGCAGATCATGACGTGCGGATCGTGTGAATCGTCGACAGGTATAGTCCACTTCACGTCAATGGAGCAAGATCGAATGCAAGGTTCCCCTCGGGTCTTTCCCGAGTTGAGACCTCCCGGAAATATGAGCGACCTGTGTGCACCCTGCCGGAAAAATCCCTGACATAGAGCCCGAATGCCATAGGGGGCGACCTTTGCATCACTGCTCACTTCAGTCACGGCTGATCCTCACACAGAGGAGCTGACAACGTCGTCCAGGCGAGGCCGGGCGTCCACGGGACGCCTCCCCTTCCGGGCGAACGACCCGGCACCCGGTCGGCTCCACTGCGTCGGCATCCCGTCGGACGGCGGCGAACGGGTCTCGGGCGTCGACGGCGGTGCGGGCACCGGCGCGGTCCGCCGATCACGGGGGGAAAGCGAGCACACGGTCGCCGCCGACCGCCGGGGCGCCCGCACCAGCGGCTGGCCCTCAGCGGCCAATCGCCGCTCGTACAGGCGAAGTTGTCGGCCTGAATCCGCCACATCCCAGCAACCGACAGGTACCCCACGAGCGTCCCATGCCCCAAAATGGCCGGGTCGCCGGTGAACACCGCGCGGCACGGCATCCGGAGGGGGAGGACACGCGGATGAGCATCAGGAGACGGCTGTGGGGACTGCTCGCGGGGACCGGCCTGGTGGTGGGGGCGCTGTGCGCGACCGCCGTACCGGCCCAGGCCTACAGCCCGAATCCCCATATCGCCACGTACTACTACGACACCGACAATTGTCCGTGCAGCGGCGGCAACCTCACGGACCCGTTCGACGGCACCTACTTCGCGAACGACGCCGGCGGCCTGGCCGTCAAGATGGAACTGAACGACGACGGCTGGTTCGTCGGCAAGGTGGAGTTCCACCCGTACGACGAGAAGCTCTGGATCTACGACACCCGCAACGACGGGGACACCTTCTTCGTCGCCGTCGGATACTCCTCCGGCGGCACCTACCACGACCTCGGCACCTTCTCCGCGCCGGGCACCTCTCAGGTCGTGGACCTCACGGTGAAGGACTTCGACATCCCGGACGGCGCCTCCGTCGACATCTCGGTCTACGACGAGTCGGGCCGCAGCGACCTGATCGGCGCGGCGCGCGGAACAGGCGCGGCCATTGCCTAGCGTCGACCCCGCCTGGCTGCCGCCCGGGGCCTTCCGGGCGCTCGGCACCCGGCGCACGCTGATCCGCGGTTCCGGACCGCTGGTGGAGACGGTGCACGGGGAAGTGGCCGAGGCCTGCGCGCGGTTCGGCGGGCGTGTCGTCCGCGACTCCGAGCCGGGCGCCGCCGCGTACGACCTGGTGCTCGACGTGCGCGACTCGGACGGGCTCGGCGACGAGGGCTTCACGTACGCGCGCGAGGGCGGGCGGGCGACTGTCACCGCTTCGGCCCCCGCCGGACTGCTGTACGGGCTCCTCCACGTCGTACGGCTCGGGGAGGACGCCTTCCGTGGCGAGCGGCGGGCGCGGGAGACGCACCGTCCCGCGGTGGCGCTGCGGATGGTGGACCACTGGGACAACGTGGCCGTGCACCCCGTCATGGGCCAGGTGGAGCGCGGCTACGCCGGAGGGTCGCTGTTCTGGGCGGACGGGCGGGCGCGGGGCGACCTGGCGCGGGTGCGGGCGTACGGCCGGCTGCTGGCCGCCTGCGGGATCAACGCCGTCGCCGTGAACAACGTCAACGTGCACGAGACCGAGGCACGCCTGCTCACGGACCGGATCGGTGAAGTCGCCGACATAGCGGGAGCGCTCCGGCCGTACGGCGTCCGTACGCATCTGTCGGTCACCTTCGCCGCGCCGATGGTGCTCGGCGGGCTGCCGACGGCCGATCCGCTGGACGCCTCGGTGCGCGCGTGGTGGGCCGAGGCTACGGCGCGGGTCTACGAGGCGATCGACGACTTCGGCGGGTTCGTGGTGAAGGCCGACTCGGAGGGCCAGCCGGGGCCGTTCGCCTACGGCCGCAGTCACGCGGACGGCGCCGACATGCTGGCCGCCGCGCTCGAACCGTACGGCGGGACCGTGCACTGGCGGGCCTTCGTCTACGACCACCGCCAGGACTGGCGGGACCGGACGACCGACCGGGCGCGTGCCGCGTACGACCACTTCACGCCGCTGGACGGGGAGTTCGCCGCGAACGCGGTGCTCCAGGTGAAGCACGGGCCGCTGGACTTCCAGGTCCGGGAGCCGGTGTCGCCGCTGATCGGCGCGATGCCCGGGACCCGGCTCGCGGTAGAGGTGCAGGCCACGCAGGAGTACACCGGCCAGCAGCGGCACGTGTGCTGGCTGGGGCCGATGTGGAGCGAAGTGCTGCGGTTCAGGCCGGACGGGGAGACGGAGGTCGGGGCGCTGGCGCGCGGTGGCCTGGTCGCGGTGTCCAACGTCGGCGACGACCTGTTCTGGACGGGGCATCCGTTGGCGCAGGCCAACCTGTACACCTTCGGACGGCTGGCCTGGCAGCCGGACGCGGATCCGGGCATCGCCCTCGACGAGTGGATCCGGCTCACCTTCGTACCGGAGGAGACCCCGGACCCCGTACGGCTGCGGGACGGGCTGCACGCCGTGCTCGACGGCTCCTGGCGGACGTACGAGAAGTACACCGCCCCGCTCGGCGTCGGCTTCATGGTGCAGCCGGGGCACCACTACGGACCGAGCGTGGACGGCTACGAGTACAGCCCCTGGGGCACGTACCACTTCGCCGACCGCGACGGCATCGGCGTCGACCGGAGCGCGGCGACCGGCACGGGCTACGCGGCGCAGTACGCCAAGCCCTGGTCCGAGGTGTACGAGTCGCCGGGCACCTGTCCCGACGAGCTGTTGCTGTTCTTCCACCACGTGTCGTACGACCACGTACTGCACAGCGGCAAGACAGTGATCCAGCACATCTACGACACCCACTTCGAAGGCGTGGCGGAGGTGGAGGAGGCCCGTGAGGTGTGGGCCTCGCTCGCGGACCTCGTCGACCCGGCACGCCACGCGCGGGGCGCGGAGCGCTACGAGGAGCAGCTCCGCAGCGCCCGAGAGTGGCGCGATCAGGTCAACAGCTACTTCTTCCGGAAGTCCGGTGTGCCGGACGCACATGGGCGGCGGATCTATTGATTCCGCTCTGCTGAATCCGCAGGATCGCTGTGCCGAGTGGGTCGAGTGTCAGCGGGTCACCCTGCTCGACCCGCTTGTCGGTCAGCAGGTCGGTGGCGGTGGCGTGGGCCGTCAGGCGGGCCGGTTCGGGGGCGTGGTTGAGGAGGAAGAGGAGAGCGGTTCCGTCCGGGGCGACGCGGGTCGCGGTCTCCACGGCCGGCTGGTCGGCGTAGGGGCCGATCAGGTCGTGGCGGGTGAGGATGCGGCGGACGACCTCGTTGACGC
Organism: Streptomyces sp. NPDC006602; assembly: GCF_042870385.1. Lineage (NCBI taxonomy): Bacteria > Bacillati > Actinomycetota > Actinomycetes > Kitasatosporales > Streptomycetaceae > Streptomyces > Streptomyces sp. NPDC006602. Next base: position 129,001 of record NZ_JBIAHG010000020.1, on the reverse strand, counting down.
CCGGCTGGTCGAGGGCGGTGGCGACGTACCAGCCCTCGCCCTTGCCGTACTTGTTGCGCGTCACGGCGGGGGTGCCCGCGTAGAAGTCGGCGCCGTAGGTGCCGACCGGCTCGGCGCCACGTGGGAGGACGATCTCGAAGACGAGGCGGGCGTCGCTCGTCAACTCCCCCATTCTTACCGGCTGTACGAAGTCCCGCGCGCGGGAGTCCCATTCGTCGACGCGGATGCCCATGAGAGGGGCGAGAGGGCCGGGGACGTCCGTGAGGAAGGCGCGGTCGTGTTCGTCCACGCGGCCGGAGAGGAAGGTGGACAGGACGGTGGCGCCACGTCCGGCTGCCGCTTCCAGGCGGGCCGCCAGGTCACCCTTGATCATGTGGAGGGCGGGGGCGATGACCACGTCGTAGGGGGCGAGGTCGGCGGTCTGGGGGATCACGTCCACGTCGGCGCCGGCCTCGCGGGCGGCTCGGTAGTAGGCGTGGACGGTGTCCTGGTAGCGGACCAGGCGAGAGGGGCCGTCTGAGATCTCCAGGGCCCACCAGCTGTCCCAGTCGAAGACCAGGGCGGTGCGGGCAGGGGTGCGGGCGCCCAGGCTCGCGTCGCCGAGGAGCTCCAACTCCCGTCCGATCTCGGCGACTTCGCGGAAGACCCGGGTGTCGTCGCGGCCCGCGTGGCCGATGACCGCACCGTGGTACTTCTCGCAGGCGCCGCGGGAGGCGCGCATCTGGAAGTAGAGGGCGGCGTCGGCGCCGTGGGCGACGGCCTGGAAGGTGGCGAGGCGGAGTTCGCCGGGGCGCCGCAGGGGGTTGACCTCTCGGCAGGCCGTGGTGGACGGGGTCTGTTCCATCAGCCAGAAGGGGGCGCCGTCCTTGAGGCCGCGCATCAGGTCGTGGGCGAGGGAGGGCCAGGTGGGCGGGGCGTCGAGGGGCGGGTAGCTGTCCCAGGAGGCGAAGTCGAGGTGGGGGGCCCAGCGGTGGTAGTCGAGGGGCCGGAACATGCCCATGAAGTTGGTGGTGACGGGGGCGTCCGGGTCCTGGGCGCGGATCACCTCCTTCTCGGCGAGGAAACAGCCGAGGAGGGCGTCGGTGGTGAAGCGGAAGTAGTCGAGCGTGGTGCCCTGGAAGGCGGTGTGGTCGGGGCCGCGCCAGTGCTCGGTCAGGGCGTTCGGCGGCTCGATCTCCGTCCAGTCCGTGTAGCGGTGGGACCAGAAGGTGGTGCACCAGGCATCGTTGAGGGCGTCGAGGGTGGCGTACTTCTCGCGAAGCCACTCCCTGAAGGCATCGGCGCACAGTTCGCAGTAACAGAGGCCTCCGTACTCGTTGTTGATGTGCCAGGCAAGCAACGCCGGGTGCCGGGCGTACCGTTCGGCGATGCGACCCGCCATCTGAGTGGACAGTCGGCGGTACGCGGGTGAGCTGGGGCAGAAGTTGTGGCGTTGGCCGTAGCGGTGCCGGCGGCCCTCGAAGTCGGTGCGGTTGACGTCGGGGTACTTCTTCGCGAGCCAGGGCGGAAGGGCGGCGGTGCCGGTGGCGAGGCAGACCCTGCGGCCCTCGGCGGCGGCGCGGTCGAGGATGCGGTCGAGGATCGCGAAGTCATAGGTGTTCTCGGCTGGTTGGGTGAGCGACCAGGAGAAGACGCCGACGGTGAGGGTGTCGATGCCGGCCCGGGTGAACAGGCGGTGGTCCTCGTCCCAGACCGGCTCCGGCCACTGCTCGGGGTTGTAGTCACCGCCGTAGGAGACCTTGGGGGTGCGGGGCGCGGTCATGCCGTGAAGTCCTCCTGGGTCTCGGCGATCACCGGGCGGCCGCTGTGCAGCAGGGACAGCAGCAACGGGGCGGCCAGCAGGGCGGGCAGGGCCTCGGTCAGCAGGGCGGTCAGTCCCGCGGCCAGGACGAGCAGCGAGGCGGCGCCGAGGGTGGCGCGGCCGTGCCGGAACAGGAAGTACGCGGCGAGGCGGGCGGTGTCGCGGGCGCGGAACGTGAAGAGGGAGGTGAGCACCAGCGCGTGCGCGCCCCAGAGGAGGGAACCGGCGCCGATGGCCGCGAGGAGCACCGCCCACCAGCCGGGCAGGCCGGTGGCGGAGAAGTGGGTGAGCGTGAAGGCGATCACCGTGAGCCAGGCCAGAAGGGGGGTCCACAGCTTCAGGGCCGGCACCGCGTTGAGCCGCCAGCCGCGCCGGTAGGTGCGGGCCGGGTGGAGGTCGGTGAGGTCCCGGTCGCGGTGGTGGAGGGCGTACAGGGCGGCGGACAGGGCCGGGCCCAGCGGCAGGAGGCATACGGCGGCCAGGGGGAGGTTGGCGGCGTCGGGGCCCGCCAGCAGCAGTCCGGCCAGGCCCGGCGCGGCGGCGAGGAGCAGCAGCGCCTCGACGGTGACGAGAGTGTGGATCAGTGCGGCGGCCCGGGAGAGGGAGCCCTCCCCGAAGGTGACGGACGTGTTGGTACTCATCGGGGCTCCTGTCCGAGCAGTCGCCGCTCGTCCGACCACGGCGGTGCCTCGTCCTCGACGGGGCTCACCTCGACGAGCGTGACCTCGTGGCGGCCGAGCGTCAGGTCCAGTTCCACCCGGCCGTCCTCGACCGGCAGCCTCAAGTGCCGGCGGGCGGGCTCGGCGGCTTCGTGCAGGACGTCGATCTGGTGCGGCCGGGGCGAGCGCGGGCTGCCCATCCGCTGCCAGGCCGTACGGGCGTTGCCGTGCTCCTCGTCCACGAGGGACCGTCGTACGAAGGCCTCCCCGCCGGTGCGGACGGGGACGGACAGGCGCAGGCTGTGCCTTTCGGGCCCGGGCGTCTCGCCGCTCGCGTCGACGGGCGCCCAGGCGAGGACGGTCACCCGGCCGTCGACGTGCCGCGTGACCAGGTGGTCGTCGCCGCGGGCGAGCAGGTCGGGGCCCATCCGTGCCATGAAGGCGTACAGGTGGTAGGTCGGCTTCTTCACCTGGCGGTGGGTGAGCAGGCCGAAGCCTCCGTGGAAGAGCGCGGTCGGGATGCCGCTCTCCTCGAACACGTCACTGAACGTCCAGTAGGAGAAGGAGTCGACGTGGTCCCCGCCCGCGGCGAGGACGGGCGCCAGGTAGGCGGCGTGGAAGGCGGTGTCGTGGACCGGGTTGTCGGGGCGGTAGGAGGAGTTGAACTCCGTGATGTGGACAGGGAGTTCGCCCAACCGGGTGCCCTTCAGGCGTTCGCGGGGCGCGGCGAACTGGTCCAGGAGGCTGTGCGACGGGGCCAGCTCCTGGTGGGCGCCGAACGGCACGTGCTGGGCGGGGCCCGAGGTGTACGCGTGCTTCGACACGAAGTCGACGGGTACATCGCGGTGTTCGGCGAAGGCGGCGAACCGCTCCAGCCAGTCGTCCGAGGCGGGCGAGATGGCCGGCCCGCCGACCCGCAGCTGCGCGTCCACCTCTTTCACGGCGTGCGCGGTCACCTCGTACAGCCGGTGGTACGCCGTCTCGTCCGCGCCCTGCCAGAAGTCGGCGAGGTTGGGTTCGTTCCACACCTCGATGGGCCAGGTGCGCACCTCGTCGAGGCCGTAGCGGTCGACGAGGTGGGTGAGCGTGGCGCGGACCAGGCCGGCCCACTCCTGGTGCGAGCGAGGAGGGGTGACGTTCCCCCGCCACCAGAACACGGTCTGCTCCCCCGACGCCAGCTCGCTGGGCATGAAGCCCAGTTCGAGGAACGGGCGGATGCCGAGCTCCAGATACGCGTCGACGACCTGATCGACGTAGGTGAAGGAGTGATGGACGCGGCGGGTGCCCTCCCAGTCGTACGGCCGGTGGATGCCCATGCCGTCACTGAGGAGGCCGTGCCCCCGGATGTGGCGGAAGCCGATCTCGCGCTGGAGGACCTTCAGGGACTCCTGGTAGTCACGGCGCAGGGCGAGGTCGATGCGGCCGGTGCCGACGCAGAACCGCCAGGCGTCGGAGAGCCGGCCACTCGACTCGGCGGGCACACGGATCACCCGTTCTCCTTCCTGAAGCGGTCGTACGCCTTGTTGTGCACGTCGACCAGCTGGTCCATGTTCTTCCCCTTCAACTCGGCGACGTAGTCGTCCCATTCGGACAACGGGCGCTTGCCGAGGGCGAACTTGAGCGTGTTCTGGGTGACGTGGTCGCGGAGCGGGGTGTCCCAGAGCGTCGCCTGCTCCTGCTCGACGGACTGGAGCGGGTGGGCCGGGGCGATGGGCATTTCCTTGCGCTGGGCCATGGCGTCCTGGAACTTCTTCTCGTCCGGGCTGAACGAGGAGGAGACCAGGGCCCAGCTGCCGCCGTAGGTGAAGACGCCGTTGAAGAAGCCGTAGTCCTTCTGGAGGTCCTTCGGGGCGTTTGGGTCGGAGCCCATGAGGCTGATGCCGGACTTCAGTACGGGCCGGCCTCCCGACTCGGTGTAAGTGACGCCCTGGACACCCCACTTGCAGAACTTCTGGCCCTCGTCGGAGTACCAGAGCCAGTCCACGAACTGCATCATCGCGACGAAGCTGTCGCTCTTGAGTGCCTTGCTGGAGATCATGACGCCGTTCTCGAGGCGGCTGCCGCCTATGAGTACCGGGCCCGCCGGGCCGAGCGGCACCGGGATCATCTCGATCTTCGCGCCCTCGACCTGCTTCTCCAGGTTGTAGCGGTAGTTCTGCACCAGCTCCTGCGGGTTGGCGCTGATCGCGAAGGACTTCTCGCCGAGCAGCTTCTGCACCGCGGCGTCGTCCGTCTGGGTGAAGCTCTCCGGGTCCATCAGCTTCTCCGCGACCAGTTTTCTCAGGAACTCGACCATCTGGCGGTAGCCGTCCTGCGCGCCGGTGAAGACGAACTTCTGCGCTGTGGAGTCGAAGCTGATGTTGTCGTACGTCCAGCCCGCCCTGACCCCGTGCGCCTGGCCGAGGTAGCTGAGCAGGGCGGCCACGGGGTACGGGGTGTTGATGCTCCAGCGGTCGGAGAACGGGTAGCGGTCGGGGTACTCCGCCTTGATCGCCTTGAAGACGTCGTACACCTCGTCCCAGGTGGTGGGCAGGCTCAGGCCGAGCTTGTCGAGGACGTCCGTGCGGAACGACAGCGAGTAGCCGGACTTGGCCTTCTCGTGCAGGCCGGGCAGCAGGTAGTACTTGCCGTCGGACTGGCGGATGGAGTCGAGCTCGGGCTCCAGGTGCCACTTCTTCACCTTGGCCTGGAAGTTGGGCATCAGGTGCACATAGTCGCTGACCGGGAGTATCGCGCCGGAGGACACGAAGGCGACCTCCGCCGGGTGGTACGTCTTGGGGATCAGGAACGGGGCGTCGCCCGCGCCGATCAGGACGCTGCGCTTCTTCTCGTAGTCCACGAGAGGGACGTCGACGGGCTTCAGGGTGACGCCGGTGCGCTTGGTGACCTCCTTCCAGAACAGCCAGCTGTCCTTCGTCGGATAGACCGGGTTGTTGTTGTGCAGGACCGAGAAGGACAGCGGCTCGGCAGCCTTGAACTGCTGGCCGGCGCGGTACTCCTTCATCGCGCCGTTCCGCTTCTTGGAAAGGTCCTTGGAGTCCCCTCCGTCGTCGCCGCTGCCGCAGCCGGTGAGGGTGGTGAGGCCGATGAAGCCTGCGGTGGCCAGGATCTGACGACGTGACAGCTCTCCTGCGTTCTTCCGTCCTGCTTTCCGCACGGATACTCCTTCGTTCCGTCGATGGATGAGGTGCCGTCAGCCCTTGACCGCGCCGAGCATCACGCCCGAGACGAAGTAGCGCTGGACGAACGGGTACACGCACAGAATCGGCAGCGCGGTGAGCACGATGGTGACCGCCTGGATGTTCGCCCCGACCTGGCTGAGCTGCTCCGTGGCGGCACCGGCGTTGCCGCCGCCGGTGGCGCCCGAGATGAGGTTGCGCAGGTAGACGGTGGCCGGCATCAGCTCGGTGCTGTCCATGTACAGGAAGGCCGCGAACCAGGAGTTCCAGAAGGCCACCGAGTAGAAGAGGATCATCGTCGCGACGACCGCCTTGGACAGCGGCAGCACGATGCGGAAGAGGATGCCGTACGTGCTGAGTCCGTCGATCTGCGCGGCCTCCTCCAGATCGGTCGGCAGGCTCTCGAAGAAGGCCTTCATCACCAGGAGGTTGAAGACGCTGATCGCGTTCGGGATCGCCAGCGCCCAGATGGTGTTCTTCATGCCGAGGCTGCTGATCAGCACGTAGTTGGGGATCAGACCGCCGGTGAAGAACATGGTGAACACGGCGATGCCGACGAGCGCTCCGCGCCCGGGCAGGTGCTTCTTCGACAGGACGTAGGCGTAACAGGTCGTCAGGACCATGGCGATGACGGTGGACACGACCGTGTAGAGCACGGAGTTGCCGTAGTTCCGCCAGAACATCGAGTCCTGGAACACGATCTTGTACGTGGTGAGGTTGAAGCCCTGGGGCCACAGCGTCACCTCACCCGCCCGGATCTGGCGTTCGCCGCTGAAGGACCGCGCGACGATGTTGAGGAACGGGTACAGGGTCACGACCACGACCAGGGTGAGGATCACCCCGTTGACACCCTGGAAGACGCGGTAACCACGCGTGGGCCGGTGGACGCTCACCACAGGCTCGTCCCCACTGTGCGACGCGAGAGCTGGTTGGCGGAGATGATCAGCACCAGGCCGATGACCGCCTCGAACAGGCCGATGGCCGCGGCGTAGCTGAAGCTGTTGGACTCGACACCGGTCCGGTAGACGTACGTGGAGATCACGTCGGCCTTCGGATACGTCAGCGGGTTGTACAGCAGCAGGACCTTCTCGAAGCCGACCGCCATGAACGTGCCGATGTTGAGGATCAGCAGCGTGATCATCGTGGGCCGGATGCCGGGCAGGGTGACGTGCCAGATCTGCTTCAGGCGGTTGGCACCGTCGATGCGCGCGGCCTCGTACAGGTCCTCGTCGATCGTGGTGAGCGCGGCGAGATAGAGGATCGTGCCCCAGCCCGCGGTCTGCCAGACCTCGGAGCCGACGTAGATCGTGCGGAACCACTCCGGTTCCTGGATGAACCGGATCGGATCGTGCCCGAACCAGCCGAGCGCGTGGTTGACCGGGCCGTCCGTGGCGAGCATCTGCATGGTGATGCCCGCGACGATCACGATCGACAGGAAGTGCGGAAGGTACGACACCGACTGCACGAACCGCTTCAGCGAACGTCTGCGCACCTCGTTGAGCAGCAGCGCCAGCACGATCGGGATCGGGAAGCAGAAGAGCAGCGTGAGCCCGCCGAGCCACAGGGTGTTGCGGAACACCTGCCAGAAGGTGGGGTCGGTGAGGAACATACGCACATAGCGCAGCCCCACCCACTGCTCCCCGAAGATCGAGCCGCCTGGCTCGAAGCGCCGGAAGGCGATGACGTTGCCGACCATCGGCAGATAGCGGAAGACCAGGAAGAACAGCAGCGGCAGGATCGCCAGCGAGTACAGCTGCCAGTTGCGGCGCAGGGTCCGCCGCCATCCGGGGCGGGCGGGTCCGCGCGTACGGCGGCGGGGTGCGGCCCTGGCCGGAGGGGGGTCCTGGGTGCCCGGCGGTGGGGCCGACGTGGTGGACGTGCTCATGCTCGGGCCTCCCGGGGCATGGGACGCGGAACCGAAACTTTCGAGCGCTTACCGGTAACTTCGCGGCAACTTAAGGGCAGCAGAAAGCGCTGTCAATGGGTGCTGCACGGGGGAAGGTTGAGGCCTGAGACGGTTGTGCCGCCGTGGATTCACTCCGGGAGGAGAGTGGAAGAGATGAAGGGATCGGCGCGGTCGCTTCGGAACTTTCTGCCATACGGCCGCAACGATCGGACCGAGCCGCCCCGTTGACGCCTGTGAGGTGCCGCCGTGCCCGCGTTCGACCTGCCCCTGAGAGACCTGGAGCACTACCGACCGGCCCCCGAAGAGCCCGCCGACTTCGACGAGTTCTGGCTCGGCACCCTCAAGGAGGCCGGGCAGTCGGACCCGGTGGTGTCGGCCGAGCCGGTGGACAGCGGTCTACGGCTGACGGAGACCTGGGACGTCACTTTCCGCGGCTTCGCCGGCGATCCGGTCCGCGCCTGGTACAGCCGGCCCGCCGGGGTGCGCGCGGCGCTGCCCGCGGTGGTCGAGTACGCCGGGTACGGCCGGGGGCGCGGCCTCCCGCACGAGCGGCTGACCTGGGTGAACGCCGGGTATGCGCACCTGCTCATGGACAACCGGGGCCAGGGCGACCAGTACGGCTGCGGCGGCGACACCCCCGACCCGCACGCGGGAGCGCCCGGCGGCCCCGGCCACGCGGCACGCGGCCTGCTCGCCCCGCAGGACCACCACTTCCGCCGCCTGATCACCGACGCGGTGCGCGCGGTCGCCGCGGTGCGGGAACTGCCCGGGGTGGACGGCCGGCGCGTCGCGGTCGTCGGCAACAGCCAGGGCGGCGGACTCGCCCTCGCCGTCGCGGGGTTGGTGCCGGACCTGGCGGCGGTCCTGGTCACCGCCCCCTTCCTGTGCGGCATCCGGCGCGCGCTCGAGCTCACCGACGCGGCCCCGTACGGCGAGATCACCGCGTACCTGTCCGTGCACCGGGGCGCCGAACAGGCCGCATACCGAACCCTGTCCTACCTGGAGGGCATCTCCTTCGCCCGGCGCGCGCAGGCCCCGGCGCACTTCGGGGTGGGCCTGCGTGACACGGTGTGCCCGCCGAGCGGGGCGTACGCCGCCTTCAACCGCTACGGGGAGTTGACCGGCGCGGACCCCCGCAAGGAGATCCACGCCTATCCGTACAACGGTCACGAAGGCGGCGACGCGGTGCATGTGCGGCGCCAACTCGACTGGGCGGCCGGGGTGTTCACACCGCCCACCGAATCCACCACGAGTGGATCGTCGGAAGGGTGATTCAGCCGACCCGGCAGGGAAGTGACGTCGCCGTGTCACCGCCGGAGCCGGAGACGACGTATCCGAACGTCGCGCTCTCCCCCGGATCGAGCGAGCCGTTCCAGTCGGCGTTGTGGACCATCACCGCCTGGCCGCTGTATGTCGCGTTGCCGCTCCAGAGGCTTTCGACCTTCTGGCCGCTCGGCAGCGTCCAGTCGACCATCCAGCCCAGCATCGGCACGTCGCCGGAGTTGGTGACGGTCACCTCGGACTGGTAGCCGCCGTTCCAACTGCCCGTCGTCCTGCGGGTGGCCGTGCAGGTGCCCGGCACCGGCTCGGTCGGGTTGCCCGGGTCGTGAATGCCGGTGACCTCTCCGTTGCCGCCGTCGAAGACGACGTCGGAGCAGGAGTAGAAGGTCTCCGCGCTGTCCGAGCGCTGCCACACCATGTAGATGATGTGGCGTCCCGACTTGCCGTCGGGGAGCTTGCCGTTCCAGGAGTAGTTGGCCTCGACCGTGCCCGGGCTGCCGTTGAGCGGCGGATGGTCGACGGAGAGGAAGGGCTGCTCCTCCATGTCGTCCCAGGTGAGGGTCTGCTTCGGGTCGAAACCGTCCTTCGTGACGTAGACGTAGAACCAACCCGGGTGCGCGGCCCATGCGTTGTAGGAGAAGTCGACCGTCGCGCCCGAGGTGAGGTGGGTGAGCGGCCAGTCGTCGCGGGCCGCGTTGAAGCCCGTGAAGTTGGTGTTGCCGCCGCTGCACAGCTCGCCGTCCGGCACGAAGCCGCGGGTGCGGCCGGCGCCGTCCGAGCGCAGCACCGAGAACCAGTTGTAGAACGGCGTGGTTCCGCTGACCTGCTGTGCGTTCTTGCAGGCCGGGTTGACCGGCTTGATCTCACCGGTGTCGGTGAGGCCGTCCTGCCAGCACAGGAAGGTACGGCTGCCGGGCTTCATCGGGGTGCCGTGGGCCTTGGCCTCGCCGCCGGCCGTGACGACCAGGCTGAGCGCCGGGATCGTCGCGAGCAGGGCCACGAGAACGAGGAAGAGGGCTCTGGCGCGGGTGGGGGGTGTTAATCGGCGCGGGGAGTCGGCGGACTCCGCCGTTGTCCTTGTCATGATCATGACAGATCAGTCCGTTCCTTGAGGTACGGGCCGTGTGGAGGCGTGTGTGCGGATGCGTGGTGCGGAAGCGGGGGGTGGGGGGCGACCACGGGGCGGGTTCCGGTCCACCGCATGGGAGCGCTCCCACCCCACCTGTGGGGGAAGCTAGCGCCGAGTGGCCGACTTGTAAACGTCTGGCGCACAAGGGCCGCGCCTTGGTGGGTGCGGCGCTCGGGGTGCCGGTGCCGTCAGTGGTGGTGCGGGGGAGATCAGGAGGTGCCGGCGCGGTCCGGACGTACGGAGAAGGCCGTGTCGCCGGCCACGGCCACGATCGCGTCCTTCACGAGCAGCACGCTCGGGATCCTGTCCTGCGCCGACGTACCCCGCTCGTCCAGCTGGTCCGTGGTCCACCGTACGGCGCCGGTTTCACGGTCGAGGGCGAGGAGGCGGCCGTAACGGTTGGCGAAGCAGAGGCGGTCGTACGTCGTCGACATCACCGGCGCCGACAGGTTCTCGATCCGCGTCCCCTGCTGCATATAGCCGCCGATGGACCCGATGGGCTCCGATTCCCCGGTGCTCGGCGGCATGTTCCGGTCACCCATCCCAAATCCCCTGTGCCGCACGGCGGTTCAGCCGCATCAGACCAGTGCCCGTCCCCGGGCCAGGTCGCGGAGGCCGGATCACCTAGACCGACGCCGGCCTGCTCCGGGCCGCCTGCACTCCCGCCGGATCGTCCGCCGCCGGGAGGTCGACGGTGAACTCCGTGCACCCGGGGACGCTGTGCACGTCGATACGGCCGCCGTGCGCTGACGTGATCGCCGCCGCGATGGCCAGTCCCAGCCCCGACCCTCCCGCTCGCGCGTCCGTGCGGGACCGGGACGTGTCGGCTCTGGTGAAGGGTTCGAAGACCCGGGGCCGGAGGGCGGGCGGGATGCCGGGGCCGTCGTCGCGGACGCGGACGACACAGCGGGCGGCGGTGGGCTCGACGGATGCCACCACTGTTGTGCCCACAGGTGTGTGCATACGCGCGTTGGCCAACAGGTTGGCAACCACCTGACGGAGCCGGGTCTCGTCACCGACGACCAGCGCGGGGGCGTCGAGGGACAGGTCCAGCTGCCATTCGTGGCCGCCGCCCGCGGCCCGCGCGTCCCACACCGCCTCCGCGACCAGCGCCGCCATGTCAACCTCGGCGGACTGCAACGCCCGCCCCTCGTCGAGGCGGGCCAGCAGGAACAGGTCCTCCACCAGGCCGGTCATCCGGGCCGACTCGGCAAAGACGCGGCGCCAGGCCAGTACCGGCTCGACGCGGTCCGTCCCGCGGTTCATCAACTCCGCGTATCCCGCGATGGAGGCGAGCGGCGTACGGAGTTCATGGCTGGCGTCGGCGAGGAAGCGCCGCATCTTCTCCTCGCTGCGGCGCACCCGCTCCTCGCTGCGGCGCACCCGCTCCTCGCTGCGCTGCCGCTCGGCGAGCGAGGACTCGACGTGGTCGATCAGACGGTTGAGCGCGGCGCCGACCTGGCCGGCCTCGCTGCCGGGGTCGGTGTCGGGTTCGGGCACCCGGGTCAGACCGAGGTGCTCGACGCGGCCGAGGGGCGCGCGGGCAACCTCGGCGGCGGTGGCGGCGACCCGGTCGAGGGGCCGCAGCTGGCGTCGTACGACGAGAGCGCAGGAACAGCCCGCGAGGACGAGCCCGGTACCCGCGAGGACCGCTTCGACCACGACCAGGCAGCTGATCATGTGGCGTACGTCGTCCATCGGGAGCCCGGTCAGCACGCGGAGCCCGTTGTCGTCGAGTGCGGTGATCCGGTAGGTGCCGAGGCCGGGGACGGTCCGGGTGTGCTTCGAACCGTCGGTGCCGATGCCCTGCAGGGCGGTGCGCTGGGTGGTGGTGAGTGTCTTGGGCGCGGCGTCCGGACCGACGACCTCCGCGGAGAGCACGGTGCCGTCGGCGTCGAGTCGGGCGGCGAGCGTGCCTGTGGGTTGGCCGGATTCGTGGAGGAAGCCCAGGCCGTCCTCGAGCCGCGGGTGGAGCGAGGCGCCGCCCAGGCTGCGTTCGGCGGCGCTGGTGACGCGGTCGTCCAGAGCGCCCATGAGATAGGCGCGTTGGACGTATGCGGTGGCGAACGCCATCGTGGCGCCCACGACGACGAGGGTGGCACCGACGAAGAGGAGCAGCCGGGTGCGCAGGCGGTGCGCGCGCGGCCTCGGGCGCGTCGGACTCCGCGGACACCTCGGACGCCACGGGCGCGGCTTGGCAGTCATCTGCGCTCCTCCGCCGGCCTGATCGGGTGGCCCGAGCAGGGTGCTGGTCATCGGGGTCCGGCCCGCCTCGGCCGCGGGCCGGGCGGCCGTACCCGCGCGGCGCACCTCGCGGCTGTCTCGGTCGGCACGAGGTCGCCGAGCACGCCCACCGAGTCGCCGTCGCCGGCATCGAGGCCCTGGAGGCGCCGCTCCCACGGCCTGTCGAGCACGACGGCGTGCGGGGCGCGGCCTCGGGCGGCGCGCGACGCGCTGTGCCCGTCCGCGGCCGGGGAGGTCCGCGGGACGGCCCCGGTGTCGGCCGCGGACACTTCGGTGAGCGTGGGCTCGTCGTCGACGATCTGCACGCGAACGCGGCCGGTTCGGGACCCGGCGGTGCCAGTCATGTACCGATCGTGTCCCCGTCCGCTGAGGGAACCCTGTGTTCCACCTGAGGGTGGGTGATGACCTGGGATGTCCTGGTTCCGCACACGGCGAGGGGCCGCACCCCCGTCATCGGGGATGCGGCCCCTCAACTGCCCTGCCGTACCGCTTACTTGCGGATGAGCGAGCGCAGCACGTACTGCATGATGCCGCCGTTGCGGTAGTAGTCCGCCTCGCCGGGGGTGTCGATGCGGACGACGGCGTCGAACTCGACGCCCGTGTCGGTGGTGACCTTGACCGTGCGCGGCGTGGTGCCGTTGTTGAGCTCCTCGACGCCGGCGAAGGAGAAGGTCTCCTCGCCGGTCAGGCCGAAGGACTGGGCCGAGGTGCCCTCCGGGAACTGGAGCGGCAGCACGCCCATGCCGATGAGGTTCGAGCGGTGGATGCGCTCGTACGACTCGGCGATGACGGCCTTGACGCCGAGGAGGGCCGTGCCCTTGGCGGCCCAGTCGCGGGACGAGCCGGAGCCGTACTCCTTGCCGGCCAGGATGGCCAGCGGGATGCCCTGCTCGATGTAGTTGCGGGAGGCGTCGTAGATGAAGGAGACGGGGGCGTCGCCCTTCGTGAAGTCGCGGGTGTAGCCGCCCTCGGTGCCCGGCGCGATCTGGTTGCGCAGGCGGATGTTGGCGAACGTGCCGCGGATCATGACCTCGTGGTTGCCTCGGCGGGAGCCGTAGGAGTTGAAGTCACGACGCTCCACACCGTGCTCGGTGAGGTACTTGCCCGCCGGGGTGTCGGCCTTGATCGCACCGGCCGGGGAGATGTGGTCGGTGGTGACCGAGTCGCCCAGCTTGGCGAGGACGCGGGCGCCCGTGATGTCGGAGACCGGGGTGGTCTCCATCGTCATGCCCTCGAAGTAGGGGGGCTTGCGGACGTACGTGGACTGCGGGTCCCACTCGAAGGTGTTGCCGGTCGGGATCGGCAGCGCCTGCCACTGGGCGTCGCCCGCGAAGACGTCCCGGTAGGACTTGTTGAACATGTCCTCGCCGATGGCGTTCGCCACGACGTCGTTGACCTCGGCCTCGGAGGGCCAGATGTCCCTCAGGAAGACCGGGTTGCCGTCCTGGTCGGCGCCCAGGGCGTCCTTGGTGATGTCCACCTTCATGGAGCCGGCGAGGGCGTACGCGACGACCAGCGGCGGGGACGCCAGGTAGTTCATCTTGACGTCGGGGTTGATACGGCCCTCGAAGTTCCGGTTGCCGGAGAGGACCGAGGTGACCGCGAGGTCGTGGTCGTTGACGGCCTTGGAGACCTCCTCCGGCAGCGGGCCGGAGTTGCCGATGCAGGTGGTGCAGCCGTAGCCGACGAGGTTGAAGCCGACCTTGTCGAGGTAGGGGGTGAGCCCCGCCTTGTCGAAGTAGTCGGTGACGACCTTGGAACCCGGGGCGAGGGTGGTCTTGACCCACGGCTTGCGGGTCAGGCCCTTCTCCACGGCCTTCTTCGCGACGAGCGCGGCGGCGACCATGACGTACGGGTTGGAGGTGTTGGTGCAGGAGGTGATGGCCGCGACCGTCACCGCGCCGTGGTCGATCTCGTACGTCGAGCCGTCGGGGGCGGTCACGGTGACCGGGTTGGACGGGGCGCCGTTCGGGGCGACGGCCGGGGCGTCGGAGGCCGGGAAGGACTCCTGGCCGGCCTCGTCGACGCTGTCGACGTAGTTGCGTACGTCCGTCTTGAACTGCTCGGCGGCGTTGGCGAGGACGATGCGGTCCTGCGGGCGCTTCGGGCCGGCGATGGAGGGCACGACCGTCGACAGGTCGAGCTCCAGCTTCTCGGAGAAGTCCGGCTCGGCCTTCGGGTCCAGCCAGAGGCCCTGCTCCTTGGCGTACGCCTCGACGAGCGCGAGCTGCTGCGCATCGCGGCCGGTGAGCTTCAGGTACTTGATGGTCTCGTCGTCGATCGGGAAGATCGCGGCGGTGGAGCCGAACTCCGGCGACATGTTGCCGATGGTGGCGCGGTTCGCGAGCGAGGTGGCGGACACGCCCTCGCCGTAGAACTCGACGAACTTTCCGACGACACCGTGCTTGCGCAGCATCTCGGTGATCGTGAGCACCAGGTCGGTGGCGGTCGTGCCGGGCTTGAGCTCACCGGTCAGCTTGAAGCCGACGACGCGCGGGATGAGCATCGAGACCGGCTGGCCGAGCATCGCGGCCTCGGCCTCGATACCGCCGACGCCCCAGCCCAGCACACCGAGGCCGTTGACCATGGTGGTGTGCGAGTCGGTGCCGACCAGGGTGTCGGGGTAGGCCTGTCCGCCCCGGACCATGACGGTGCGGGCCAGGTGCTCGATGTTCACCTGGTGGACGATGCCGGTGCCGGGCGGGACGACCTTGAAGTCGTCGAACGCGGTCTGACCCCAGCGCAGGAACTGGTAGCGCTCCTTGTTGCGGCCGTACTCCAGCTCGACGTTCTGCGCGAAGGCCTCGTTGGTGCCGAACTTGTCGGCGATGACGGAGTGGTCGATGACCAGCTCGGCCGGGGAGAGCGGGTTGACCTTCGCCGGGTCGCCGCCGAGCTCCTTCACGGCCTCACGCATGGTGGCGAGGTCGACGACACAGGGCACGCCGGTGAAGTCCTGCATGATCACGCGGGCCGGCGTGAACTGGATCTCCTGAGATGGCTGAGCCTGCGAGTCCCAGCCGCCGAGGGCGCGGATGTGGTCGGCGGTGATGTTCGCGCCGTCCTCCGTGCGGAGCAGGTTCTCGAGCAGGACCTTGAGGCTGTAGGGCAGGCGGGCCGAGCCCTCCACCTTGTCCAGCCGGAAGATCTCGTACGACTCGTCGCCCACCTGCAGCGTGCTGCGGGCGTCGAAGCTGTTCGCCGACACGACAGTCTCCTTCATTTTTGTGCGCTTACCACCGCATCCTGCCGCCACTCCGTCTTGGCCGATCCGCTAAGGTAAGGCTAAGTTAGGCATGCCTTACTGTCAGACCGATGATGGCGTGCGACCGCAGTGCACCTCGGCAGATATCTCGATGTCGAGATAACTCTAGTACATGGGCGCGGAATGGTCATGCCCGGCCCCGCGCGAAACCGCCATGTCCGCGCGACCGTCATGCCCGCGCGCCTTCCGGGTATCCGGTACGGGACGAAAGGGGGCGGGAATGCCGCTTACGTTCCGCAAGAGTTTCCGGATCCTTCCCGGAGTGCGCCTGAACATCAACAAGCGCTCCTGGTCCATCACCACCGGCGGCCACAAGGGCCCGCGGCACACGCACAGCAGTACAGGACGTCGTACGACATCGATGGACCTGCCCGGACCTTTCGGGTGGCGCCGCACGCGTAACGCCAGGCGGCATTGACGGCCATCACCCGAACGGACCCCTCAAGAGGTCCCATCTCATATCTGAGATAGCCTCAACCTCATGGCAGACGACTACCTCGTACGCATCGGCAAGCTCATCCGTGACGCCCGGCAGCACCGGGGCTGGACACAGTCTCAGCTCGCCGAGGCGCTCGGCACCAGTCAGAGCGCCGTGAATCGCGTCGAGCGCGGCAACCAGAACATCAGCCTTGAGATGATCGCTCGAATCGGCGAAGCGCTGGACAGCGAAATCGTCTCCCTGGGCTATGCGGGGCCGATGCATCTGCGGGTGGTAGGCGGCCGCCGGCTGTCCGGCGCCATCGACGTGAAGACCAGCAAGAACGCGTGCGTGGCACTGCTGTGCGCCTCCCTGCTCAACCGGGGGCGCACGGTGCTGCGCCGGGTCGCCCGCATCGAGGAGGTCTACCGCCTGCTGGAGGTCCTCAACTCCATCGGCGTACGCACCCGCTGGATCAACGACGGCGTCGACCTGGAACTCGTCCCGCCGGCCGAGCTGAACATGGCGGCGATCGACGCGGAGGCGGCCGTACGGACGCGGTCCATCATCATGTTCCTCGGTCCGCTGCTGCACCGCATGGACCGCTTCAAACTGCCGTACGCCGGCGGCTGCGACCTCGGTACGCGGACCATCGAACCGCACATGATCGCGCTGCGCCGGTTCGGGCTGGAGGTCGCGGCGACCGAGGGGCAGTACCACGCGACGGTCGACCGGTCCGTACGGCCCGCCCGGCCGATCGTGCTGACCGAGCGCGGGGACACGGTCACCGAGAACGCGCTCCTCGCCGCCGCCCGGCACGACGGCATCACCGTCATCCGCAACGCCTCCTCCAACTACATGGTCCAGGACCTGTGCTTCTTCCTGGAGGCCCTGGGCGTCGAGGTGGAGGGCATCGGCACCACCACGCTCACCGTGCACGGCGTGCCGGACATCAACGCGGACGTCGACTACTCCCCCTCCGAGGACCCGGTCGAGGCGATGAGCCTGCTGGCCGCCGCCGTCGTCACCGAGTCGGAACTGACGGTGCGCCGCGTGCCCATCGAGTTCCTGGAGATCGAGCTCGCGGTCCTGGAGGAGATGGGCCTCGACCACGACCGCACGCCGGAGTACCCCGCTGACAACGGCCGCACCCGCCTGGTGGACCTCACCGTCCGGCCCTCCAAGCTGGAGGCGCCGATCGACAAGATCCACCCGATGCCGTTCCCCGGCCTGAACATCGACAACGTCCCGTTCTTCGCGGCCATCGCGGCCGCCGCGTCGGGCAAGACGCTGATCCACGACTGGGTCTACGACAACCGCGCGATCTACCTCACGGATCTGAACCGACTCGGCGGGCGCCTCCAACTCCTCGACCCGCACCGCGTGTTGGTGGAAGGCCCGACCCGCTGGCGCGCCGCCGAGATGATGTGCCCGCCGGCCCTGCGCCCCGCCGTGGTCGTGCTGCTGGCGATGATGGCGGCCGAGGGCACGTCCGTGCTGCGGAACGTGTACGTCATCAACCGCGGGTACGAGGACCTGGCCGAGCGGCTCAACTCGGTGGGGGCGCAGATCGAGACGTTCCGGGACATCTGAGCAGCCTTGAGGTACCGGCGAGGCGAGGCGTCGGTCCTCGGGTGCGTCCGATCCTGTACGGCGGAGGCGTCGCGGGCGGGACACCTCCGCCGTACGTGGGCGCGATCTTCCACCAGTGCTCCCTGACCGGTTCCTGGGCGGCACGCAGCCTGACGTCACTCCCCGCCGCGGTGGACCGACCCGGCCCGGCAGGGCCGAGCCGCCCCGTTTGCGGCTCGACGCCCCCGCACGGCAGGGTGCGGGGGTGGCCACTTTGCTGATCGTGCATCACACGCCCTCGCCGAACTGCCAGGCGCTGTTCGAGGCCGTCGTCGCCGGTGCGACCGACCCGGAGATCGCGGGGGTCCGCGTCGTGCGGCGGGCCGCGCTGGCCGCGACGGCGTCCGACGTGCTGCAAGCCGACGGGTACCTGCTCGGTACGCCGGCGAACCTCGGCTACATGTCCGGCGCGCTGAAGCACTTCTTCGACCAGGTCTACTACCCCTGCCTCGACGCCACGCAGGGCCGCCCGTTCGGGTACTACGTGCACGGCGGCAACGACGTGACCGGAGCGGTCCGCGGCATCGAGGCGATCACGACCGGCCTCGGCTGGCGACGGGCCGCCGAGGCCGTGACCGTGACGGGCGAGCCCGGCAAGGCGGACGTGGAGGCGTGCTGGGAGCTGGGCGCGACGGTCGCCGCGGGGCTGATGGACTGACGCCGCGCTCAGCCCTCGATCAGGGTGCCGTCCTGGCGCTGGGCCGCGTGGAAGCCGGGCAGCGGGGCAGGCCGCCCAACGGGCGCAGCTCCATCAGGATGGCTTCTGCCGGTGCAGCGGTAGGTGCCGGAGGGGGACGGTCCCGTCGGACGCGATACGGCCCGTCGGTCGACCGTCACGGTCACGTACGGGTCGGTGCTCGTGGGGGTGGCCAGGGCGGCGGGAGCGACCGGCAGGAGCAGCGCGGCACCGGCGGCGGGCGACGAGGGCAGGACGCAGGGACATGGGAAGACGTCCTGGAAGTGGGGCCTCCACTGGTACGTGGCACGAGCGTCCGCGGCCGTGACCGTCACCCCTTCGGTGGCGAGTGGGCACCGGCGGTAGTCGAAGGGTCCGGGTGTTGTCCGCGTGATGTCCGCGTGTTGTCACGCTTCGCGGCGGGCTGTTCCGATGAGTTCGCGGCGGGAGGATCGTCTGTTCTACGGACCCGATCCGACGGTCCTACCGACGTGGAGGTGCGCCATGTGTTCCCACCAGCCTTCGTGCCCCGCAACCGACAACCACGCCCCGCACGTCGTCGCCGCCCACCCCGAGCAGGGCTGGAACCTGCTGTGCGACGGCGCGATCGTCTTCGACGACACGGGCGAGCTGCTGCCGGACGGCCGGATCGTCGCCCCGCACCGGGTACCCGTCGAGCGGCTCACGATCGCCGCCTGACGCCAGGTCCTAGGGCAGCACGGCGAAGCCGTCGAGCTCGACCAGCGCCTGGTCGTCCCACAGGCGTACGACCTCCACGACCGCCATCGCGGGGTAGTCACGGCCCGCCAACTGGCGCCAGGTGCGGCCGAGTTCGGGGGCGTGGGTGCGGTACGCGGCGATGTCCGTGGCGTAGACGGTGACGCGGGCGAGGTCGGCGGGGGTGCCGCCGACGGCGGTCAGGGCGGTCAGAAGGTTGGTGAGGGCCTTCTCGAACTGCTCGTGGAGTGTGTCGCCGACCACCTTGCCGTCGGTGTCGAGCGCGGTCTGGCCGGCGAGGAAGACGAGCCGGGTGCCGGTGGCGACGACGGCGTGGGAGAAGCCGGTGGGCGGGGAGAGTGCGGGCGGGTTCACGCGCTCGGTGCTCACAGGGCCTCCTGGTTCGCGTACAGCTCCTTGGCGATGATGCCGCGTTGGACCTCGGTGGCGCCCTCGTAGATGCGCGGGGCGCGTACCTCGCGGTAGAGGTGTTCGAGGAGGTGGCCGCGGCGCAGGGCGCGGGCGCCGTGGAGTTGGACGGCCGCGTCGACGACGTACTGCGCGGTCTCGGTGGCGAGCAGTTTGGCCATCGCCGCGCGCCCCGGGACGTCCGGTGAGCCTCGGTCGTACGCCGTCGCCGCCGCGTACACCATGAGGCGGGCCGCCTCGGTGCGCAGGGCCATCTCGGCGACCTGGTGGGCAACCGTCTGCAGATCCCTCAACTTGCCGCCGAACGCGTCGCGTCGGGAGGTGTGCGCGAGGGTGGCGTCCAGGGCGGCCTGGGCCATGCCGACCGCGAAGGCGCCGACGCTGGGGCGGAAGAGGTTGAGGGTGCCCATGGCGACCCGGAAGCCGCGGTCGGCCTCGCCGAGCACGTCGTCGGCGGTCACCGGGACGGCGTCGAAGTCGAGGCTGCCGATGGGATGCGGCGAGAGCATGTCCAGGGCCGTGCCGGTGAGGCCGGGGCGGTCGGCGGGGACGAGGAAGGCGGTGACGCCACGGGCGCCGGCGCCGGGGGTGGTGCGGGCGAAGACGGTGTAGAAGTCGGCCTCCGGTGCGTTGGAGATCCAGCACTTCTCCCCGGTGAGCCGCCAGCGCGCTGGGCCGTCGGGATCTACGGTGAGCGGGATGCCGGGTGGCACATCGCCGGGCTGGGCGTCGGAGGACACGCCGGGGCGCGTGCCGCTGGGTGAGGCGCCCGAGGAGACGCCGGAGCGCGACCCGCCGGCTGAGGCGTCGGAGGACACGCCGAAGCGCGCACCACCCCGCTCGGCGGCGAGGGAGGCACCGTCTCCCCAGTCAGCCCCGTCTCCCCGGTCGCCCGCGTCGCCCCCGTCTCCCGGCTCGGCAACCGGCGTGCCGGTCGGTCGGCGGCTCTCCGGTTCCGCGCGCAGCGTCAGCGCTGCCGCGTCCGAGCCCGCACCCGGCTCGCTCAGGGCGAAGGCAGCCACCGCCGTGCCGTCGGCCACGCGGGGCAGCCAGCGGTCCCGCTGGGCCGGGGTGCCGTGGGCGTGGACCGGGTGTGCGCCCAGGCCCTGGAGGGCGAGGGCGGTCTCCGCCTCGGTGCAGGCGTACGCGAGGGACTCCCGCATCAGGCAGAGGTCGAGGGCTCCGGAGGTGAACAGGCGGGCCAGCAGACCGAGTTGGCCGAGTTCCGCGACGAGCGGGCGGTTGACGTGGCCCGGTTCGCCCTTCTCCGCGAGGGGGCGCAGCCGGTCCACGGCCAGGGCGCGCAGCTCCGCACACCAGGCGATCTGTGATGGTTCGAGTGAGAATGCGGGCATTGCCGGTCCTCTCTCCCCGCAGCCCTGCGGCCACTCCCCCGACGGTATCGCGCACCGTTGACTGCCGTCACCAACACGATACGCTCGATGCGCGAACCCACCAGGGACGACTACCCGACGCCCACCACCGACGCCCACAAGGCAAGGGGGCGAACCGCCAATGAACCCCTCGGCCCACGTCGACACCTTCGCCCGCGACCACCTCCCGCCTCCCGACCAGTGGCCCGAGCTCCGCTTCGACCTGCCGGAGCTGGACTACCCCGATCGGCTGAACAGCGCCGCCGAACTGCTCGCGGGGCCGGCCGCGGACCGACCGGTGTTCCACACACCGGCGGGCGGTACCTGGACGTACGGCGACCTGCGTACCCGCGTGGACCGCATCGCGCACGTCCTCACCCGTGACCTCGGGGTCGTCCCCGGCAACCGCGTCCTGCTGCGCGGCCCCACCACGCCCTGGCTGGCCGCCTGCTGGCTGGCGGCCCTGAAGGCGGGCGCGGTCGCCGTCACCGTGCTGGCCCAGCAGCGCCCGCACGAGCTGGCCACGATGTGCGAGATCGCCCGCGTAGAGCACGCCCTGTGCGACATCCGGGCCGTCGACGACCTCGCCAAGGCCGAGGTACCGGGGCTCAGGATCACGACGTACGGCGGCGACACCCCCGACGACCTGCTGAATCGGGCGACGCCCGAGGAGCCGTACACCGCCGTGGACACCGCGGCCGACGACGTCGCGCTGATCGCGTTCACGTCCGGGACCACCGGCCGCCCGAAGGGCTGTATGCACTTCCACCGGGACGTGCTGGCGATCGCCGACACCTTCGCGCGCCATGTGCTCAGGCCACACTCCGAGGACGTCTTCACCGGCAGCCCGCCACTCGGTTTCACCTTCGGACTCGGCGGGCTGGTGGTCTTCCCGATGCGCGTGGGGGCGAGCGCGCTGCTCCTCGAACAGGCCGGTCCACGGCAGCTGTTGCCCGCGATCGCCGAGCACCGGGTGTCGGTTCTGTTCACCGCGCCGACCGCGTATCGCGCGATGCTCGACGAGCTCGACGCCCACGACGTCTCCTCGCTGCGCCGCTGCGTCTCCGCCGGCGAGAACCTCCCGGCCGCCACCTGGCGGGCCTGGCACGAGCGGACCGGGCTGCGCGTCATCAACGGCATCGGCGCCACCGAGCTGCTGCACATCTTCATCTCCGCGGCCGACGAGCACATCAGGCCGGGGACGACGGGAGTGCCCGTACCGGGATGGCACGCGCGCGTGCAGGACGAGAGCGGCACGCCGGTGCCCGACGGCGAGCCCGGGCTGCTGGCGGTGCGCGGTCCGGTCGGGTGCCGCTATCTCGCCGACCCGCGGCAGCGGGAGTACGTGCGCGACGGCTGGAACGTCACCGGCGACACCTATGTCCGCGAGCACGATGGCTACTTCCGGTACGTCGCCCGCGCGGACGACATGATCATCTCGGCCGGGTACAACATCGCCGGACCCGAGGTCGAGGACGCGCTGCTGCGTCACCCGGACGTCCTGGAGGCGGCGGTCGTGGGGCGGCCCGACGAGGCGCGCGGGCAGGTCGTGGTGGCCTTCGCCGTCCTCAAGGAGGGCGCCGAACGGGACACCGAGGCGCTGCGCGCCTTCGTGCGATCCGAGCTGGCGCCCTACAAATGCCCGCGCGAGATCGTCCTGCTGGACGCGCTGCCGCGCACAGCGACCGGAAAGCTTCAGCGATTCAAGCTGCGCACCGATGGTGACCAGCAGTGATGCCGACGACCTAAGATGATCAACGTGTCCGACCAGCATGCACCACGGTCTCTCATCGTCACGCTCTACGGCGCGTACGGGCGCTTCATGCCCGGCCCGGTGCCCGTCGCCGAGCTGATCCGACTGCTGGCCGCGGTCGGCGTCGACGGCCCCTCCGTACGCTCGTCCGTGTCCCGGCTCAAACGGCGCGGGCTGCTCCTGCCGGCCCGTACGGCACAGGGCGCGGCGGGGTACGAACTGTCGCCGGACGCCCGCCAGTTGCTCGACGACGGCGACCGGCGTATCTACGCCACCACTCCGCCGGACGACGAGGGCTGGGTGCTCGCGGTGTTCTCCGTGCCGGAGTCCGAGCGGCAGAAGCGGCACGTGCTGCGCTCGCGGCTGGCCGGGCTCGGTTTCGGCACCGCCGCGCCCGGCGTGTGGATCGCCCCGGCGCGGCTGTACGACGAGAGCCGGCACACCCTCCAGCGGCTGCGCCTCGCCCCGTACGTCGACTTCTTCCGCGGTGAGCACCTCGGCTTCGCGCCGACCGCGGAGGCCGTCGCCCGCTGGTGGGACCTGGCGGCGATCGCCAAGGAGCACGAAGCGTTCCTCGACCGCCACGCGCGTGTGCTGCGCGACTGGGAGGGGCGCACGGACGCCCCGGCCGAGGATGCCTACCGCGACTACCTCCTCGCCCTCGACACCTGGCGCCACCTGCCCTACGCCGATCCCGGGCTGCCCGCCGGCCTGCTCCCCCCGGACTGGCCGGGCGCCCGATCGGCCGCGGTGTTCCGGGGACTGCACGAACGGCTGCGGGACGCGGGGGCCGCCTTCGTGGGCCTATGAACGCCTTCAGCGCCGTGTGACGCCTCCGCGGGCATGTGACCTCAGACACACCACTGGCCCCTAAGGGAACCCTCAGTCTCCTCTGTCCTTCTTCTCAAGTTTCTTACCTGAGACCCGCGTACGCCCTCAAGTCCCCAGGGTCAGGCGGGGCTTGGGGGCGTCCGTGCGTCCGGTCTGCGGGCGGCGGCTGCCCGCCCGGTACGGCGTCGGCCAGGCGACGCCCGGCCCGTCGTATCCCTGCTCGGCCGCGGCGTGCAGGGTCCAGTGGGGGTCGTAGAGGTGCGGGCGGGCGAGGGCGCACAGGTCCGTACGTCCGGCGAGGATCAGGGAGTTGACGTCGTCCCAGGAGGAGATGGCGCCGACCGCGATCACCGGGATGCCGGTGGCGTGGCGGATGCGGTCCGCGTACGGAGTCTGGTACGAGCGTCCGAACTCCGGCCGTTCCTCGGCCACGACCTGCCCGGTCGACACGTCGATCGCGTCGGCGCCGTGCGCGGCGAAGGCGCGGGCGATCTCGACGGCGTCCTCGGCCGTGTTCCCGCCCTCGGCCCAGTCGGTGGCGGAGATGCGGACGGTCAGGGGCTTCTCCTCCGGCCACACACCGCGTACGGCGTCGAAGACCTCCAGCGGGAAGCGCAGCCGCTTCGCGAGTGAGCCGCCGTAGGCGTCGGTGCGGCGGTTGGTCAGCGGGGAGAGGAAGCCGGAGAGCAAGTAGCCGTGCGCGCAGTGCAGTTCGAGAAGGTCGAAACCGGCACGGGCAGCCCGCCCAGCCGCCGAGGTGAACTGCTCGCGGATGTCGGTGAGTTGAGCGCGGGACAGCTCGCGCGGGGTCTGGCTGGACGGCTTGTACGGGATCGGGGACGCTGCCAGGAGCGGCCAGTTGCCGTCCTCCAGGGCTTCGTCCATGCCCTCCCACATGAGCTTGGTCGAGCCCTTGCGCCCGCTGTGGCCGAGCTGCACGCCGATCGCGGTGCCGGGGGCCTGGGTGTGCACGAAGGTGGTGATCCGTTTCCAGGCCTCGGCCTGCTTGCCGGTGTAGAGGCCGGTGCAGCCGGGGGTGATCCGACCCTCTGGGGACACGCACACCATCTCGGTCATCACCAGGCCGGCACCGCCGAGGGCCCGTGCGCCCAGGTGGACAAGGTGGAAGTCACCCGGGAGGCCGTCGGTGGCCGAGTACATGTCCATGGGTGAGACGACGACCCGGTTGCGCAGGGTCAGACCGCGCAGCCGGAACGGTGTGAACATCGGAGGCGTGCCGGGCGGGCAGCCGAACTCGCGCTCCACGGCCTCGGTGAAGTGGGCGTCGCGCAGGCGGAGGTTGTCGTGGGTGACACGGCGGCTGCGGGTGAGCAGGTTGAAGGCGAACTGGCGGGGCGGCTGGTCGAGGTACCGGCCGAGGTTCTCGAACCACTCCAGGCTGGCGCGGGCAGCGCGCTGCGTGGAGGCGACGACGGGGCGCCGCTCCTGCTCGTACGCCGTCAAGGCCCGTTCCAGGCAGTCGTGTTCCTCCAGACAGGCGGCCAGCGCGAGGGCGTCCTCGACGGCCAGCTTGGTGCCGGAGCCGATGGAGAAGTGGGCGGTGTGGGCGGCGTCGCCCAGCAGGACCACGTTGCCGTGCGACCAGCGCTCGTTGACCACCGTACGGAAGGTGCTCCAGGACGACTTGTTGGACCTGAGCGGCCTGCCGCCCAGCGCGTCCGCGAAGATCTTGGCGCAGCGCTCGACGGACCCCTGCTCGTCGAGTTCCTCGAAGCCCGCCGCCCGCCAGACCTCCTCCCGCATCTCGACGATCACGGTGGAGGCGTCGGCCGCGTACGGATAGCCGTGCAGCTGCATCACGCCGTGCTCGGTCTCGGCGATCTCGAAGCGGAAAGCGTCCAGCGCGAAGTCGGCCGCGAGCCAGATGTAACGGCAGTGGTGGGCGGCCACATGGGGCCGGAACACATGGGCGTACGCCTCACGGGTGGTGCTGTGCACACCGTCGGCGGCGATGACGAGGTCGTACGACTCCGCGAGCCAGGACGGGTACGGCGCCTCGGAGTGGAAGCGGAGCTCTACGCCGAGGGCGCGGCAGCGGTCGTGCAGGATTTCCAGGAGGCGTTTCCTGCCCAGGGCGGCGAAGCCGTGTCCTCCGGAGGTGTGGCAGGTGCCGCGGTGGACGATGTCTATGTCGTCCCAGCGGACGAACTGCTGCTGCAGGGCCGCGTAGACGATCGGGTCGGCGTGTTCTATGCCGCCGAGGGTTTCGTCGGAGAGGACCACTCCGAAGCCGAAGGTGTCGCCGGGGGCGTTGCGTTCCCAGACGGTGACCTCACGGTCGGGGCGGAGACGTTTCAGCAGGGCTGCGGCGTACAGGCCGCCGGGGCCGCCGCCGATGATCGCGATGCGGTGGGGGTGGCTGGTCTCGTGGCGCGAGTGCGGGCCGGTGGGGGCTGGTTGCGCCCCGCGGCGGAGCCGCATATCGACACAGCCCCGCGCCCCTGAGGTACGTGTCCCTGAGGTCGGCATTACCGCCCCCGCCACTTCGGCGGTCGCTTCTGCGTGAAGGCCGCGTGGAACTCGGCGTAGTCCTCGCCGTTCATCAGCAGGGCCTGGGTGGCGGCGTCCAGTTCCACCGCCGCGGCCAGCGGCATGTCCAGTTCTGCCGTGAGCAGCGCCTTCGTCTGGGCGTACGCCAGTGCCGGGCCCTCGGCCAGGCGGCGGGCCAGCGCCTCGGCGGCCTCGTCGGCGCGGCCCTCGTCGGTCAGTTCGCTGATCAGGCCGATGCGCTCGGCCTCGGGGGCGCGGACCGGCTCGCCGAGCATGAGCAGGCGGGTGGCGTGGCCGAGGCCCACGACGCGGGGCAGGAGGTAGGCGGCACCCATGTCGCCGCCGGACAGGCCCACGCGCGTGAACAGGAAGGCGAAGCGGGCCGAGGGGTCGGCGACCCGGAAGTCCGCGGCGAGGGCCAGCACCGCGCCCGCGCCGGCCGCCACGCCGTGCACCGCCGCGATCACCGGGAACGGGCATTCCCGTACGGCCCGCACCACCTGCCCGGTCATCCGGTTGAAGTCCAGGAGCTGGGCGGTGTCCATGGCCAGGGTGGCGCCGATGATCTCGTCGACGTCGCCGCCGGAGCAGAAGCCGCGCCCCTGACCCGCCAGCACCAAGGCGCGCACGGATCGTTCCCGGGACAGTTCGGCGAGCAGGTCGCGCAGGTCGGCGTAGGCGCCGAAGGTGAGCGCGTTGAGCTTGTCGGGGCGGGCGAGGGTGACGGTGGCGACGCCGTCGGCGAGGTCGACGCGGAGGTGCTTCCAGTCGGGGGTGCGGGCGGCGGAGCCGGTGAAGGGACTCACGAGGTGCGGCCTCCTCGTTCGGGTGGCGGGCACTGCCTCACGGAACTCTGTCCTCCGAAGCTATCACTCATCCGTGACTGTCGTCACGACAGCGCTATACGCCGGAGCCGGGACATGGCTCCGGATGTGACCCGGCCCCGTCACATCCGTCACGGCTCGTCCACATCCACGTAACGGGGGGAGCAGCCGTGCGAGGCGGGGCGTTCATCCGGGTAAGCCGCCCGCAACGGGGCCGATGGTCCCGTACGGTGCCCGTCGGACGCCTCTGCGGGGCGGCGCCGTACCATTCATAAGGTTGAAAGCAGGACAGCCTGCTCATGAACGGACCCGCCTTGTACGAACGCCCCTCAGCCTCCGCTTCCTGGCGCATCGCGCTGCCGCACTCCGCCGCGGCCGTGCCGGTGGCCCGCGCCCTGGTGCGCACCGCGCTGGCCGAGCTGGACCACGGGGCCGACAGTGACACCGCGGAACTGCTGACGGCGGAGCTGGTGGCGAACGCCGTGGAGCACACCGCCGGGGACACGCCGATAGAGCTGGTGGTGGAACTGCTGCCGAGCGGCTGCCAGGTCGAGGTGCACGACCCTGACCCGGCACCGCCCGGCAACCTCACGCGCCCGGCGGCCACCGAGCCCGACCCCTGGCAGGAGCACGGGCGCGGTCTGCTGCTGATCCGCGCCCTCAGCTCGTCCTGCGGTCACCGCCCCACCGAGTCCGGCAAGGCGGTGTGGTTCCGACTGCCGACGGTGCCGCCCCAGCGGCGTCCGATGTGACCGGCTGAGACCTGCCGAGGTCCACTGAGGTCCACTGAGGCATGCCGAGGCCTGCTCAGGCCAGGGAAGCCACCAAGATCGCCTTGATGGTGTGCATCCGGTTCTCCGCCTCGTCGAAGACGACCGAGTGCTCCGACTCGAAGACCTCGTCGGTCACCTCGAGGGACTCCAGGCCGTGGGTGGCGTAGATCTCCTGCCCGACCTTGGTGCCCAGGTCGTGGAAGGCCGGCAGGCAGTGCAGGAACTTCACGTCCGGGTTGCCGGTGGCGCGCAGGACGTCCATGGTCACGGCGTACGGGGCGAGGGCGGTGATCCGCTCGTCCCAGACCTCCTTGGGCTCGCCCATGGAGACCCAGACGTCGGTGGCGACGAAGTCGGCGCCGCCGACGCCTTCGTCGACCTTCTCGGTGAGGGTGATGCGGGCGCCGCTGGTCTCGGAGAGCTTGCGGGCCCGGCCGATGATCTCCTCGGAGGGCCAGTACGACCGGGGCGCGACGATCCGCACGTCCATACCGAGCAGGGCGCCGGTGATCAGGTACGAGTTGCCCATGTTGAAGCGGGCGTCGCCGAGGTAGGCGAAGGCGATCTGCTGGACGGGGGCTCCACTGTGCTCGGTCATCGTCAGCACGTCGGCGAGCATCTGGGTGGGGTGCCACTCGTCGGTGAGGCCGTTGTAGACGGGCACGCCGGCGTACGCGGCGAGCTCCTCGACCTTGGCCTGGCTGTCCCCTCGGTACTCGATCGCGTCATACATCCGGCCCAGCACTCGCGCGGTGTCCTTCACGGACTCCTTGTGGCCGATCTGTGAGCCGGAGGGGTCCAGATACGTCGTCGAGGCGCCCTGGTCGGCGGCGGCGACCTCGAACGCGCAGCGGGTGCGCGTCGAGGTCTTCTCGAAGATCAGCGCGATGTTCCGGCCCCGCAGGTACTGCGTCTCGGCCCCGGCCTTCTTGGCGGCCTTCAACTCGGCGGCCAGCTCGATCAGGCCGAGGAACTCCCCCTCGGTGAAGTCCAGTTCCTTGAGGAAGTGGCGGCCGGCGAGGGCGGTCGGGACTGTCGCCATGGGGGGCGCTCCAGGGATATGCGAACAAGTACGCTGGAACTCTATACGATGATTGACATTTCTATACAGTCCCTCCAGCCGTCTCCAGCCGTCTTCAGCCCTCCCCGGCGATTCCTGGCCATCCCTACACAGCCTCCCGTTCGAGCGGACAGCTCATGCACCGTGGCCCGCCCCTGCCCCGCCCCAGCTCGCTCCCCGGGATCTCGATCACCTCGATGCCCTGCTTGCGCAGGTGCGTGTTGGTCGTGGCGTTGCGCTCGTAGGCGACGACGACGCCCGGCTCGACGGCCAGGACGTTGCAGCCGTCGTCCCACTGCTCGCGCTCGGCCGCGTGCACGTCCTGGGTGGCGGTCAGCACGCGGATCTCGTTGAGGCCGAGGGCAGCGGCGATCGCGCGGTGCATGTGCTCCGGCGGGTGGTCGGTGACCTTGAGCTCCTTGTCGCCGACGCCCGGTTCGATGGTGTAGGAGCGAAGCATGCCGAGCCCGGCGTACTGCGTGAAGGTGTCGCCGTCGACCATCGTCATCACGGTGTCGAGGTGCATGAAGGCGCGCCCCTTGGGCATGTCGAGGGCCACGATCGTCTGCGCGGAGCCGGCGTCGAACAGCTTGTGCGCGAGCATCTCGACGGCCTGCGGCGTGGTCCGCTCGCTCATGCCGATGAGCACGGCCCCGTTGCCGATGACGAGGACGTCCCCGCCTTCGATGGTCGACGGGTAGTCGACCTGCCCCTCCGACCAGACCCGGAACGTTTCGTCGCGGAACAGCGGGTGGTGCCGGTAGATCGCCTCGAAGTGCACGGTCTCGCGCTGCCGGGCCGGCCAGCGCATCGCGTTGATGGACACGCCGTCGTAGATCCAGGCGGAGGTGTCGCGGGTGAAGAGGTGATTGGGCAGCGGACCCAGCAGGAAGTCGTCGAGCTCCATGACGTGGAAGCGCACGGAGGTCGGCTCCTCGTGCACTTCCAGGAACTCCCGCTTGGTCATGCCGCCGACCAGCGCCTCGGCGAGGTCCCGGGCGGGCAGGGTCTCGAAGGCGGCCCGGAGGTGGTCGGTGGCGAGTACCCCGTACTCCTTCTCGTCGAAGACCCGGTCAAGGACGAGCGTCCTGGCCGCGGGGATCTCCAGAGCCTCGCTGAGCAGGTCGCCGAAGAGGTGGACGGCGACGCCGCGGTCGCGCAGCACGTCGGCGAACCCGTCGTGCTCCGCGCGCGCCCGGCGCACCCAGAGCACGTCGTCGAAGAGGAGGGCGTCCTTGTTGCTGGGGGTGAGCCTTTTGAGCTCGAGATCCGGCCGGTGCAGGATGACGCGGCGCAGCCGCCCGGCCTCGGAGTCGACATGCAGTGCCATGCCTCCATCCTGACCATCGAGAGGCGTCTTGACCCGTCGCTCACGTGTTTCCACGACCACTTGTTTTCGTCCCCTTGACGATAATCACCATCCGCGGTTATCGTCGTTCAGACGAAAAGCGAGGGGATCTCATGGCTGACATCACCCGGCGCCTCGGCCTGCGCCACCTGCGCGGCGCACCGACGGCGCACATCCGGCACCACCGCGCGGGCCGGCTCCTGCACGACGGGACGGGAGTGAGCTTCTGGTTCCGGTCACTGACCGCTGCGCTGTCGGAGGTACCGGTCGACGACCGGGAACTGGCGATGACCTTCCACGCCCGTACGTCCGACTTCCAGGACGTGGCGGTGCAGGCGACGGTCACCTACCGGATCAGCGACCCGGGCGTCGCCGCCGCCCGCCTCGACTTCTCCATCGACCCGGACACCGGCGTGTGGCGGGGCGCGCCGCTGGAGCAGCTCGGCACGCTGCTCACGGAGACGGCCCAGCAGCACGCGCTGGACGTCCTGGCGCGCACACCGCTGGCGGCCGCGCTGGTCGACGGCGTGACGTCGGTGCGCGAGCGGATCGCGGCCGGCCTGGAGGCCGAGCCGCGGCTGCCCGCGACCGGCATCGAGGTGGTGGCCGTACGCGTGGTGGCGCTGCGCCCCGAGCCGGAGGTGGAGCGCGCGCTGCGCACCCCCGCCCGCGAGCAGATCCAGCAGGAGGCCGACCGGGCTACGTACGGACGGCGGGCCCTCGCGGTGGAACGGGAACGGGCCATCGCGGAGAACGAGTTGGCCAGCAAGATCGAACTCGCCCGTCGCGAGGAGCAGTTGGTCGACCAGCGCGGCACGAACGCCCGGCGCGAGGCCGAGGAGCACGCGGCGGCGGACGCCGTTCGGGCGCAGGCGGAGGCGGCACGGACGGTGCGGCTCGCGGAGGCCGAGGCGGCTCGTGCCGTACGGCTGTCCCGTGCGGAGGCGGAAGGGGCGCGCGAGGTCGGCGAAGCGCGGGCCCAGGCGCAGGCCGCCTGGCTGCGGGTGCACGCGGAGGTGGACGTGGCGACGCTGCACGCGCTCACCGGGACCCGGATCGCGGAGAACCTGCCGCGCGTCGAGAGCGTGACGGTGTCGCCGGACGTGCTGACGGGGCTGCTGGCCAAGCTGGGTGCGCGGGAGCGGGCGTGAGCCTGGCACCGCGGGTCGTCGTCGTCCATCGCACCACGGAGTACGAGGAGTTGGTGGCCCGGCACGCCACGCACGGACAGGCCGCCTTCTTCCTCTCCTCCCGGGGCCGGGACATCGCGGAGCTCGCCGAACGACACCGCCGGACGCGGCAGGCGCTCGCCGAGGTCGGCGCGGCCGTCCCACTGACCTGGCGTCAGGCTCGAGTGGTGCGGGCCGACTTGGACCGTTTCCTGTTCGCCCCCGAGGACGTGGTGGTCGTGGTCGGGCAGGACGGGCTGGTGGCGAACGTCGCCAAGTACCTCGGCGGACAGCCGGTGGTGGGCATCGACACCGACCCCGGACGCAACCCCGGCGTACTGGTCCGGCACCGCCCACGGGACGCGGCGGCACTGCTGCCGGCCGTCCTCACCCGCTCCGTCGGCCTCGAGGAACGCACCATGGTCGAGGCCGTCGCCGACGACACCCAGCGGGTCGTCGCGCTCAACGAGATCTGTCTGGGAGCCGTCGGGCACCAGACAGTCAGATACCGCCTGGGCCTGGAGGGCGACGGGGGTGTCGTCGAGGCCCAGGCCTCCTCCGGGGTGCTGGTGGGCACGGGCACCGGCGCCACCGGGTGGATCCGGTCGGTGTGGCAGGAGCGCGGCGGCCACTGGCCGTTGCCCTCGCCCACCGAGGCGCGCCTGCTGTGGTTCGTCCGCGAGGCCTGGCCGTCCCCGGCCACCGGCACGTCGTCGGTGGCCGGGGAACTCACCGGGTCGTCGGGTCTGCACATCACCGTCGAGTCGGAACGGCTCATCGCCTTCGGGGACGGGATGGAGACGGACGCGGTGGAGCTGACGTGGGGGCAGTCGGTGCGGGTGGGGGTGTGCGGGGAGCGGTTGCGGCTGGTGGGATGAGGGAAGGCGCCGGACGGGTGTCAGCTGCTGGGCTGGGGCTGAAGCAGCTCTGGGCGGGCCAGCATGCGGCGGGCCGTGCGGCCGGGGTGGAGAGTGGCGCGGGCGACGATCCAGCCGGCGAGGGTGTGCGGTTCGGCGGGGTCGGCGGCCAGTTCGTCGTCGTAACGGACGAGCGCCGCGCCAGGATCGCCGGCGGCGAGATACTCGTCGGCGGTGTGCGGGGTGGCGGGGCGGAGCGCGAAGGCGTGGGTGCGCAGGTCCGGCCAGGAAGTGCGGTCGGGGCGGAAACGGGGGGCGCCCGCCGGGAACGCCGCGTCGTCCGTCGGAGCCACGTTGCGCAGCCGCCACTCGGTGCGGTGCAGTGCGGCGGCCGTACGGGCCCGGGCGAGGGCGGAGGCGGGGACCGGCTCGCGCAGCCAGCCGTCCAGCGTGCGCGCCAGGCCCGAGACCAGCGCACGCCCCTGGGCGGTGAGACGCCCCTCGGCCAGCAGGGTGCGCACGACGAGCCGACTCTGCAGGCGACGCAACGCGAAGTGGTACCCGGCCTCTTCTTCGGCGACGGCCCGGTCGTCCCACGCGGCGGACGTGCCGGTCCTCGCGCCGGACCCGCCGTCCTGGCGGCCGGTCCCACCCTCACTTACGGCCGTCCCGCCGGACCGCATGTCGGCCCCGCGGCCTCCTGCGCCCACCCGGCCCTCCCGCGCGGCGGCCATGCGGTCGCGCCAGAAGCCCGCGACGCCCGTGAAGGCGTACGCGCCGTGCAGCAGGCCGGTGAGATGGCGGGGGTCGGGGCGCCAAGGGGCGTAGTAGCGCTCTTCCCGGTCGTCGTCGAGCAGCGGGAAGAGGTGGAGAAGGGCGGCCAGCTTGCTGTGCTGGAACTCGTGGACGAGCGTCTCGGCGAGGGCGAGCGCGGACGACGGGCGGGCGATCACCATCGCGCCGAAGGAGTCGCCGCTGGAGGCGGAGACCTGGACGGTCGGCGGGGCGGGAGGAAGCGAGCTCGTGCGGCCCCAGGGCACGACCGCTCGGATCCACGCCGGGTCGAGCCGCCCGGGCCCCACCCCGCCCGGAACGGCGAGCACGGCGACCGCCTCCTCGAACACCCCCTGCCACGCCTCCGCCTCCGCGGTGTCGAGCCGGGCGGGCGGCAGGGGGTCGTCCAGGTCGCGGTAGGGGTCGAGGTCGTCGAGGGGGATGGCGACGGTACCGGTGGGCGTCGGGTGGGTGAGGGTGCGCAGGGGGAGCCAGGAGGAGGCCGCGGCCACGCCAACGGCCACGGGGAGGGCATCCCGGTCGTCCCGCGGTTTCACGTCGTCCCGCGGTTTCACGTCGTCCCGCGCTCCCCCGCCGCGATGTATCGTCCCCGCCGGATCGGCGTCAGCCGCTCCGGCGCGCTCCGCCCGCGGTGCCACGGCGTGCGCCGCACGTGTCCCCGCCACCGGACCCGACTCCGAGGCGCCGACCTCCCCGCTCCTGAGCTGCACGGTCCCCGGCCGGATCGACACGACCGTCGTATCTCCGTCGCGCCCGGGCCCCGCAAGGGTCAGCTCTCCCCCGCTCGTGCGGGCCCGTCCGACCGTCAACCCGCCTTCCCCGTCCGGGAGTCGGGCCAGCCCCAGGCCGGGCAGAGACAGCGCCCCGTCCGACAGGGCGACCCGGAGTTCCGCGTCCGTGCCGGCGTGCAGGGATGCGGTCACCGCGAGGGCGCAGAGGTGGCCCGCCTCCGCCCACAGCGGTGGTCCGGAGGCGGTGCCGTGGGCCCGGCGCAGGACGTGGGCTGTCCAGCCGCCGGTCGCGGGGGCGAGCAGCAGCCGGTCGACCGGCTCGGGGGCCCGCGCGGCCGCCTCTTTCAGGACGTGCCAGGCGTCGGCGGCCGGGGTCAGTGGTGTGGGGAGGGTGTCGAGTCGGTCCAGGAGGGTGCGCAGGAGCAGTAATCGGCGGGCCCGTTCGCCTCGTTCGAGGAAGGCGACGGCCGCCGCGGAGCCGCCGCCCGCGGCCAGTTCCGCGAACAGCCGCTCGGGCATGTGGAACGGGGCGGGGCGCTGCTCACTGCTCATGGGCGGGGGACCTCCGGTCGCGGGTGCGGGCATGCGGGTACCCCGACGGGCGCACGAGGCCTCGTCAGGGTTCTGCCGTCGGGGCGGGTCGCCTATTCGGCGCGGGCGCCCCCGTTCCCCTCACCTCCGCCCCGGATGCTGCTGCGGGCGCGCAGTACCTCCTCGAGAAGACGGGCGTTGGGGTGGAGCGGAGCGAGACCGTCCACGGCGGTCAAGGGCAGCGCCGCGAGGTCCGCCAGATCCGACTCCCAGACGTCGGCATGCCGAGCGGCGGCCGACGCGCGAGCGGTGGCTGCGGGGTGGTGCAGTGCGGGCGGCTGGTCCAAGATGCTCCCCCTTCTCGCACGGTGGCACGCGATGCCCCGTGCCCGTGTCCTTTTCCATCATGGCCATACATGCCCGGGTCGAAAACCGTACGATCACGCCACTCGATCATTTCCGATCGCTTCGACGCCTCGCCGAGGCCTCGAATTCATGTAGCGCCGCGTCGAGTTCGTCTCTGCGCTCGGAGTCGTCGTCGAGCGAGACGACGGCGTCGAGCAGCTCCCACAGGGCTTCCGGGTGGTGCCGGGCGAGCCCGTTGAGTATGCCTGTGGCATCCGTGCGGGCCTTGGTGTGACGGGGCAGCATCGCCGTGACACGCGGGTTCAACGCGGCGACCACCGTCTGCCGTTCGGTGGGGTCGTACATCAACGGGTAGGCGAGCAGCGCCTCCACGGCCCGCAGCAGCGGCGAGAGCGGACGCCGCTCGGGGGCCTGGCCTGCCACGGGAACGATCTCGGTGCGTTCGGGGCTCTGCAGCCGGATCTCGGGATACTGCAGAGTACGGCCCGCTTCCCTGAGGGCCGCGATACGTGTTCGTACGGCCGGAAACAGTTCCTCCGGATCGGGCGGGGCGGGCAAAGCGGACGCGCGGTCGGCCAGCAGACCGAGCAGCACCTCGGAGAAGAGACCCGTGCCGCGCTCGGGGTCGTTGGCGGCGACCCGGCCGCGCCCGGCGGCCCGCAGCAGGGTCTGCCGATGGGCGAGGTTGCGCCGCCCCACGGGCAGCGCGTCGGGCGGCAGGGCCTCCTGGAAGCCGAGGGTCTCCTCGAAGGTCTCGCAGGCGTCCACGATCCACAGCTGCTCGGCGAAGGCGGGCACGGCGTCGCCGGCGTACCGGGCGAGCGCGGAGTCCAGGTCGATGCCCAGCTTGTCGGCGGTGGTGGCGTCGGCGCAGAACAGCCGCAGGTGGCCGGCCCGGTCGAGGACTCCGTGCCCGCCCCACCACACCCAGAGCATGTCCCCTTGGGCCTGGGGCAGTTCCCGCACCAGGGCGCGGCGCAGGGTGGCGTGGTCGGCGGGTTCGTACGGGACATCGGGGGCGTACGGCGGCAAGGGCGCGAGGTGCAGCCGCAGTCGGTCCTGCGGCACCCCGGCGTCGCGCAGCAGCCGGTGGAAGGCGACGGCGTCCCGGGCGGGCCCGGGCAGGTCCCAGCCGGACCCGGCGTCGTACTTCTCGACACCGACGATCAGGGCGTGCACCCGGGCGGGATCCACGACCGGGTCGAGACCCGTCACGGCAGCCGGTCCACGATGTGGCGGTAGACCGCGGGGTTGGTCCAGTAGGCGCTGTGGGCGGCCGGGAAGGGCTGGCGGCTGTCGACGGCGACGTCGGTGACGCGCCCCGGGAACAGGCCGGCGCCGAGGTAGGAGAGCAGGTCACGGCGGTCGTACAGGTTCAACCAGTCCGGGACGTGCGGCGGCAGCGGGGCGGGGTGTTCGAGGGTGGGCAGGGAGCCGGACTCGTACAGGAAGGGCCCCTGGGAGCCGGCGGTGACCAGGAGGCGGACCTGGGGCAGCGGGGCGGAGATCAGCGTGTCCAGGGCGATGATCCCGCCGAGGCTGTGGCAGACCAGCACGACGGGCGGCTCCAGGCCCGCGACGAGTGTCCGCAGGTCCGCGCGGACCGCCTCGCCGCGGCTGAGGTAGCGCAGGATGTCCCCGGCCGCGGGGTGCGCGGCCTCGGTGAGGGCGCGGCGACGGCGTACGACGGCGCGGGACGCGGCGGATCCGGCGGCCCGCAGCAGCAGGGAGCGCAGCCCGCGTTCCGTGCCCCGGGGCGGTGCGCCGAGGGCTTCGGTGAGCCGGTCGACGACGGCGTCCCGGGTGTCACCGACCGGGACGAGCGGCGCGTCGGCGTTCAGGGCCTCGGCGATGACCCGTGCGGCCAGGCTGCGGGCGGCGAGAGGCGTGAGGTCGTCGGGGTCGAGGGCGTCGGCGGCGGGGCCGAGGAGCGGATGGGCCGCCAGGTCGGTGGCGGCACGGGCGAGCCCGGGGCCCAACTCGGCGGCGGGCGCGTCCCCTTGGGCGGCGAGTGCGGACAGCTGCACCTGCAGCTTCTGTTCCGGCGGTACGGATCCGGGCGGGCGCTCCACGACCGGTTCGGCGCCGGCCGCGGCGAGGGCGAGCTCGGCGTACCAGTCGGAGTAGAGGGCGGCCCAGGCGGCCGCGGTGTCGTCATCGACGGCGGGGCCCTCCGCGAGGCCGAGACCCAGCCCTCGGGCCGTACCCCCCGCATCCACCTGCGCCGGGAGACTCACCCCGCCCGCGGCGAGCGTGGCGCCGTGCGCGCCTCCCCAGTAGTACGGCACGATGCGAAGTCCGTCGCGCAGGGCGGTCAGCCCGGCCGCCACGCGCCCCGCGAGCTCCGAGAAGCCGGGTTCGCGCACCCCTGTTCCATGAATGAAGACGACCGCCGTCATGTGCCCCCCGTG
Organism: Streptomyces sp. NPDC006602; assembly: GCF_042870385.1. Classification (NCBI taxonomy): domain Bacteria; kingdom Bacillati; phylum Actinomycetota; class Actinomycetes; order Kitasatosporales; family Streptomycetaceae; genus Streptomyces; species Streptomyces sp. NPDC006602. Next base: position 92,332 of record NZ_JBIAHG010000020.1, on the reverse strand, counting down.
ACACCGGTGCAGCGTTGTGTACGACTCCCCTTACGCCGTCAAGTTACCAGTATCATCAGGGGGTTGGGGTCGAGCACACGTGCGAGGACCCTCCCGCGGCCGGACCACGGCCAGGACAACTGGACACCAGGGGGACACCGTGAGCCCTGACGCGATGATCAAGCATTTCGTGGGGGCCGCGGCCCTGATCCTGGTGGCCGCACACGCCGCCGGCTGGCTCGCACGGAAGCTGAAACAGCCCTACATCGTCGGCCAGTTGACGGCGGGCATAGCGCTCGGCCCCTCACTCCTCGGCAGCCTCGCGCCGGACGCGTACGAGAGTCTCTTCCCCGACGGCATCGGTCCGGCGCTGACCGGGTTCGCGCAGTTCGCCCTGGTGGTGTTCCTGTTCGCGGTGGGTTACGAACTGGACCTGAAGGTCCTCGGCGCTCGGGCGCGCACCGCGGCCACCGTCGCGCTGGCGGCGTTCGTGGTGCCGATGGCGGTGGGCAGCGGCTGCGCACTGCTGTTCCAGGAGCAGCTGCGGGACCTGGGCATGCCGCGCCATCTCTCCCCCGCCATGGTGGTGTTCGCCGGGGTCGCCCTGTCGATAACGGCGGTGCCGGTGCTGACGGCCATAGTGCGGGAGAACGGCCTGGCCCGTACGGTGCCTGGCGTGGTGGCCGTGTCGGCGGCCGGCCTGCTCGACGTGATCGGGTGGACCGTACTGGCCGGAACCATGATGGACAGCGGCAGCGGCGAGCACGCGGTGGCGTGGCCGTGGCGGGCACTGCTCGCGGTCGGCTTCACCGCACTGATGCTGGTGGCGGCCCGCCCGCTGCTGCGCAGGCTGCTGTGGGGGCCGCGGACCCGGATGGAGCCCTCGCTGCGGCTGGCGTTGCTGATCGGTTTCGCCCTCGGGTCGGCCTGGGTCACGCACTCCCTCGGACTGCATGTCATCTTCGGCGCGCTGCTCGCGGGGGTCGTGGTGCCCCGGGAGGAGAGCGGGACGCTCGATCCGGAGCTGGTGCGGCCGCTGCATGACGTCAGCTCGCTGCTCCTGCCCTTCTTCTTCGTCGTCTCCGGGCAGTCCGTCGCCCTCAACACCATGGACGCCACCGGGTGGGTCGCCCTGCTGGTGGTGACCGTGCTGGCGATCACGACGAAGATCGGCAGCGGGACGGTGGCGGCACGGCTGGGCGGGCTGGACCGGGACGACGCCCGGACCGTCGGAGTCCTGCTGAGCGCCCGCGGCCTCACCGAACTGATCGCCCTGAACGCGGGCCTCCAGGCAGGCCTCCTGAGCGAACCCCTCTACACGGTCCTCGTCTTCATGGCCCTGGCCACCACCCTCCTCACCCAGCCCCTGCTCCTCCTGGTCCGCCACCTGGCCGAACGCACACACCCGGTCCATTCGGACCCCGTACCCGTGGCAGACATGGGCTGACATCCCATCGCCGAGGTGCTCGACCCACCTGGGGGCGCGGGGAACTGCGCGACCAGCCCCCACCGGCCCGCACGGTGAACCACGACCCCGCGCCCACCCGAATTCCGCCCGACCGCCGGAGGCTACAGCGGCATCGGCGCCAGGTCGCACTCGATGCGCCGCCGCTGACGCGCCGCCAGCAGCCACGGGTGATCGGCACGCAGAACCCTGCTGAACCCGTCCACGGCCTTGCGCTGAAGCTCGTCCGCCTCCGGCCCGCGCCCCAGGCCCCGCAGGTCCAGCGCGAGGTTCGCCGTGCAGGACAGGGTCAGCGGATGGTCCTCGCCCGCCCCCTCGGCGAGCAGCGGCAGATTGGCCTGGTCGATCTCGTGTGCCCGCTCGAAGTCCAGGCGCGCGTACGCCGTGTTGGCCTGGCCGAGGGCGACGGTCAGGGCGATGACATGGCGCTCGCCCACCGTCTCGGCCAGCCGGCCGGCCGCGGCGTCCTCGTGCTCCTGCGCGGCGTCGAGGGACCCGAGCGCCCTGAGCGTGGCGGCCAGGTTGGCGCGGGCCAGCAGCGTGTAGGCGTGGTCCTCGCCGAGGCGCTGCTCGTAGCGCCGTAGCGTCACGTCGGCCAGTTGGCGGGAGCTGTCGAGGTCACCGGCCAGCCGCTGGTCGACGGCCAGGTTGATCGCCGTGGACAGCGAGTCGAAGTGGTCGGGGCCGTAGCGGGCGACGAAGCGCCGCAGGGTCTCCTCGGCGAGCTTGGCCGCCTCGGCGAGCGCCCCGTCGCGGCGCCGGCAGACCGCGAGGTTGCGGGCGATGCGCAGGGTGAGCGGGTGTTCCTCGCCGAGCGCGGTGCGCGCCCGCCGGTGGACGTCCTCCTGGAAGTCGCGGGCGCCCGGATAGTCGCCGCCCTCCCGCATGTCGATGGACAGGCCGTTGAGGGTGTTGAGGGTGAAGAAGCTGGCCGGGCCGAACAGCAGGTCACGCAGGCGGGCGTTCTCCTGGTCCAGGGGCAGCGCCTCCTTGAACTGCCCGCACAGCCGCAGGTCGACGCCCCAGCTGTGGGTGGCCCGCAGCGTGGCCGGGTCGTCGGAGCCGAACAGGGACCGGGCCAGCTCGGTGGCCTCCTTGCCGAGGTCTCGCGCCTCCTGGAAGCGGCCCTGGTAGCGGCGGGCGTCGGCCATCTCGCACAGGGAGTCGATCAGCTCCTCCGGCTCGACGTCCATCCGGCGGGAGACCTCGAGGGCCTTCTCGGAGAGCGGGACCGACTCGGGGACCTGCCCGATCTGGCGCAGCAGGAACGAGAAGCTCTTCGACATCCGGATGACGTGGATGTCCTCCTCGCCGGAGGCGGCGAGCCAGGCGCCCCAGGCCTGCCGGCCGAGATCCGCGGCGCCTTCGTGGTCGCCCCAGTAGTAGAGGAACCACACGGTGTCGTAGACCAGTTCGCGCACCCACTGGTCGGTGCTGGTGACGGCCTGCGAGGTGAGCACGTGCGGCAGCAGTGCCTGGTAGGCGCGCCACTCCAGCGAGGAGCCGTAGGCGCCCGGCTTGGCGGCCGACAGCAGCTGGTGGGCGGCGTCCCGCATCCGCTGGCGCTCCTCGCGGCTCAGCTTGGCCAGGAGCACGGTCTGCAGCAGGCGGTGCATCTGCAGGGTGTCGGAGCGCGGGTCCACCTTGATCAGCGAGAACTGGCTGAGGTCGCGCACCGCGCGGTTCAGCCGGATCGACTCGCGCAGCAGCGGGTCGATCTCGGGGGTGATGCTGACACCCCGGCTGCCGCGCAGCATGGACCGCGGGATCGGCTCGGGAGCCATGCTGGCGCAGATGTCGAGGAGCTGGCGGGCGCCGGGGTTGTTCTGCTGGATCCGCTCCAGCGAGATGTCCCAGGCGGCGGCGACGGAGACCGGGTAGTCGGGGTTGGGGTCGAGTTCGAGGATCTCGGGGCTGCGCTGGTCGAGCAGGTCGAGGTACTCGTCGACGAGCATGCCGGTGACCGCGCGCCAGGCGCCCGCCTGCTCGACGGCGAGCGGCAGGTCGCCCAGGGCCTCGGCGAGCCGGTCGGCGTCCTCGGCGCTCAGGTCGGGCGAGCGTTTCTGGAGGAGCTCGATGGACTCCTCGCGCTCGAAGACGTTCACCGGCAGCGGGGTGGCGACCCGCTCCCAGGCCCGGTTGCGGGAGGTGACGATGACCTTGCCCGGCCCGTTGGTGGGGAAGTAGTTGCGCACCGCCTCGACGTCCTCCGCGTTGTCGAAGACGAGCAGCCAGTTGTCGTACGGCGCTCCGGCGCGCAGCGCTTCCAGTACGGCGGGCACGGCGGTGTTGGCGGCGGGGGCGCCGAGGCTGTCCTGGCCGGTCGGGGCGACGCCCAGCTGGGCGGCCAGACTGGCGAGGGCGGCCAGGATGAGGCTCTCGCGCTCGGCGGGGATCCAGCAGATCACCTTGTAGTCGTGCTGGTGGGTGTAGATGTACTCCAGCGCGAGCTGGGACTTGCCGACGCCGCCGAGGCCGTGCAGTGCGTGCGGCAGGACGGCCGCGGTGTCCTGGGCGCTGAGCTGCTCCTCCACGGACCTCAGCAGCGTCTGGCGGCCGACGAACGACGTGTTCCTGAGGGGAACGTTCACCAGAAGAGCCGGTGTTGCGGTCGTGGTGCTCTGCATGAGCTGCTCAGCCTCCGGGGCTTCTTGTTGGTTCGCGTCGGTTACCAGGCTCTGCACGGGGGGTTCTCCAGGTCCGTCGGGGACGTTCGCTGGATCCCTGCCTTCTCCGCCGCCGGATGATCCCCCGCCGCCCGCGTGGTTCACCTCGGAGAGTGAGCCGGCGGGCAAACGGGCAGGCACCCGTTCGGCTGTACCGGTCCCGAGCCTGGCGAGGTTGGGTTCGATGCGTTTGGCGCGTTCGGAGTACGGTCCCGAGAGCGCGCGCATCACGGCCAGTTCGCTGCGCACCCAGCCGTGCTCGGCGGGGTCGGGCAGGGTGGTGCCGGTCGGGTCGCGCAGGGCGGCGCGCAGGGCGAGGCCCCGCTCGCCGGCGGCGGGCAGCTCGCCCACCACGCTGACGGTACGGGCGAGTTGGCTGCGGGTGGTGGTGGCGAGCAGCGCCTCGCGCACCCCGTCGGCGAACTCGGGCCGGCCCTCGCCGCCGCTGTCCCAGTCGATCAGACCGCCCATCAGGATCTCGGCGAGGTGATCGGGGCCGGTCTCCGGCATGGTGCGTCGTCGCAGCTGTTCCACGAGGTCGAACTCGAAGGGAATGGCGGCGAGTTGGGTGGCGAGCCGGCGGGCGGCGGGGGTGGCGAGGGTGAAGAAGCGGCGTACGGCGGCGGTGGCGGCGCGTGGGAAGCGCGGGGCGCGCAGTCCGGGCGCGGGGGCGCCCTTGGTGAGGGTGCCGGCCAGGACGACGGGCAGGGCGCGGCGTACTCCGCGTTCGCCGGTGACGAGGTCGGCCCAGGCGGCGACGGATCCGGCCTTCAGGGACAGCACGGGCACCGGCACCGAGCCGTCGCCAGCGGCGGGCAGCGGGCGCAGCGGGTCGGGGCCGCCGGGTGGCGCCCAGTGGGCGAGGCCGTTGTTGGCGGCGCCGAAGCCGCCGGCCTCCAGGACCGCCTGGTAGGGGTAGAGCGAGGAGCGGTGACGCAGGTGCGGCGGCAGCAGGTGGACGAGGGCGGTGGGGCCGGCGTGGGCGAGCCGGCCGAGCAGCTCGTCGGCGGCGGGCGCGGCCCAGCCGTGGGCGAGGCCGTCGGTGACGACGAGGAAGATGCGGCCGCCGCGTCCGTCGAGGAGTTCGGCGGGGTCCGCGGCGGCCCGGCCGGTGTCCCAGCGCAGGGTCGCGGACCCGGTGCGCGGCACGTTCACCCGGACCGTGCGCACGCCCCGGAAGGCACCGCTGTGCTCGGCCGCCCGGGCGAGCTGGCCGGCGGCCTCCTCCCAGATGCGCATGGTGGGCGCGTCGTCGGTGAGCAGGACGAGGTCGAAGGCGGAGGTGCGGGCGGGCCGCAGGAACGGCAGCCACATGCCGTCGACGAGGCCCTGCTCCGCGGTGGTCTCCTCGTCGAGCTCCAGGGTGTCGCGGGAGGGAATGCGCCGAGCGAGCTGGTGCAGGGCGCGCGCGAGCAGGGCGGTGGCCCGGCCGGACCCCTGCTGCGGACGGTCCTCGGGCAGCAGCGGTCGCCCCACGTGCAGCGCGAAGGGCCCTTCGGGGTCGGGTAACAGCCGGGCAGGTACGGCCAGTTCACCACTCGCGCCGTCGGTGTCCGACGGTCCGGGCCGGTGCGCGGGGTCCCGGGGCGGCGGGGCCTGCAGTCCGGGGGTACCGGCGTCGGCGGGCGAGCGCCGCGGCGGACGTACGGCGGCGGCGGGGCTCGCCTCGTCGGGGGTGCGCGCGTCGGGGCGTCGTACGGCGTCGGCGTCCGTACGAGTGGGCTGTGCGGTGGTGGGCGTGGTGTCGGGGCCCTGTGCCGCGTCGTCACCGGCCGGACGGTCGTGGCGCGACCAGTGCGCTGCGAGCCAGACCGCGTCGGCGACCTCCTGCCAGCGTGGCGCGGACCGCTCCTCGTCATGGGGCGGGCGGCCCGGTGCGTCCTGGTCCGGGGCGTCCGGGAACGTCGCTCCGTGCTCTCGCGGGTACTCGACGGACTCGGAGAACGCCGAAGGAGGCGACGACCCCGATACGGGACCTCCGTCGCCGAGCCCGGACGCGCGCTCCCTGGGAAAGCCGGTCATTCAGCGGCCCTTCGCGAGGTCGCGGAGCAGCATTTCCACGAGCTTACGCCCGTCACCATCCGCCTGGAAACCACCCGCGGTAGTCATCTGGACAGCGTTGAGTAGCTGGTCCAGGGAGTGGGTTCCACCGGCCTGGACCCGCTGTACGAACAGGTCGACCAGGTCTTCGGTGCCCTGCGGGCGGCCTTCGAGGTGCCGTTCGACCATGGCCAGGAGTTGCTCCCGGCTGGGCGTGCGCATCTCCAGCGGCAGGCAGCGCCGGCGGAAGGCCGCGGGGAATTCCCGCTCTCCGTTGCTGGTGATCACCACGACCGGGAACTCCCGGGCCTCGACCCGTCCGCCGCGCACGAGGGCGTGCCCGCCGGGGTCACTGGTGTGGACGCGCGCGGTGTCCGCGGCATCGCGCACCAGCTCCGGGACGTCATAGCTTCCGTTCTCCAGGACGTGCAACAGGTCGTTCGGCAGGTCGATGTCGCTCTTGTCGAGCTCGTCGACGAGAAGCACACGGGGACGATCGTAGGGCAGCAGGGCGGTGCCGAGGGGACCCAGGGTGATGAAGTCCCCGAGGAACGGCGGGAGTTGACGATCTCTTGACGTCAGACCGATGTTGACGTCCTCGTCGGCCGCCTGCGCGGCGACCAGGTCGGGTGCTCCCGCGGCCCGCAGCCCGGCCTGCCAGGCGGCGATCGCCTGGGCGCGTCCCATGGCGTCGTGGACGTAGAGGCCGTCGCGCAGGGTCGTACGGCTGACGATGTTCCACTCCAGGACCCGGCCCAGGCCCAGTTCCCGGGATATCAGGTAGGCGAGGGTGGACTTGCCGACGCCGGGCGGGCCGGTGATCAGCAGGGGCCGGCGCAGCAGCAGGGCGGCGTTGACGGTGTCGATCTCGTCCGGACCGAGCTGCGGGGTGATGTCGCCGGGCCCCAGGCGGCGCAGCGCGGCCTCCGGGTCGTCCGGCGGGGCGGGCTGGAGCGGTTCGCCGCGGAACCGGCGCCAGGGCGGCGGCTCCGGCAGCCGGGGCGGGACGGCCGGGGCGCTGCCCGTGGCGTGAAAGACGCGCCAGCCGTTCGGGGACGTCTGCTCGTGCGCGCTCATGCCGGTGCCTCCTCGCCGGCGAGATCGCCGGGGTCGATGTCAACGAGTCGGGTGGGGTCGTCCCAGAAGAAGCCGATGTGCCGACCGAGGAGCCGGCTCGGCCCCTGCGTGTGCGACTCGGCTTTCTGGCGCAGTCGGTGAATGGCCGTCGGGATCTGCGCGGGCGTCGGCACGGCGGCGAACACGGCGGTCACCACCTCCCGGCGTTCCTCGTCGAAAACCCCTCTGCGGTCCCAGACCGCGAGTCCGATCCCTTCCGCGATGGCGGCCTTGAGCGCCTCCAGGGCACGGCGGTCGGCCGGGGCGTCCAGCACAACGGCCGTATGTCTGTTCTCCCCAGCGAGCACGGCCTGCCATGCTTCCAGGCGCCCACCATCGGGTTCACTCCAGCCGTGCACCGTGACCCCGTGCTCCCGCAGGGTGCGCCAGCGCTCCCGCCACTGCTCCCTGACCAGTGCGTCGTTGCTGCGCATGCGCTCCAGGCTCCGCAGGTGCACTGCGTACCTCAGCCCGAGCGGCAGCGGCCGTCCGTCTCCGATCCGGTGGGTCAGCGCGGCGACATCGTGGTTGAGGAGCTCGTAGGGCAGGACGAACTCGATGTAGGGCGGCGGCTGCACGCGTCCGCCGGGGCCGGGTTCGCGCGGCACCGACCAGAGCAGGGCGCCCTGCGCGAGGGCGTGTTCGACGGCGGTGCCGAGGCGGTCGAGGGTGGTGGTGGCCGGTTCGCCGGGCTGGGGGTTCCAGTGGCCGGGGACGGTGTTGAGCCAGGGGCGTACGACGATCTCGCCGGTGCCGTCCCGGGCCGGTTCGACGGCGACGATCAGACAGCGCGGGATGTCGGGGTCGCTCGCCGTGCCGGCGCGCGCGGCCCTGCGCCGCTCCAGCTCCTGGGTGAGACCGGCGCGTCGGGCCCAGTCGTCGGCCCAGCCGGACAGGGCGGCGCGATGGCTGGGGGCGAGGGCGAGCTGGGCCGCCCGGTCCAGGAGGAGCACGGCGGGCGGCAGGCCGTCCGGTTGGGTGTTCCACTCCAGGACGTGGGTGAAGAGCTGTTCCGTTGAGAGCCCGGTGGGCAGGTCGAGTCCGTTGAGCTCCCCGACCAGGTCGTCCCGCAGTCGGGGCGCGGAGATCTCGCCCTTGGCCAGGACGGCACGGGCGCTGCTCTCGTCGTCGCGGCTGAGCGGGCCGAGCGGCGTCTCGGAGGCGGCGGCCGGGAAGGGGTCGATCAGCCGGTCGAGTTCGTCGCCCGCCGGGTTTCCTTCGAGGAGACGGACCACCCCGACCAGTACGCGTTCCCCGCCCGCCACGTTCAACGCGACGCGCACCAGCGCCACCACGTCGTCACGCTGCCGGACACCGCGTACGTCGACCGGCCGGCCGAGGTACTGTCCGAGGAGCGCGGCGAACTGGCGGCGGCTCTCGGAGTCCTCGGTGCAGCTCAGCTCGCACAGGCCGTCGGTCAGATCCTGGAGGAGCTGTAACCCCCGCGGGCGCGCGGAACCGTCCTCGGGCCTGTCCAACCCCGCGCCTGTCTTCACCGACTGTCCCCCATGAAGCCGGTATGCCTCCCTGACCGACCTGCGAAGTTAGCACGGCAACTGGCGGTTCACCAGGGACAAGTGGGGCCGCGAGGGCCGAAGTCCGGCCGAGCTACCCCCAGTTGGGCGACTCGGCCGAAAACCGACCCCGGCGGACCCCACTGGGCCCGGTCGTCGACTACAGCCTCGGGTCCACCGGCTCCGACTCCAGGGCCAGCACCCCGAACACTGCCTCGTGGACCCGCCACAGCGGCTCGCCCTCGGCCAGCCGGTCGAGGGCCTCCAGGCCGAGCGCGTACTCGCGGATCGCCAGCGACCGCTTGTGGTTGAGGAACCTCTGGCGGAGCCGGGTGAGGTTGTCCGGGCGGGTGTACTCCGGACCGTAGATGATCCGCAGGTACTCGCGGCCGCGGCACTTGATGCCGGGCTGCACCAGACGCCCCTGCTCGGTGCGTACCACAGCCCCGACCGGCTTGACGACCATGCCCTCGCCGCCGCGGCCCGTCATCTCCAGCCACCAGTCGACGCCCGCCCGCACCGACTCCGGGTCGGCGGTGTCGACGTACAGGCGCCGGGTGGTCTGGAGCAAACCGGTGCTGTCGTGCTCCACGAGCCGGTCCAGCAGGCCGAGCTGCTCGTCGTGCGGCAGGGCGGCGAGGCTGCGGCCCTGCCCGGCGAGGATCTGGAACGGTGCCAGGCGGACGCCGTCGAGGCCGTCCGTGGTCCAGCAGTAGCGCCGGTAGGCGTCCGTGAACCTCGCGGCGGCGTCGGCCCGTTCGCGCTGACGGGTCAGCAGGTCCGACACGTCGACGCCGCGGGCCGCCGCGCCCTGCAGGGCGGCCAGCGCACCCGGGAAGACCGCGCCGGAGGCGGCGCCCACAGCGGCGTACTGCGACCGCAGCAGACCGGATGCCTTCAGCGACCACGGCATCAGTTCGGCGTCCAACAGGAGCCAGTCGGTGTCGAGTTCGGCCCAGAGGCCGGCCTCTTCGATCGCCGACCTGAGGCGGCCGAGGATCTCCTCGGTCACCGACTCGTCGTCGAAGAACGGGCGGCCGGTGCGCGTGTAGAGCGAGCCCGTGGGGCCGTCAACGCCGAAGCGCTTGCGGGCCGCCTCCGCGTCCCGGCACACCAGGGCCACCGCCCGCGAGCCCATGTGCTTCTCCTCGCACACGACCCGCTCGACGCCGTCCTCCTTGTACTGGGCGAAGGCCTCGGCCGGGTGCTCCAGGTAGCCCTCGATGTGCGAGGTGGCGGTCGGCGCCATGGTCGGCGGCAGGTACGGCAGCAGCCGCGGGTCCACCGCGAAGCGGCTCATGACCTCCAGTGCCGCCGCCGCGTTCTCCTCCCGGACCGACACCCGGCCGGCGTGCCGTGTCTCCACGACCCGGCGCCCGTGCACGTCCGCGAGATCGAGCGGGCGTCCGTCGTGCCCGCCCGGCGCCTCGCTGCGCAGCGGCTTCGTCGGCTCGTACCAGACCTGCTCCGCGGGTACGTCGACCAGCTCGCGCTCCGGCCAGCGCAGTGCGGTGAGCTTGCCGCCGAAGACGGCGCCGGTGTCCAGGCAGATGGTGTTGTTGAGCCACGTGGCCTCGGGGACCGGGGTGTGGCCGTACACCACGGCCGCCCGGCCCCGGTAGTCCTCCGCCCACGGATAGCGCACCGGCAGCCCGAACTCGTCGGTCTCGCCGGTGGTGTCGCCGTACAGGGCGTGCGAGCGGACCCGGCCGGAGGTGCGGCCGTGGTACTTCTCGGGCAGACCGGCGTGGCAGACGACCAGCCGGCCGCCGTCGAGGACGTAGTGGCTGACCAGTCCGTCGATGAACTCCCGGACCTCGGCGACGAACTCCTCGTTCTCGCCGTCCATCTGCTCGATGGTCTCGGCGAGTCCGTGGGTGTGCTGGACCTTGCGGCCCTTGAGGTAACGGCCGTACTTGTTCTCGTGGTTGCCGGGCACGCACAGGGCGTTGCCCGACTTCACCATCGACATCACGCGGCGCAGCACGCCCGGACTGTCCGGGCCCCGGTCGACGAGGTCGCCGACGAAGACCGCGGTGCGGCCCTCCGGGTGGACGCCGTCGACGTAGCCCAACTTGCCCAGCAGCACCTCCAGTTCGGAGGCACAGCCGTGGATGTCGCCGACGATGTCGAAGGGGCCGGTGAGGTGGGTCAGGTCGTTGAAGCGCTTCTCGGTGACGACGGTGGCGTTCTCGATGTCCTCGACGCCCCTCAGGATGTGCACCTTCCGGAAGCCCTCGCGCTCCAGGTGCCGCACGGAGCGGCGGAGTTCGCGGATGTGGCGTCCGATGACCCGGCGCGGCATGTCGGCGCGGTCGGTGCGGGCCGCGTTGCGCTCGGCGCACACCTCCTCCGGCACGTCGAGCACGATGGCGATGGGCAGCACGTCGTGCTTCCTGGCGAGGTCGATCAGTTGCCGTCGCGAGTCCTGCTGCACGCTGGTGGCGTCCACGACCGTACGGCGGCCCGCGGCGAGGCGCTTGCCCGCGATGTAGTGCAGGACGTCGAAGGCGTCCCGGGTCGCGCTCTGGTCGTTCTCGTCGTCGCAGACCAGGCCGCGGCAGAAGTCGGAGGAGATGATCTCGGTCGGCTTGAAGTGCCGGTGCGCGAAGGTGGACTTGCCGGAGCCGGAGGCGCCGACGAGGACGACCAGGGAGAGGTCGGTGACGGGGAGGACCCGTCCCTTGTGCTGGGTCTCGGTCATGCCGCCTTCGCCTCCTTCTCGGTCACGCTCTTCATCGTGAACACCGCCATCTGCGTGGGCGGTCCCACCTCGGGGTCGTCCGGCCCGACCGGTACGAACTCCACGCCGTAGCCGTGCCGTGCGGCCACCGCGTCCGCCCACTGGCGGAACTGCGCGCGCGTCCACTCGAAGCGGTGGTCGCCGTGCCGGACGTGTCCGGCCGGGAGGCTCTCCCAGCGCACGTTGTACTCGACGTTCGGGGTCGTCACGAGCACCGTGCGCGGACGGGCCGAGCCGAACACCGCGTACTCCAGGGCGGGCAGCCGCGGCAGGTCGAGGTGCTCGATCACCTCGCTCAGCACGGCGGCGTCGTACCCCTTGAGCCGGTTGTCGGTGTACGCCAGCGAGCTCTGGAAGAGCTGGACGCGCGAGGCCTGCCGCTCCCCCATGCGGTCCAGCTTGAGCCGCCGGGAGGCGATGGTGAGCGCCCGCATCGACACGTCGGTGCCGACGATCTCGGTGAACCGCGGGTCCTTGAGCAGCGCCTGCACCAACTGGCCCTGTCCGCAGCCGAGGTCGAGCACCCGGGCGGCACCGGACGCCTGGAGCGCGGCGATGATCGCGTCCCGGCGCTGTTCGGCGAGCGGGGTCGGCTTCTCCTCGGTCTCGGCCTCCGCCTCGACCGCGTTGTCGATCTCCTCGACCTCGGTGTCGTCGGTCTCGGCCAGCCGCACGAGTTCCAGCCGCTCCATCGCCTGTCGGGTCAGCGACCAGCGGCGCGACAGGTAACGGCTGGTGATCAGCTTCTGCTCCGGGTGCTCGGGCAGCCAGCCCTCACCGGCCCGCAGCAGCTTGTCGACCTCGTCGGGGGCCACCCAGTAGTGCTTGGCGTCGTCGAGCACGGGAAGCAGAACGTACAGGTGACGCAGCGCCTGGGCGACGGTCAGCGCGTCCGACTCCAGGACGAGACGGACGTACCGCGAGTCGCCCCACTCCGGGAACTCGCTGTCCAGCGCCACCCGTTCGGCGGTCACCGCCCAGCCGAGCGGCTCGAAGAGACCGCGTACGAGGTCCGGGCCGCCCCTCGCCGGAAGCGCGGGCACCTCGATGCGCAGCGGCCTGGTCTGTTCGGCGGCTTCGGGCCTGGCGTTGCACACGCCCCGCATCGCACTGGAGAAGACGGCGCTCAGCGCCACGGCGAGCAGCGAGGAGGCGGCGTACGGACGGTCGTTGACGTACTGCGCGAGCGCCGCGTCGGGAGCGCCGCCGCGGCCCTTGCCCTTGCCGCGCCTGACCAGTGCCACCGCGTCGACCTCCAGCAACAGCGCCGCCGTGCAGCGCTCGGCGTCCGCCTCGGGGTAGAGGACGTGCGCCTTGCCGTAGGACGTGGAGAACGCCTGCGCCTTCTCGGGATGCTTGTGCAGCAGGAAGCCGAGGTCGGTGGCGGGGCGTTCGGGGGTGCCGGTGGTACTGATCGTCAGGAACACAGGGAGGCCTCTCCGGCCGGTGGATGTGATGGGTGCCGTCCGTGCGAAAGCCCCCAGGGCGGGTGTTCCCGAGGGCTCATCAGAACGACCGTCATACGATCCCACACCCCCGCCGACCGGCGCTTTCGTTTATTCGAGCCGCTACCGCTCCGCGGCCTTCCAGGGGCCGACCCCCAGTTTTCCGGTGGTTCCGAGATCGAGGTGGGGGGTCACCATGACCGGTGCGGCGCCGGATTTCGCGCGGACTCTGACATAGGGGGCGTCGACCGCGCGACCGGCCCCGGTCGTGTTGCGCCACACCAGGTCGGCGCGGGCGCGTTCGCCCGGCTTCAGCGTCACGGGCCGGGGCGGGCCTTCGGAGCCGGTGAGGGCGGTGGTGATGGCGTCGCCGCCCTGGAGGACCTTGACACCGTCGACCGGTTCGCGGTCCGCGTCGAGGACGGTGAGCCGCGGGTAGCCCTCGACCTGGTAGTCGGCGGTTCCGCAGTTCTCCAGCCACAGTCCCACGACACGCAGCCCCATGGCGGCGTCGCCCTCGTCGACCGTGACGTTGACCCCGGAGGGGAGGCACTTGCCGGGCGCGGCCGGCGCCTCGGCCGCGGGGACGCCGGTGACCTCGGAGACCTTCACCTGCGCCACGTTCATGTCCCCGCCGCTCCCCATGGTGAGCGGCATCTCGACGGTCCCTCGCACGGTTCGGCCGGGGCCTACGTCGTACACGGTCTGCCGGGTGTTGGTCATCTTCTCACCGGTGGCCGTCGTGAAGTCGAACAGAACCGTGTACGTCAGCGCTTCGGAGCTGTCGTTGACCACCTCGTAGGCGGCGGAGATCGAGGCGTGCGCGGAGACGATCCCGGGCGTCGGGGAGGGCGGAAGGGTCACGCCGGTGACCCGCACACCGTCCAGCCCGGGATCGGAGACCGGGGACACCGAGCTCTGGGGCGATGCGCCGGCCGGGGCGCTCAGGGAATCGGCGTGTTCCGATCCGCAGCCCGTCGCGAGCAGGGCCGCGGCGGCGAGGACCGGCAAGAGGGGGGTGGCTCTTCGCATCGGGCCAGCCCATCAGCACCTGATCATTCCCTCTGTGGTGGAGGCCACAGTTCCGGCCACAGGCCTGTCACAGTGGCCTCCTGGGACCTCTGGGACCTCCTGTCGGTCCGCTGCCGCCCTACGACAGTTGCCGCCCTACGACAGTTTCCGCGCTACGACAGCTGCGACTGCACCTGCGAGGAGATCAGCTCCAGGTGGTCCAGGTCGGACAGGTCCAGGATCTGGAGGTACATCCGCTCGGAGCCGATCTCCGCATAGCGGCCGATCTTGTCGACGACCTCTGAGGGGCTGCCGGCCAGACCGTTGACCTTCAGTTCGTCGACCTCGCGGCCGATGGCGGCGGCGCGGCGGGCGACCTCCTGGTCGTCCTTGCCGACGCAGACGACGAGCGCGTTGGAGTACGTGATCTCGGCGGCCTCGCGGCCGGCCGCCTCGGCGGCGGCCCGCACCCGGCCGAACTGGTTCTCGCAGTCCTCGAACGAGCCGAACGGCATGTTGAACTCGTCGGCGTACTGTGCCGCCAGCCGCGGGGTACGGGTGGCGCCCTGGCCGCCTATGAGCACGGGCACCTTGGCCTGCGCCGGCTTGGGCAGCGCGGGCGAGTCGGTGAGGTCGTAGTACGTGCCGTGGAAGTCGTAGGTCTCGCCGACCTCAGTCGCCCACAGCCCGGTGACGATCTCCAGCTGCTCCTCCAGCCGCGCGATCTTCTCCTTCGGGAACGGGATGCCGTACGCCTTGTGCTCCTCCTCGAACCAGCCCGCGCCCAGGCCCAGTTCGACCCGGCCGCCGGACATCTGGTCGACCTGCGCGACCTGGATGGCGAGCACGCCGGGCAGCCGGAACGTTCCGGCGGTCATGAGCGTGCCGAGGCGTATGCGCGTGGTTTCGCGGGCGAGGCCGGCGAGGGTGATCCAGGCGTCGGTGGGGCCGGGGAGGCCGTCCACGTCACCCATCTTCAGGTAGTGGTCGGAGCGGAAGAATGCGTCGAAACCGAGGTCTTCGGTGGCCTTGGCGACGGTGAGAAGAGTGTCGTACGTGGCGCCCTGCTGGGGCTCGGTGAAGATGCGGAGATCCATGCCTCCATCCTGCACTCCGTGCACACGGTCAACCTCACCGGTCCCTGCGGTCACCCCGATGCCCGGGCGGGTGAAAATCCGTCAAGGTCGCGCAGCCCGGCGCCACCGGGTGCCGCTGCGCCCACCCGTACCGCCCCAGCGGCACGACTACCCGCAGCTGCGGCGGGGGCTGCTGCCTCGGCGGCGGTGGCGGCGAGGGGTCCCGCGGACTGACGACCCACCTACGCCGGTAACGCCTCGTCTCTGTCCGCCAGTCTGCGGAGCATCTGCAGGACGCGGTCCCTTGACTCGTCCGCCGCGTCGATGGCTTCCATGCACTGCCAGTACGTGGTCTCGTCGTCCGCGGCGGAGGCGAGGCCGACGAGGGCGATGCCGACCTCGCCGAGGAGGCCGCCGAGGCACAGGAGGGCCTGGCGGGCGTCGCCCAACTCGGTGAGCTGGGCGGCGCGGAGGTGGTCCGTGTCGATGTCCGGGCGGTCGAGGACACCGCAGCCTCTGCCCGCCAGCTCGGTCAATCCCAGTGCCTCGCCCCGTAGTTCGGGCGGTCCGGCGACCGCGAGGCGGCTGCCGATGGCCTGGGCCAGGGCCTGCGCCTGCCACACCTCCGCCATGACCTCCGGCGCGTCACCGCCGGCCGCCAGGGCCCGCCTGCTCGTCACGATCAGCCGCACAGCGTCCATACGCTGCCCCCGTCTGTCCCGACGCGCTCATGGCACGTCCGCCCGCACTCCCTTGTCCACTACCCAGAGTGAGAGCCGTTGAGACGAAAAACCAGAGGAAGGCGGAAATCTGCGGACAACGAAACGGTTTCGGCTCGCCATTCAACTACGCACAGTGAAAGCGGACTTCACGGCTCCTGTCATTGGTCCTACGGCGCCGGGAACCTACGCTCGTTCCGGTCGATCTTCGCGTCCAGCGCCGCCAGCGGGTCGATGCCGAGCACCTCGCACAGCTGCAGCAGATACGCGAGGACGTCGGCCACCTCGTCCGTGACCCGGTGCGCGGTGTCGGGGTCGGCCATGACGTCGGCGGACTCCTCGGGCGTCAACCACTGGAAGATCTCGACCAGCTCGGACGCCTCCACGCTGAGCGCGGCGACGAGGTTCTTGGGGGTGTGGTACGGCTGCCAGTTGCGCGCGGCGGCGAACTCGGCCAGCCTGCGCTGCAGTTTCGCCACGTCGAGAGGTTCGGTCACGCGTCAAGGTGTACCACCGTGACTCCCGTGTGCCCGGCGGTCCAGGACGCGTCGCTCACCGCGCCGACCAGGCGGATGTGCCCCCGGTCGCACATGCGGGCGGCGAGCCGCAGCAGTTCGGTGCGCTGCCGTGGGTCCAGGCCGCGGTCGAGGTTGTCGGCGAGCACGGTGAGCGTCTGCAGGGCCGCCGGTACCTCGCCGACCGGGTCGACCTCCAGCACGCCGGGCCCGGTGAACAGCACCAGGGCGAGCGCGAGGTACCTCAACTCCCCGTCGCCCAGCCGTCCGAGCCGCGTCCGGACCCCGTCGCCCCGGTCGAGCAGGGCGCGTACGGTCCCGTCGGTGAGCGCTTCTGCGTACAGGTCGGTGACGGGGCCGGTGCATCCGGCGCGTACCGCCGCGACCAGTTGTGCGTGGCGGCGGGTGCACTCGGCGCGGGTGCGCCAGAGCACGTCGGCGAGGTTGTCGCAGCCGCCGAGCAGGCGTCCGGGGCCGGTCGGGACGGGGGCGCGCATCCGGCCGGGCCGTGGATCGCAGGCGAAGACGGAGCGCAGGGCGACGACCATCTGCTCGGCGGCGGCGAGCACCCTGCGCTGCCCGTCCGTCTTGCCGGCGACGCGCAGCGGGAGCAGGGCCGTGCCGAGCCGGTCGTCGGGCAGCGGGGCGCGGGTGACCGATGCGGAGCCCGCCGTGTGCCAGGCGGCCTGCACGGTGCGCGCCGAGGGGTCGCGCAGGGCGCTCTGCAGGAGGACCAGGCCGTCCGTCGACAACCGCTCGCCCACGACGCGCAGTTCGGGTTCCGCCTGGATCGCGACGTCGAGCCGGACCGGGCCCTCGGGTCCCTCGGCCGTGCAGCCGATGCGGAAGCCGCGCCGGCGCTGGGCGTCGGGCCGGGCCCGGTCGGGCACGCAGGCGACCGGGTCCGGGAACACCTCACCGAGGGCGGCCCCGCCACCGAGCCGGGCGAGTGCCTCGTACGCCCGCAGTGCCGTCGTCTTGCCGCAGCCGCTGGGCCCCACGAGCAGGGTGAGCGGGCCGAGCGGGAAGCCGGCACGCCGGTGCCCGGCGAAGGCGGACAGCCGGAGCTCGGTGACGCACGGCCGGTCCGGACGCCCCCTGCCGTCCCCGGAGGGCACCGGAGAGGCGGGTACGGCGGACATGGGGGACGTGCAGGACACGGTCATGTGCGGACCGTAGGACTCCGCCGCCAGGAGAACCGTTCCGCCCCGAGCACCTTCCTACGATCGGGGGACCGGCCTCACGTGCCGGGCACGCCGACCCCCTCCATCAGTCCGGTCACCTCGGTGCCGGCCGGTGTGAGCAGGAACACGTTCCGCTCCACGCGGTGCATTCCACTCGCCAGACCGAAGACGACACCCGTGCTGAAGTCGAGGATGCGTTTGGCGACGTCGGTCTCCGCGGCGGTGAGGTCGAGGAGGACGGGTATGCCCGCCATCAGCGTCTCGGCGACCTCGCGGGCGTCCGCGAACACTGTGACTCGCAGCACGACGAAGCGGCGCCGGGTCTCGGTCTCGGCCTCGGGCCGGGACCGGTGACCGACCGAGGACGGCCAGGCGTCCCGGCCGCGCAACGGTACGACCTGGGCGAGCCCCTCCCACTGTTCGTCGGTGACATCGTGGCTGTTCACCGGCATGCTCCGTTCTCGGCTCGCACTGCTGTCTGCATCGGGCAATTCTTACGCATGGTCACCCGTTCGGCCCAACACGACACGCTCCGCGACTCCCTCACACTGTCCCCGGAACGGCTGTGCAGCGGGCTTAACCCCTGGTGATCAAGTCGTGTCACATAGGCGTAACGGGCAATTCGTACGGTTGCGGCATGACGACGACCCCCCGGACGCAGCAGGTACGGACGGTCTGCTCGTACTGCGGTGTGGGCTGCGGCATGCTGCTCGACGTCGGGATGGGCCCGGACGGCAGGCGTACGGTCCTGAAGGCGTCCGGCGACAAGGCGCACCCGGCGAACGCGGGCCGGCTGTGCACCAAGGGCGCGACCACGGCCGAGATGCTCGCCGCGCCCGGCCGGCTGACCACCGCGCTGGTGCGGGACGACCGGGGCGAGGAGCCGGTGCCGGTGCCCGTGACCGACGCGATCGCCGAGACCGCGCGGAAGCTGCGCACGATCATCGACGAGCACGGGCCGGACGCGGTCGCCTTCTATGTCTCCGGGCAGATGAGCCTGGAGGCCCAGTACCTGGCGAACAAGCTGGCCAAGGGGTTCGTGCGGACCAACCAGATCGAGTCGAACTCGCGGCTGTGCATGGCCAGCGCGGGTGCCGGATACAAGCTGTCGTTGGGCGCCGACGGGCCGCCCGGTTCGTACGAGGACTTCGACCGGGCGGATGTCTTCCTGGTCATCGGGTCGAACATGGCCGACTGCCATCCGATCCTGTTCCTGCGGATGATGGAGCGGGTCAAGGCCGGGGCCAAGCTGATCGTCGTGGACCCGCGGCGCACCGCCACCGCCGCGAAGGCGGACCTCTTTCTGCAGGTCAAGCCGGGTACCGACCTCGCCCTGCTGAACGGGCTGCTGTACCTGCTGCACGAGAACGGGCACACCGACCCCGACTTCATCGCCGCGCACACCGAGGGCTGGGAGGCGATGCCGGGGTTCCTGGCCGACTACGCGCCCGCCGCCGTCGCGGAGATCACCGGGATCGCCGAGGACGACCTGCGCGAGGCCGCGCGGCTGATCGGCGAGGCCGGTGAGTGGATGAGCTGCTGGACCATGGGGCTCAACCAGTCCACGCACGGCACCTGGAACACGAACGCCCTGGTCAACCTGCATCTGGCGACCGGCGCGATCTGCCGTCCGGGCAGCGGACCCTTCTCCCTCACCGGCCAGCCCAACGCGATGGGCGGGCGCGAGATGGGCTACATGGGACCGGGGTTGCCGGGGCAGCGGTCGGTGCTCGTGCCCGAGGAGCGGGCGTTCGTCGAGGAGCTGTGGGAGCTGTCCCCTGGGACCGTCCGGGCCGACGGGGTCGGCAAGGGCACCGTCGAGATGTTCCAGAAGATGGCCGGCGGTGAGATCAGGGCCTGCTGGATCATCTGCACCAACCCGGTCGCCTCGGTCGCCAACCGCCGTACCGTCATCGAGGGCCTGGAGGCCGCCGAGTTCGTCGTCACCCAGGACGTCTTCGGCGACACCGAGACCAACGCGTACGCCGATGTGGTGCTGCCCGGCGCGATGTGGACCGAGGGCGAGGGTGTCTTCGTCAACAGTGAGCGCAACCTCACGCTGACCCGGGCGGTGGTCGATCCGCCCGGGGAGGCGATGGCGGACTGGCGATTGATCGCGGCCGTGGCACGGGAGATGGGGTACGAGAAGGGGTTCTCGTACGAGAGCGCCGAGGAGATCTTCGAGGAGATCCGGCGCTTCTGGAACCCCGTGACCGGGTGGGATCTGCGCGGGGTGACGTACGAGCGGCTGCGGTCGACGTCCGTGCAGTGGCCGGCCGCCGCGGAGGACGGGCCCGAGCGCAATCCGATCCGGTACGTCGAGGACGAGGGCGGGCCGCGGTTTCCAACCGCCAGTGGCCGGGCCGTCTTTCACGCGCGGCCGCACCTGCCGGCCGCCGAGATGCCGGACGACGACTACCCGTTCGTGCTGAACACCGGGCGGGTGCAGCACCAGTGGCACACGCTGACGAAGACGGGGAAGGTCGCCAAGCTCAACAAGCTGAACTCCGGGCCGTTCGTGGAGCTGCATCCCGAGGACGCGCGGGAGCTGGGGGTCGCGGACGGCGACCGGGTGGAGGTCGCCTCGCGGCGGGGGCGGGCGGTGCTGCCCGCGGTGGTGACCGACCGGGTGCGGCCGGGGGCCTGTTTCGCGCCGTTCCACTGGAACGACCTGTTCGGGGAGTACCTGAGCGTCAACGCCGTCACGAGCGACGCGGTGGATCCGGTGTCGTTCCAGCCGGAGTTCAAGGTGTGCGCGGTGTCGCTGACACGCGTGGCGGCACCACAGGCGGCCCCCGCTGAGGTCATCCTCCCGACCGCCGTCACGCCGGGCGCGGACCCCTTCGGGCTCGCCCCGGCCCCGCCGCCCGTCCTCACCTCTCAGGAACGGCTCTACCTCACCGGCTTCCTCGCGGGCATCAGCTCCGGCGCCCCCGGCATCCCGGTGCTCCCGCCGGACGCGCCCTTCAGCCCGGAGCACGCGCTGTGGGTGAACGGCGTCCTCGCCGGCATGTACTCGCGGACCACGGCCGAGCCCCAGGTCCGGCGCGGCCGCGAGATCGTCATCCTGTGGGCCTCGCAGACCGGCAACGCCGAGGAGTTCGCCTCGGCCGTCGCCGACCGGCTGTCCGAGAGCGGGCACACGACGAGGCTCGTCGGCATGGACGACACCGACCCGGGCACACTGCCGACCGGCGCCGATCTGCTGCTGATCACCAGCACCTTCGGCGATGGGGACGCTCCGGACAACGGCTCCGGCTTCTGGGAGGCGCTGTCCGGGGAGCAGGCCCCGCGCCTGGAAGGGGTCCGCTACGCCGTCCTGGCCTTCGGCGACTCCTCCTACAACGACTTCTGCGGGCACGGGCGCCGGCTGGACGCCCGGCTGGACGAGCTGGGCGCGGTGCGACTGGCGCCGCGTACGGACTGCGAACCGGACTTCGAGCTGTCGGCCGACGCGTGGCTGGACGAGGTGCTCGGCGCGCTGGCCGCCAAGACCGACGTCCACGAGCCCGCGACGGATACGCGGCCCCCGGCCCCGAAGCCCGCCCGCTCCCCCAAGCCCGCCCCCATCGCCGCACGTCTCGTCGGCAACCGGCTGCTCAGCCGGCCCGGCGCGGGCAAGGAGGTCAGGCGGTTCACGTTCGACACCAGCGGGACGCCCCTGACGTACGAGGCCGGGGACGCGCTCGGGGTGCGGCCGGTCAACTCGCCCGAACTGGTGAAGGAGTGGCTCGCTGCGACCGGGGTCGAGGGATCAACCTCCGTGTCGCTGGAGGGCGTTGGCGAGGTGCCCTTCGCCGAGGCCCTGCACCGGCACCTCGACATCACGAAGATCACCCCCGACCTGCTCCGCTTCGTCGCCGAACACGTGCGTGACGACCGGGAGTTGCGCAGGCTGCTGCGCCCCGACAACAAGGACGGCCTGGCACAGTGGAGTTGGGGCCGCCAGGCGGTGGACGTGCTCGCCGAGCACCCCGTGCGGGCGGACGCGCAGAACTGGGCGGACGTGCTGAAGAAGCTGCAACCGCGGCTGTACTCCATATCGTCCAGCCCGCTCGTCGACCCGCACCAGGTCTCGCTCACGGTGTCCGTCGTGCGCTACGAGAACCTGTACGGCCGTCCGCGCGGCGGGGTCTGCTCGCCCTTCCTCGCCGACTCGGACGCGGACACCGAGGTACCGGTGTTCGTGCAGCGCTCCCCGCACTTCCGGCCGCCCGCCGACGCCTCGACGCCGATGGTGATGGTCGGCCCGGGCACGGGCGTCGCGCCCTTCGTCGGCTTCCTCCAGGAGCGGCGCGCGCTCGGTCACCGGGCGCCCAACTGGCTGTTCTTCGGCGAACAGCACCGCTCCACCGACTTCTACTACGAGGACGAGCTGACCGCGCTCCTCGACGAGGGCGCCCTGACCCGCCTCGACCTCGCCTTCTCCCGGGACCAGCGCAACAAGGTCTACGTGCAGGACCGGATGATCGAGCACGGCCCCGAGCTGTGGCGCTGGCTCCAGGACGGCGCCCACTTCTACGTCTGCGGCGACGCCTCCCGCATGGCCAAGGACGTGGACCGGGCCCTCAGGGACATCGCGGTCGCGCACGGCGGGCTGGACGAGGCCGAGGCGGCGGCGTGGGTGAAGCAGCTGGCGGCGGCGAAACGGTACGTACGGGACGTCTACTAGAGTCCCGCCCGCCGAGGCACCCTTTGCCCGGGATGCCCGATTCTTACTGCCCTCACACCGGACTCTTCACCTCCATCGGCACCCCGCTCACCAGGCACGATTAGCGTCCGGTGGCGTGCTCCTGGCAGATACCCAGCTGTCGGCGCCCGGCCGGCGAATCCAGTCGGCGGTGTCCGTCGCCCAAGAACCCCCCGCGCAGTGGCATCGCGTCCTGACGCTGCTCGCCGACATCAGCCTTCTCATCGGTACGCGGTCGGTGTGGACGCAGGCAGCCGGCCACCGGCTCCCGCTGGCCGCGGTGATCTGCGTGTGCTACGCCTCGATCCTGGTGTGCGGGGTGCTGGCGCTGGTGGTGCGCCGGGAGCGGTCGCTGGCGCGGGTGGATCTGTGCGTCCTGGTGACCGCGGTGACGCTCGCCCTGTCCGCGCTCGCGCTCTACCACCGGGGCTCCGACGAGGCCGCCCTCACCACGCAGGCCGCCCGGGAGCTGGTCGCCGGGCACGCCGTCTACGGACAGCCGTGGCCCTGGCTCTTCGGCCACCCCGGTGTCGGCCTCACCCCGACGATCGCCGGCGGCTACGACCTCACGTACGGCTATCCCCCGCTGGCCCCGCTGCTGACCGCGCCCCTGCTGTGGCTGGGGCACGGCAGCATGCCCGCGACGGTACTGACCACCGGCGCGCTGGTCGTCGCCACGGTCGTTCTGTGGCGACTGCTGCCCGGACCGTGGCGGTCGGCGGCGACCATGGTGTGCCTCGGCTTCGGCCTGCTGCCCACGTACGCCCGGCTCGGCTACCCGGCGATCCTGGCCCTGGCCCTGCTGGTGCCGGTGGTGGTGCGCTGGCCGCGGATCGGGCGGGGCGGACGGCTCGGCCCGGCCGGGCTCGCTCAGGCCGCCTGCCTCGGAGCGGCGTGCGCGGCGCAGCAACTGCCGTGGTTCCTGGCGCCGTTCCTGCTGGCCGGCATCTACGCCGTGCGGCGCGGGGAACTGGGCGCGCGGGCGGCGGCGCTGGTGGTGCTGCGGGTCGTCGGGGCCGCCGTCACCGTATGGCTGCTGATCAGCACGTACTTCATCGTGAGCGAGCCGGGTCCCTGGTTCGCCGGCATCGCCCTGCCGCTGACGCAGGGGGCGGTGCTGCACGGGCAGGGCCTGGTGGACGTCTCGCTCTACTTCACCGACGGCAGCGACCGGCTCGTCTGGTACTCGCGTGCGAGTCTGCTGCTGGTCGCGGGCCTGCTGGGGCTGTTCGTGCTGTTCATGCGGCGGCTGGGACCCGCGGCGACCGTCCTGCCGTGGTGCGCCTTCTATCTGGCGACGCGTTCGCAGGACGGCTACTACCTGATGATGACGCCGCTGTGGCTGGCGGCGGCGGTGACCGCACCCCCGTCGGAGTTCACCGACGCGTGGGAGCCGCGGCCGCGCCCGCTGTCCGGGCCTCCCCCACTCTCGGCTTCGCTCGAGCGGGAGGACCCCCATCGGCATCCGGCGCGGGTCGCGGCGGCCGTACTGCTGCTGGCGCCCGCGCTGGTGAGTGCGGTGCTGGCGGTGACCGGGACGCCTCCGCTGCGGATGCGGGTCGCCTCGGTGCAGCAGGCTTCGGCGACGGCTCTCTCCCGCCTGACCCTGCGGGTCAGCAACAGGGACGACGCCGCCCTGACGCCCCACTTCACGCTCACCACGGGCCAGGGCATGGACGCGTACTGGTCGATCGTGCGCGGTCCGGCCGCCCTGCCCGCGCACACGACGGCGACGTACGAACTCCGGCCGCCGGGCGGGACATACGCCCTGCCCCGACAGCCGGGCGTACGGATTCGGCTGCGGGCCTTCACGCCCTCGCCGCAGACGCTGTCGAGCGCCTACATCACGCTGCGGTCCGGCTGAAGCGGAGCGTGGTCGTGACCGTGGTCGCGCCGCGGATCATGCCCATCTGGTTCCAGCCCATGCCGAACTGGTCACGGTCCACGGTGAATTCGGCGTTCAGGGTGAGCGCCTCGGCGTCCGCTTCGACGAGGCTCGCGGTGAAGGTCAGGGGCCTGCTGATGCCGCGCGCGGTGAGCTGACCGACGATGTGAACCGTCTTGTCGTCGCGGAGTTCGGCGCTGCGGACGGTGAGGGTGATCTCGGGGTGGTTGTCGACGTCGAAGAAGTCGGCGGACCGAAGGTGGGTGTCGCGCTTGGCGTTCTTGGTGTCCAGGGAGGCGGCGTCCAGCGTGAGGGTGCCGACGGCCGAACCGTCGGGGCGCACCTCGCCCTGGCCCGCGAAGCCGGAGAAGGTGCCCTTCACCGTGACCAGGCCCCACATCGTCTTGTGCTTCAGCGCGACGGTGGAGGCGGTGCGGTCGAGCTGCCACGTACCTGTTTCGACGGTGACGGTCATGATTTTCCTGCTCCTGTCGTACAAATTTGGATGACCTGACAGTAGCCAATAATCCAAAGTTGGACAACAGGTAGAATCGAATTCATGGCCGACCTGCCCGAATGCCCCTCCGCGTCCGACGACAGCCTCCTTCCGGACGAGCTGCGCGCGTGGATGCTCGTGCTGGCCTCCACCGGGGCCGTGGAGCAACGGCTGCGCTCCGTCGTCAAGGAACGGCTCGACGTCTCGCACGACGAGTTCCTGGTCCTGTGCCTGCTGGCCGAGCAGCCCACGGGCCTGCGCATGACGCAGATCGCGGAGCTCCTGGGCCGCCCCAAGACCCGGCTCACCTACCAGATCGCCTGCCTCCAGCACGCCGGCCTCGTCACCCGCCAGGCGGTCTGCGGCGACAAGCGGGGCGTCGAGGTGGCCCTCACGGACAAGGCGCGACGCCTGCTGGCCGAATCCTCCGGGCAGCTGGCCGAGACGGTGCTCCAGGCGCTGGACCAGTTCATGGGGCCGGCCCAGCGCGAGGCGATGCGCGCGCTGCTGCCGGGTCTGGCCTCGGAGGCGGACGCCCAGTAGGCCCCGTGTCGTCGGCGCGGCCGTGGGGTACCCGGTCGCCCCGTGCCCCGGGCACGGCGGCCACTGCTGCGCCGACACGCGAGGAGGGCCCCATGGGCGCGCTGGACCTGCCCGATCCCGTCACGAGGCGAGCGGCCGTGCCGCCGGTCGACGCGGCGGCGCTGGAGACCGCCCTTCGGGAGCGGGTCGACGGCGAGGTCCGGTTCGACGCGGGCAGCCGGGCCGCCTATTCCACGGACGCCTCCAACTTCCGGCAGACGCCGATCGGCGTGGTCGTACCCCGTACGCCCGAAGCCGCCGCGGAGGCGGTGGCCGTGGCGCGTGCGTACGACGTGCCCGTGCTGTCCCGGGGCGGTGGGACCAGTCTGGCCGGGCAGTGCACCAACACGGCCGTGGTCATCGACTGGTCGAAGTACTGCGCCCGGCTGGAGTCCGTGGACGAGGACGCCCGTACGTGTGTCGTGCAGCCCGGCATCGTGCTGGACGAGCTGAACCGGCAACTCGCGCCCACCGGGCTGCGCTTCGGGCCGGAACCCGCCACCCACGCGAACTGCACGATCGGCGGCATGATCGGCAACAACTCCTGCGGGGCCACCGCGCAGGCGACCGGCAAGGTCGTCGACAACATCGCCCGCCTGGAGGTGCTGCTCTACGACGGCACCCGCTTCTGGTGCGGCACGACCGCCGACGAGGAGTACGCGGAGATCGAGCGGCACGGCGACCTCAGGGCGGCGGTCTACCGCCGGCTGCGCGCCCTGCGCGACACCTACGCCGACGAGATCCGCCGCCGCTACCCGGACATCCCCCGCCGGGTCTCCGGCTACAACCTCGACTCACTGCTCCCGGAGCACGACTTCGACGTCGCGGGACTGCTGGTCGGCAGCGAGTCGACGCTGGTGACGGTCCTGCGCGCCGAGTTGGAGCTGGTGCCGGTCGTCAAGGAACGCACGCTGGTGGTGCTGGGGTTCGGGGACATCGCCCGGGCCGCGGAAGCGGTGCCGACGATCCTGCCGCACGAACCGATCGCGCTGGAGGGCGTCGACTCCAAGCTGATCCGCGACGAACAGCTCAAGCACCTCAACCCGAAGGCCCTCGCCGAACTCCCCGAAGGACACGCCTTCTTGATGGCCCAGTTCGGCGCGGACACGCTCGAGGAGGCGGACGAGCGGGCGCACCGGATGCTCGACGCGCTGCGCGAGTCCGAGCACGACCCCGAGGTCGCGTTCATGGACGACCCGGTCCGCGAGGAGGAGTTGTGGCAGGTCCGCGAGGCCGGTCTCGGCGCCACCGCGCACGTGCCGGGCCGGCCCGACACCTTCGAGGGTTGGGAGGACTCCGCCGTCCCGCCCGAGCGGCTCGGCGACTATCTGCGCCGACTGCGCGGCCTGTACGAGGAGTTCGGCTACCAGAGCGACACCGGGCCCAGCCTCTACGGCCACTTCGGGCAGGGCTGCGTGCACACCCGGATCCCCTTCGACCTGTACTCCGCCGACGGGGTCGCCACCTACCGGCGCTTCATGGAGCGGGCGGCCGACCTGGTCGCCGAGTTCGGCGGCTCCTTCTCCGGCGAGCACGGGGACGGGCAGAGCCGGGGCGAGCTGCTGCCGCGGATGTTCGGGGACGAGCTGGTGGAGGCCTTCGGGCGACTCAAGGCCGTGTTCGACCCGGGCGACCGGATGAACCCCGGGAAGGTCGTGGCGCCGTACCGGCTCGACGAGAACCTGCGCCTCGGCGGGGACTGGGCACCGTACGCCCCCCGCGATCTCCATTTCCGCTTCCCGCACGACGGCGGGTCCTTCGCCGAGGCCGCCAACCGGTGCGTGGGCGTGGGGAAATGCCGGCAGCACACCAACCAGGGCGGCGCGGTGATGTGCCCGTCCTACCAGGTGACCATGGAGGAGGAGCACTCCACGCGCGGACGGGCCCGGCTGTTGTTCGAGATGCTCGACGGACACGGCGACAGCGCCATCCGGGACGGCTGGCGGTCGGAGGCGGTGCGCGACGCGCTCGACCTGTGCCTGGCGTGCAAGGGCTGCAAGAAGGACTGCCCGGCCGACGTGGACATGGCCACGTACAAGGCGGAGTTCCTGTCCCACCACTACGAGGGCCGCCCGTGGCGCAGGCCGCGCGCCCACCTGTCGATGGGCTGGCTGCCCGCCGTCGCCCAGGCGGTCGGCCGGGCGCGGCTCGGCCCGGTCGTCAACGCGCTCACGCACACGCCCGGGTTGTCGAAGGCCGCGGTGGCCGTGGCGGGGGTGGAGGAGCGGGAGGTGCCGCTGTTCGCCGGGGAGACGCTGCAGCAGTGGTTCGCGCGGCACGAGCGGTACGGCGACGGGGCGCGCGGAAGCGCCCGTGGGACCGTCCGTGGAACCGGCCGTGGGAGCGTCCGTGGGACCGTTCTGTTGTGGCCGGACACCTTCACCAGCCACTTCCATCCGCACGTCGGGCAGGCGGCCGTACGGCTGCTGGAGCACGCGGGGTGGCGGGTGGTGCTGCCTCAGGAGCCGCTGTGCTGCGGACTGACCTGGATCTCGACCGGGCAACTGGCTGTTACGGAGCGGGTGTTGACCCGCACCGTGCGGCATCTCGCCGACCACGTCCGGGCGGGCGGTCTGGTCGTCGGCCTCGAACCGAGCTGTACGGCCGTGTTCCGGTCGGACGCGAGCGAGCTGTTCCCCGGCGACCGTGATGTGCGACGGCTGCGCGAACAGACCGTGACACTGGGCGAGTTGCTCACCGAGCACTCCCCCGGCTACGAGCCCCCGCACGTGCCGGACCGGTCCGCACGGGCGGTCGCCCAGGTGCACTGCCATCAGCACGCGGTGCTGGACTGGACGGCCGACGAGCGGCTGCTGCGGAGCGCCGGGGTCGACGTCGAGCGGCTGGAGTCCGGGTGCTGCGGCCTGGCCGGGAACTTCGGCTTCGAGCCCGGGCACCTGGACGTCAGCAGGGCGAGCGCTGAGCGCGTGCTGCTGCCGCGGCTGCGCGAGGAGCCGCCGGAGACCGTGGTCCTCGCCGACGGCTTCAGCTGCCGTACGCAGATCCACGAGTTCGACAGCGGCGGCCACGAGGCGGTCCACCTCGCGGAACTGCTGGCCTCGGCGCTGCCCGCGGCCGACCGTTCCGGCACACCGGGCAGCGCGTACGGCGTCGCCCCCGGCGCCCGGCCCACCCCACCCGGCCGCCCGGCCAAAGCGCTCGCCCTGGCCGGGACCGGCCTGGCCACGCTCGGCACGGCGGCCGAGCTGGCACGGAGACTGCGCCGCTGAGCCGCGTTGGGGCGGGCAGGGCAGCCACCTCAGTCCGCCGTCCGCCGCTTCCCCCGCGTCAGGCTGCCAGGGCGGGTGGTCGCGGGGGTTGTTCGTCCGGCGCGGTCAGCAGGGCGACAAGGGTGGCGCGGGCGCGGGCCACTCGGGAGCGGACCGTGCCGACCGGGCAGTCGGTCAGCGCGGCGGCCTCCTCGTAGGGCAGGCCCAGCAACTGGGTGAGGACGAACGCCTCCCGGCGCGCCTCGGGCAGCGTCGCCAGCAGGTCGGCCAGCGCAATGCCGTCGTCGAAGCCGGGCAGACCGCACGGCTGGGCCCGCTCGACGGCGAGCTGCCAGTCCGTCGCGTCGTGCAGCCGGGGCCGGGCCGCCGAGTACCGGTAACTGTCGATCACCGCGCGGCGCGCGATGGACAGCAGCCAGGCACGGGCGGAGGACCGGCCCTCGAACCGGTGCAGGCTGCCGAGCGCCCGCAGGAACGTGTCCTGGACCAGGTCGTCAACGGCCTGCCGATCGGCGCAGAGGTGGGCGACGTATCGGAGGACGTCGCGGTGGAGTGCGCGGACGAAGTGCTCGACGGCCTCGGCGTCACCGGCGCGGGCGGCGAGCGCCCAGGCGGTCGTCGAGTCGTCCATGGAGTCCCTTGCGGGGATCATCGGGTGTCCTTCTCGGGTCATCCGTGAGGGAGGGGGGATGGGGATGCGGCCGTACGACACCTGCGTGGGCGTACGGCGGCTGCCCGAGGCGCCGTGCGGCAGCCTCGGGTCACCAGAGCTGTCTTCAGACGACAGCCGTCCCCAGGGGCGGACCCCGAGAAGTGATCGCGTGGACGAGAAGAAGCAGGCGCGGCGCCCGGTCCGGGTGCGGGCGGCGTCCGCGCGGACGCGGGCGGTCAGGCGGGACGGGCAGCGCCAGCAGCAGCCGCAGCGGGGCCGCCAGCCATCCGGCGACGGCTCGCAGGATGCGGAAGGCGGCCCGTTCGCCGTGGGCCAGCCACAGGCCGCACAGCAGGGCGGCCAGGAGGTGGGCGGTGAGCATGCCGAAAGAGGACGTTCCACCGCTGACGGCAGAGGGCACCATGTGGCCCATGTCCATGTGGCCTAGGGCCATGGAGTCCATGCCGTCCATCTGCATCGAGCCCGTGTGGACGGAACCCGTGTGCGCGGAATCCATGTGCCGCGCATCCAGGCGCGCGGAGTCCATGTGCGAGGACCCCATGTCCGATGCCATCGAGCCGCCCGCCGACGCCCCGCCCGGCGGCTGCGCGAGCGAGAACGCCGAATGCAGGAGCGTCTGGACGGTGACCACGGCGGCCATGATGAGCACAAGCCCGCGCTCCCGCCCGGCCAGGCGCCAGCCGACCGCGCCGGTCGCGGCGAATCCGGCGGCCAGCAACCAGGCAGGTACATGTCTGCCGGACATCATGACGTGGCCCAGGGCGGCGAGCAGCACACAGACGGCCGCGAACACCGCGGCCCGTACCGTGCGTGAACCCCACCCGGCTGTCATGGCGCCTCATCCTCGCATCCAGGCTCAGATCGTCACGCTGGGGTACGGAAATCCCCGCGGAGCCTCGGACTCGTCTCCACACATGTGACCCAAGGCACGCCAACGGGGGTGCCGGGCCGACTGTTACCCGCGTGCGGCCGTGCGGCCCCGAACGCGACGTGCAACCCGCCCTGCGCCGCGAGGGTCACTCCCCCGATGGATACCAGCGACCGCTCCCGACCGCTCAGCGGACACCCGCACGCGAACACCGCCAGGAACCCGGCGACCTGCACCCAGGCGGGGCCATGCCGGTCGCCAGCGAGTGCCCCCCGGCGGCCAGCAGCACGCACAGCGCCGCGAACACCGCCGCGCGCAGCCCTCGTACCGCGGGGGACGCCTTCATGCGGCCCGATCCTGCCACCCACCCCGGGGCACCCTGTCCGCGCCCGGGAATTCCGGCACCGATTTTGCACGGGCATGACCGGACGATTCGCCTCGGTCGCCTTCCGCCGGGCGACCGCGGGTCGCTCAGTCGCATGGACGACGGGGGCGTTCGCGGTCCGGCCGGACCCGCCCCTGGCGGCCACATCGACGGTGGTGGAGGAATACCCCGGGAGAAAAGCCTGCCTCCAGAAGACCGCGACCTGTCGGGCCGCCACGGGTCGTACTCCGGCACGTCGGCCGGAGTTCGCCCGGGTGTCGGCCGATCACCGGTGCGGTTACGGCCCGGCGCCGGAGCGCCACTCGCACGACACCAAACTTGTACTGTTCCTTTTCTTGAACCGTTCGTGTTTATGAGGGTAGGTTGGTGTCATGACTTCGCCCCAGCCCCCGACCACTGCCGAGGAACTCCGCGGTGCCGGCCTGCGGGTGACAGCCGCCCGAGCCGCACTGCTGGAGACCGTCCGGGACGGTGATCACCTGGGCGTCGAGGCGATCGCATCCGGGGTGCGCGACCGCGTCGGCCACATATCGCTGCAGGCCGTGTACGAGGCCCTCCACGCGCTCACCGCCGCGGGGCTCGTCCGCCGCATCGAGCCACCGGGCAGCCCCGCCCGGTTCGAGGGACGCGTCGGCGACAACCACCACCACCTGGTGTGCCGGTCGTGCGGTGTCGTCGCCGACGTCGACTGCGCGGTCGGCCACGCCCCCTGCCTGACCGCCGCCCAGGACCACGGCTTCTCGGTCGACGAGGCCGAGGTCATCTACTGGGGCCTGTGCCCCTCCTGTTCCACCGCCCCCAGCCCCTGAGCTTGTGATCCACCCCGTTCGG
This sequence comes from Streptomyces sp. NPDC006602, assembly GCF_042870385.1. Taxonomy (NCBI): domain Bacteria; kingdom Bacillati; phylum Actinomycetota; class Actinomycetes; order Kitasatosporales; family Streptomycetaceae; genus Streptomyces; species Streptomyces sp. NPDC006602. The sequence continues at coordinate 61,219 of NZ_JBIAHG010000020.1, read as the reverse complement.
AAGGATTCCCCATGACCGAGAACCATGACGCGATCGTCACGGACCCGAAGCCGGAGGAGGCCTCGGGCTGCCCGGTCGCGCACGGACGCGCCGCGCACCCCACCCAGGGCGGCGGAAACCGCCAGTGGTGGCCGGAGCGCCTCAACCTGAAGATCCTTGCCAAGGACCCGGTCGTCGCGAACCCCCTCGGTGAGTCGTTCGACTACGCCGAGGCGTTCCAGAACCTCGACCTGGCGGCCGTGAAACGGGACATCGCCGAGGTGCTGACCACCTCGCAGGACTGGTGGCCCGCCGACTTCGGCAACTACGGCCCGCTGATGATCCGTATGGCCTGGCACAGCGCCGGCACCTACCGCATCAGCGACGGCCGCGGCGGTGGCGGCCGTGGCCAGCAGCGCTTCGCGCCGCTGAACAGCTGGCCGGACAACGGCAACCTCGACAAGGCCCGCCGTCTGCTGTGGCCGGTCAAGAAGAAGTACGGCCAGTCGATCTCCTGGGCCGACCTCATGATCCTCACGGGCAACGTCGCACTGGAGACGATGGGCTTCGAGACCTTCGGCTTCGGCGGCGGCCGCGCCGACGTCTGGGAGGCCGACGAGGACGTCTACTGGGGTCCCGAGACCACCTGGCTCGACGACCAGCGCTACACCGGCGACCGTGAGCTGGAGAACCCCCTCGGCGCCGTCCAGATGGGCCTCATCTACGTCAACCCGGAGGGCCCCAACGGCAACCCGGACCCGCTGGCCGCGGCCCGCGACATCCGCGAGACGTTCCGCCGCATGGCGATGAACGACGAGGAGACCGTCGCCCTCATCGCCGGTGGCCACACCTTCGGCAAGACCCACGGCGCCGGCCCGGCCGACCACGTGGGCAACGACCCCGAGGCCGCCTCCCTGGAGGAGCAGGGCCTGGGCTGGAAGTCCACCTTCGGCACCGGCAAGGGCGGCGACGCCATCACGTCCGGTCTGGAGGTCACCTGGACCACCAAGCCCACCCAGTGGAGCAACGACTTCTTCGACATCCTCTTCGGCTACGAGTGGGAGCTGTCCGAGTCCCCGGCCGGCGCCAAGCAGTGGGTGGCCAAGGACGCCGAGGCGATCATCCCGGACGCGCACGACCCGTCGAAGAAGCGTCTGCCCACGATGCTCACCACCGACCTCTCGCTGCGCTTCGACCCGATCTACGGTGAGATCTCGAAGCGCTTCCACGAGAACCCGGCCGAGTTCGCGGACGCCTTCGCCCGCGCCTGGTACAAGCTGACCCACCGTGACCTGGGCCCGAAGTCCCTGTACCTCGGCCCGGAGGTCCCCGCGGAGACGCTGCTGTGGCAGGACCCGCTGCCGCAGGCCGAGGGCGAGGTCATCGACGCCGCCGACATCACGGCCCTGAAGGCCAAGGTCATCGCGACCGGGCTGACCGTCTCGCAGCTGGTGTCCACCGCGTGGGCCTCGGCGTCCACCTTCCGTGGCAGCGACAAGCGCGGCGGTGCCAACGGCGCCCGCATCCGCCTGGAGCCGCAGCGCGGCTGGGAGGCCAACGACCCCGACCAGCTCGCCCAGGTCCTGCGCGTCCTGGAGGGCGTCCAGGCCGAGTTCAACGCCGGTGCCAAGAAGGTCTCCCTGGCCGACCTGATCGTCCTCGGCGGTGCCGCCGCGATCGAGAAGGCCGCCAAGGACGCCGGCTTCGACGTGGAGGTCCCCTTCACGCCGGGCCGCGTGGACGCCACCGAGGAGCACACCGACGCGGAGTCCTTCGCCGCGCTGGAGCCGGTCGCGGACGGCTTCCGCAACTACCTCGGCAAGGGCAACCGCCTGCCGGCCGAGTACCTGCTGCTCGACAAGGCGAACCTGCTCACCCTGAGCGCCCCCGAGCTGACCGTCCTCGTCGGCGGTCTGCGCGTCCTCGGCGTCAACCAGGGCGGCTCGCAGCACGGCGTGTTCACCGCCACCCCGGGCGCGCTGACCAACGACTTCTTCGTCAACCTGCTCGACCTGGGAACGACGTGGAAGTCCACCTCGGAGGACCAGACCACCTTCGAGGGCCGCGACGCCGAGACGGGCAAGCTGAAGTGGACCGGCACCCGTGCCGACCTCGTCTTCGGCTCCAACTCCGAGCTGCGTGCCCTCGCGGAGGTCTACGCGAGCGACGACGCGAAGGAGAAGCTCGTGAAGGACTTCGTCGCGGCGTGGGTCAAGGTCTCGAACCTGGACCGGTTCGACCTCGTCTGATCGCACCCGTCTGATCGCACCACTGATGCCCGGGCCGGCCCGCAGGGGCCGGCCCGGGCATCGCCATGTGCGGGGCCCTTGCCCACCCATCTGGAGTAGGCGCCCCAACTCTCAGCAAAGGATGAACACTTCGGGGAGCGGCAATTTGACACGCCCACCACGCCCTCCGCAATCTATGCGCATGACATCCATTTCCAATAAGGCCGGCGGTTAGCCATGCGCATTGCCTTCGTCGGCAAGGGCGGCAGCGGCAAGACCACCCTGTCCGCCCTCTTCTCCCGTCACCTGGCCCGCTCCGGCGCGCCGGTCGTCGCCATCGACGGCGACATCAACCAGCACCTGGCGTACGCGCTCGGTCTCGGCGAGGACGAGGTCTTCGCCGCGCCGCCGCTCAGCGCGCGGACCGGCGAGATCAAGGACCACCTGCGGGGCACGAACCCGCGAATCGCGTCCCGCGACGCCATGGTCAAGACGACCCCGCCCGGTCGCGGCTCCCGGCTGCTGCGGCTGCTCGGCGACGACGAGATCCACGCCCACCACGTCCAGGAGGTCGGCGGGGTGGCGCTGATGGTCACCGGGGCCTTCGGCGAGAGCGACCTCGGCGTGGCCTGCTACCACTCCAAGCTCGGCGCGGTCGAGCTGTACCTCAACCACCTCGTGGACGGGCCCGGCGAGTACGTGATCGTCGACATGACGGCCGGCGCCGACGCCTTCGCCTCCGGGCTGTTCACCCGCTTCGACATGACCTTCCTCGTCGTGGAGCCGACCCGCAAGAGCGTCTCGGTCTACCGCCAGTACCGCGATCACGCCGCCGAGTTCGGCATCCCGGTCGCCGTGGTCGGCAACAAGGTCACCGGCGCGGACGACCTCACCTTCCTGCGGGAGCACGTCGGCAACGACCTGGTCGCCCACTGCGAGCAGTCCTCGTTCGTGCGCGCCCAGGAACAGGGCCGGGCCGCCGGGGAGCTGGAGTCGCACAACGCGCGCACGCTGGACCGGCTGCGCGCGGCCGTGGACGCCCGCCCCAAGGACTGGACCGCCTTCCAGCGGCACGCCGTGGAGTTCCATCTGCGCAACGCCACCGCCTGGGCCAACGAGGCCACGGGTCAGGACCTCGCCGCCCAGGTCGACCCCGACTTCCGGCACGGCCCGGCGGCGCTGGCGGCCTTCGCCTGACGCCGCCGCGCCGCCCTTCCTCCCCCTCCCCTCCCCCCACCACATCCAGCACTGCCAGTACCGCCAGTACCGCCAGTACAACGAACAGACAGGAAACACCGTCATGTCGCTCGACGTCTCCCCGAAGCTGCTCGCCGAAGCCGAGAACGGCGAGGTACGGGAGGAGGACTTCGTGGAAACGGTCCGTACGTCCCTGCCCTACGCCTACGACCTGATCGCCGGCCTGGTCGGCGAACTGCGCGCCGGTGACGCCGAGTTCACCGACAACCAGACCCCGCCGCCCTCCGAGAAGGAGCGCGGCCAGCTGCTGCGCGCGCTGTCCAGCGACGCGATCCGGGGCAGCCTGGAGCGGCACTTCTTCGTCGCCCTCGCCTTCCAGAACTGCCACCGCGTCGCCGCGTTCCGCCCCGAGGACCGTGGCGGTGAGACGTACGCGCGCTTCACCTCCCTGCGTGCGCAGATCCTCAACCAGTCCCCCGAGTTCCGCGACTGCTGACCTCGCGGGCGCGGCAGGCAGGCGCCACGCCGGAGCGGGCCGGGTACGTCAAGTATTGGCAATGGTTTTCATATAGATCGGAATCAGCCATGTTCTTGACATTCATTTCCATCTAGCGTGGCGCTTGCCCGGCTCGCTCCGGGCTGTCCCAGCCCCCGGGAACATCCCTGTTCCCCCCTGTCGTGGAGGACCCATGCCCTCGTCCCCGTCCCGGCGCCTGGCCGCCCTGCTCACCGGCGCCTCGCTGGCCGTCCTGGCAGGCTGCGGCAGCTCGTCGGACTCCGGCAGCGGCGGGAGCAGCTCCCAGGAACCGGCCGCCTCGTCCAAGGTCGCCGTTGTCGCCTCGACCAACGTCTACGGCGACATCGTGAAGCAGATAGGCGGCGCGAAGGTCGACGTCACCTCGATCATCAGTGACCCCGAGCAGGACCCGCACTCCTACGAGGCCAACACCCAGAACCAACTGGCGCTGTCCAAGGCGAAGGTCGTCGTCGAGAACGGCGGCGGCTACGACGACTTCGTCGACCGGATGCTCAAGAGCGGCGGCTCCTCCGCCGAGGTGATCAACGCCGTCAAGGTCTCTGGCAAGACGGCCCCGAAGGGCGGGGAGCTCAACGAGCACGTCTGGTACGACTTCCCCACCGTCGCCAAGATCGCAGACCGCACAGCGGCCGCCCTGGGCAAGGCCGAACCCGCCGACGCGGCCGCCTTCACCCAGAACGCCGAGACGTTCAAGACGAAGCTCCACCTGCTGGAGACGAAGGAAGCCCAGATCAGGAAGGAGCACGGCGGCGAGGGCGTGGCCATCACCGAGCCCGTGCCGCTGTACCTGCTCGACGCGTCCGGCCTGGTGAACCGGACGCCCGGGGAGTTCAGCGAGGCCATCGAGGAGGGCGACGACGTCTCCCCCAAGATCCTCCAGGCCACGCTGGCCGTGTTCAGCGGCAAGGAGGTCAAGGCGCTGGTCTACAACGAGCAGACTTCCGGCCCGCAGACCGAGAAGGCCAAGGCCGCGGCGAAGGCGGCCGGCATCCCCGTCGTCCCGGTGACCGAGACCCTGCCCGCGGGCAAGGACTACCTCGGCTGGATGACCGCCAACGTCGACGCGCTCGCGAGCGCGCTGGACAAGTGAGGCGACCGGCCGCGGCCCCGGTGCCCCGGGCCCGTCAGGCGGGACCCGGGACCGGCGCGGTGATCAGCCTGCGCGAGGCCGCCGTGTCCTACGGCGAGCGTGTGGTGTGGCAGGGCCTGGACCTGGACGTACGGCCCGGGGAGTTCGTGGCCGTGCTCGGGCCGAACGGCTCGGGCAAGACCAGCTTCGTACGGTCCCTGCTGGGCCGGCAGCCTCTCTCGGCCGGCACCCTGACCGTCCTCGGCCGCCCGCCCCGCGAGGCCGCCCGGCACCTGGGTTACGTACCCCAGCAGGCGGAGTTGTCCGCGCAGGCGATGCTGCGCGCCCGCGACCTCGTACTCTTCGGGATCGACGGCCACCGCTTCGGACCGCGCCTGCGCACGGCCGCCGTCCGCCATCGGGTTGACGAGATCCTCGCGTCGGTCGGCGCGTCCACGTACGCCGACGTGCCGCTCGGCCTGCTCTCCGGAGGCGAACGTCAGCGCGTCCGCATCGGCCAGGCCCTGGCCACCGACCCGCGCATCCTGCTCTGCGACGAGCCGCTGCTCTCCCTCGACCTGAACCACCAGCGGGCCGTCACCGAACTGGTCGACGCCCGACGCCGCTCGCACGGCACGGCCGTGGTCTTCGTGACCCACGAGATCAACCCGGTGCTCGGCCTGGTGGACCGGGTGCTGTACCTGGCGCACGGCAGTCACCGGGTCGGCACACCGGAGGAGGTCCTCACCTCCGAGTCGCTGTCGCGGCTGTACGGCACCCAGGTCGATGTCGTCCGTGTACACGGCCGGGTCGTGGTCGTCGGAGCCCCCGACGACCCGGCCACACCACCGCACCACGCCCATGAGACCGAGGATGTACGCCGATGACGCTCGCCGACGGGGTCTGGCAGCAGATCTTCAGCTTCGACAACTACGGCGAACTCCTGGCGCTGGTCCGCAACTCCCTCGTCGCCGGTGCCGCGCTCGGCCTCGTCGGCGGCCTGGCCGGGGTCTTCGTCATCATGCGCGACCTGCCCTTCGCGGTGCACGGCATCAGCGAGCTGTCCTTCGCCGGAGCTTCAGCGGCCCTGCTCCTCGGCGTGAACATCGTGGCGGGCTCGATCGTCGGCTCGCTCCTCGCAGCCGGCGTGATCGGCGTCCTGGGCGCACGGGCCCGCGACCGCAACTCGGTGATCGGCATCATCATGCCGTTCGGCCTCGGACTGGGCGTGCTCTTCCTCGCCCTCTACAAAGGCCGCGCGGCCAACAAGTTCGGCCTCCTCACCGGCCAGATCGTCGCCGTCGACACCCCGCAGATGACCTGGCTGCTCGGCACCTCCGCCGTCGTCCTGCTCGCCCTGACGATCATGTGGCGCCCGCTGACCTTCGCCAGCGCCGACCCGGATGTCGCCGAGGCCCGCGGCGTGCCGGTGCGTGCCCTGTCCTTCGCCTTCATGATCGTGCTCGGACTCGCCGTCGCCCTGTCGGTGCAGATCGTCGGCGCGCTGCTGGTCCTCAGCCTCCTGGTCACGCCCGCCGCGGCCGCCGCCCGCATCACCGCGTCGCCCATCCTGCTGCCGGTGCTCAGCGTGCTCTTCGCCGTGGCCTCGATCGAGGGCGGCATCCTGCTCGCCCTGGGCAGCAGCATCCCCATCAGCCCCTACGTCACGACGATCTCGTTCACGATCTACGCCACCTGCCGCCTCGCGGGCACCCACCGCACCCGGCGGTGGGGAGCCGGACGGACGGTGGCGCAGCCGGCCTGACTCACGCGCCGAAAGGCTTTGCGGGAAAGCGCCGCCGTGAGGGCTTGGTGGCCGGCGTCGGTGAGTTCCTTCGCGGCTGCGTTCGGACCCGGCGGAGCTGCGTTCGCCGGTCGTCACCTCGGTCAGCTGGAGATGGCGCGGGAAGAGCAGGGAGGTGTCACTCCGGCTCTCGAACCATGCCAGAGCTACTCTGCGGGCAACTGTCCTGGCTTCAGGAGAGTTTCGTGCACCCCGCCGTAGTGGGAACGACGGCGGGGTGCGCACGGTTCACGGTCCTGCCGACGAGCGGCCCGCGAGCGAACGAGCAGGATCACCCTCGCGTCCCCCGCGTAACGGGCCGCGTGCCCGCTCCCGGCGGGAGGGCCGTCGGCCGTCGGTCACTTGGCCAGGAAGGCGAGGAGGGCCTGGGTGACTTCCTGGGCGTGGGTCCACAGCAGGCCGTGGGGGGCGCCGTCGATGACGACGTAGTCCGCCTGCGGGAGTGACTGGTGGAAGCGTTCTCCGGTGGCCTCGATGGGCAGGATGCGGTCGGCGGTCCCGTGCAGGATCAGTGCCGGGACGTCGATCTTGGGGAGGTCGGCACGGAAGTCGGTGGACCAGGTCGCCACGCAAGCCAGGGAGGCGTACGAGGAGGCTCCGGCGGCAACGTTCCAGCTGTTGCGGACGGCTTCCTCGCTGATGCGGGTGCCGAGGTTCTCGTCGAGGTTGTAGAAGTTCTCGTAGAACGCGGTGAAGTAGGCGTAGCGGTCGGCGGTGACTGCCTCTTCGATGTCCTTGAAGATGGTGCCGTCGACGCCGCCGGGGTTGTCGTCGGTCTTGAGGAGGAAAGGCTCGAGAGAGGCGAGGAAGGCTGCCTTGGCTATCCGGGCGGAGCCGTAGGTTCCCAGGTAGCGGGCGACCTCGCCGGTACCCATGGAGAAGCCGACCAGGACGACGTCGTTGAGGTCGAGGGTCTCCAGGACCGTGTTCAGGTCGGCAGCGAAGGTGTCGTAGTCGTAGCCGGTGGTGGGCTGGCTGGAGCGGCCGAAACCGCGCCGGTCGTACGTGATCACGCGGTAGCCGGCCGACAGCAGGGCGGCCGACTGCTTCTCCCAGGAGTGGCCGTCGAGCGGGTAGCCGTGGATCAGTACGACCGGCTGCCCGGTGCCGTGGTCCTCGTAGTACAGCTCGATGCTGGTCGAGTTCTCCTGGCCGACGGTGATGAACGCCATGCTGGTTACTGCCTTTCGGTGGGAAATGCGTCTGGTGGTGAAGTGCCCGGACGGGCAGGACTGTGGGGACGTGCGAGGCTGCGACAGGGCGGAACTGCCGGTCAGCGGACCGTGCGGGCCGCCTGCTCCACGATGCGGGCGACGGCCCCGGGGCGGGACACGGATACCGCGTGCGACGCGTCGATGACCGTGGTGCGAGCCCCGGCACGGGCCGACATGTAGCGCTGGGCGGCCACGGGGATGTTGAGGTCTTCGGTAGTGACCAACGACCAGGAGGGGATCGTCTTCCAGGCGGCCTTCGTCGACTTCTCCTCCAGCGCGGCGGCGGCGATCGGACGCTGTCCTGCTGCCATGAGCCTGGCCTTGTCCGCCGGCACGTCCGCAGCGAACTGGTCGCGGAACTTTTCCGGCTTGATGTACACGTCTGCGCCCTGACCACCGTCGGGCAGCGTGTAGTTGACGGACTCGATCGCCTGGCCGAGGGTGCTGCCGGGGAACTTGTTCGTCAGTCCGAGCGAACTCTCGCCCGTGTCGGGCAGGAACGCAGCGATGTAGACCAGCGCCTTCACCTTGCCCTCCAGGCCCGCGGCGGCCTGGCTGATGACGGTACCGCCGTAGGAGTGACCGACCAGGACCACGGGCCCGTCGATGTGGTCGACGACGCTGCGCAGGTAAGCGGCATCGGTCGCCGGACCTCGCAGCGGGTTGGCGGCGGACACCACGGGATAGCCCGCACTCTGCAGCCGAGTGACGACACCGTCCCAGCTCGCCGCGTCGGCGAACGCCCCGTGCTCCAGCACGATCGTCGGACGTATCTGATGGTGGGGCACCGCACCGGCTACGCCGGGCAGGGTGACGGCGGCCACAGACAGCCCTACGGCCGCTGTGACACCGAGCAGGGCGGATCTGCGGCTCGGACGGGCCAGGCGGGTGATGCGCATGCGTGAATGTCCTTTTCCTTGGTTGTCGGCCCTCACCGGACCGTGCCGGCGAAGCGGCCGGTGCGTTCGAGAAACGAAGCACCGAGTTCCTTTGTGGATGACCGAGTTGTTGTGCGTTCCGTCTGCGCCAGGTGGTCAGCGCGGATCGGAGGGATGGTGGGCGACACGCGACAGCGGCCCGGAGAGCGGCTGCCGGGCTGCCGCCCGACCTGGCCCTGGAGCATCGCCCGCCCCCCCAACTGCCGGGCCAGAACGTCTTTCGTCCTGTTCAACGATGAGAAGACAGGGCCGGTTCACCCCGGGAACGGGATGTTCGTTCATCGATCCGATGCCGGACGGTGCCGTCGCGGACGCGGCGTACGGCATCGCGCGCGAGGCTCTGACCAACGTGGCGCGGCACTCGCCGGGTGCGGCCACGACGGTGACCTGCCTGTACGGCGACACCTGCACGGGAGTCTCGGTCACGAGCGCGCGGCCGGCCGGGTCGGTGGCGCACGGCGCGGGCCTCGGTTCAGGGCGCGGCCAGGGCTTTCTGCGGTCGCGGGCCCGGGAGCCGGGTGGCACACTGCCCAGCGGCCCGACAGCCGAGAGCGGTTGGGAGGTACGCGCGACCCTGCCCGGCCGGACCGCCGCCGCCTCGGCAGGGCGGTCGGCTCCGTACACGTATCGCCTGGCACAGGTCGTGACCGCTGCCGGCCTCGTCCTGCAACCGCTGCTTCCCTTGCTGGTCGACCGGGAGGGCACGGCGTCGAACGCACAGCGGGTGACGGCACCCTGACGGGCGAGCTGAACCGGTGAGTCACGGCTTTACCCAACTCCTGGTCGGGCCTCCGGGGTGGAGCGGGCGGGCCTCAGCCGGTGGAGTCCAGGACTTCGTAGACATGCCTCATGTAGCTGAGGGTGCGCTCCGAGCCGAGGATTCCGTCGCCCAGCCGGTTCATCGTGTACGAGAACGTGACGCGCCGGTCGAGGTCCATCATGACGATCGAGCCGCCCCGGCCGACCCAGAAGCAGACCCTTCCGGTGGGCATGTGCGGCATCGTCCTCGCATCGGCGAGCGCGAAGCCGATGCCCCAGCGCACGGGAACGCCCAGGAACAGGTCGATCCCGTCGGTCTGTACGTCGAGGGCCTTGTCCACCGTGTCCGCGAAGAGGAGCCGGTGGCCGTTCACCTGGCCGCGCCGTGAGATCACGGAGAGGGCACGGGCCATGCCTCGTGCGTTGCCGTGTCCATTGACGGCTCCGAGTTCGGCACGGCGCCACTGCGGAGTGTCGACGTGCTCGTCCCGGGCGGGGCTTCCGAGCAACGTCTTGGTGAAGATCCCCTCGGGATCGAGGCCGGCGGGCATTTCGGGGAGCTGCGACGGCGCCACCAGCTCGGCGATACGCGGCCAGTCGGCCTGCCGCGCACCGATCTGGACGTCGGCTTGTGACGGCTTGGCGATCTCGGTGTCGACGAACTCGGTCAGGGTACGGCCGCTGACCCGCCGGACAAGCTCTCCCACCAGCTGTCCCTGAGTCTGCACGTGGTAGCCCGAGGCACTGCCCGGCTCCCACCAGGGTGCCTGCGCGGCCAGCCGGGCGCTCGCGGTCGGCCAGTCGTACAGATCGTCGATGGTGAAGGGCTGCTGCCAGCCGGAGAGCCCCGAGGTGTGTGCCAGGACATGCCGCACCTCGATGTCCTGCTTGCCCTGAGCAGCGAATTCCGGCCAGTAGTGCGCGACCGGGCGGTCCAGATCCAGCGCCCCCCGGTCGACGAGGACGAGGGCCGCCAGACTGCTGAGGGTCTTGGTGGTCGACCACAGGCTGACCAACGTGTCCTGGTGCCACGGAACGGTCCGCGCTTCGTCGGCATGCCCACCCCACAGATCGACTTCCATGACTCCGTCGACATCGACGGCGATCGACGCCCCCAGCTCCTCGCCGGACTCCAGGTGCGCTGCCAGCGCCGCTCGGACCGGTTCGAACCGGGCAGTGCTCGTTCCTTCGACGATGACCATGTCTTTCCCCACTCTTGACGACGACCGTTCGATCACTCAACGGAATGAACGTCACGCTGGTTCACGCTTCGTCGCAGGTGAGGGCATCTGTGTGGATGCCCCTCTGGCGGGAGGACATCTGCAGAGACCGTCTACAGAGGATCCGGCCCGCTCTGCGACGCCGCCGACCGGAACGGACCGCGTACCGGATGCGTTCTTCACGGGCCGTCCGGCGCGGGGTGCTCGCAGATCAGCAGCGTCGGAATCAGCCGGCCACCGGTTCGTTCCATGGCGAGCCGAGGTCGTGGTAGCAGATGAGCGGCTCCCCAGGTGGAGGCGGCCCTTTCCCGGCGGAGGGCGGATCCCGCGCCCCACCTGCAGTCGCCGCGGCCGGCGAAGGCGCCCCTGTCACCGCGGCGCATCGCGCCGCCGGTGAAGTCATCCCGCCGGGTGGCGTCCTGCTAATGTCCTGTCCGATATGCGGGAAGCGGACGACGGGGTCCTCGCCGCGCCGATCACATGCTCCGGCCCCCCACCTCGGCGGACAGGTCACCGCGACGAGGGTCGCACGGGTGTCCGGGTGTGCCAGCGCCCGGTTTTCGTCACCGCGGGAGCGGGTCGCCCATTCCGCGGGTCATGGTCATGTATGTGCCCCCGATGGCGGCGCCGTCGAGCGGGATTCTGAGTGGGTACGGTGACAACTGTGAGGCAGGGTCTCGACTTCGGGCTGCTGGGTCCGCTGGTGGTACGGCGGGCGGGCACGGTACTCGATCCGGGTCGGCGCAGGCAGCGGCTGCTGCTGATCCGCCTGCTGCTCGCCGAGAGCCGGGCGGTCGCTCCGCAGACGCTGTGCGAGGAACTGTGGCCGCAGCAGCCGGGACGGACACCGGGCGGAGCGATGGGCTCCCTGCACGCCCACATCAGCAAGGTACGCGCGGTCCTGGAACCCCAGCACCTGCGCCGACAGGGCACCTTCGAGGTGCTGGTCACCGAACCCCTGGGCTACGCCCTGCGTGTTCCGCCCGAGAGCCGTGACACCGTACGCTTCGAGCGGGCCCTTGCCCAGGCACACCGGTTCATGGAGCAGGGCCGGCCCGAACGCGTCGTGGAAGAGACCGGAAAAGCCCTGGAGATGTGGCGCGGCACCCCGTTCGCCGACGCCGCGCACCACCTGTTCGCCATCCACGAGGCAGCACGCCTGGAAGAACTGCGGCAGACCACCCGCGAGATCCGCACCACTGCCCTGCTCCTGCGAGGACGGATCACCGAAGCCCTGGACGCGGCACAGGAAATGACCACAGAGCATCCCCTGCGGGAAACCGGCTGGGCCTTGCTGCTGCGCGCCCTGTACCTCGCCGGCCGGCACCCCGAAGCGCTTCAGCGCTACACCGACCTGCGCCGGCATCTCGCCGACGAACTCGGCCTCGAACCCGGCCCATCCCTACGCGCCCTGCACCACGGCATCCTCCACCACGACCTGCCACCCCTTCACTCAGCCGATGAACTGAACAGATTCGGCGCGGCATCCGCCCCCGGCGGGGGTGCCGGGCACGGCAGCGATCCGATCGGGCCGGCCATGTCCGGGGTGCCGGACGAGGGCGAGGCAACCGCGCCCGTCGGCCCGGCCGCCGACGAACCAGCCGACGCGGCCGATCGGTCCGATGCGAGGTGCGACCCGGCCCCGGGGATGAGGGAACCACGTCGCCGCCCCTGGCACGTCCGGCACAACTGCCGCGCAGTCTCCCGGTGTTCGCCGGGCGGGCGGCCGAGGGGGCGTGGCTGTCGGCTGTGAGCGGTGCACCCGGCCGGCCCGGACCGGCCGCTGCCCCTGTCGTCGTCATCAGCGGTGCTCCCGGTGTCGGCAAGACCACCTTCGCCGTCCACCACGCCCACCGCATCGCCCCCTCTTTCCGCGACGGACAGCTTTTCGTCAACCTGTGCGGATTCCACCCCCACGCACCCGCCATCGAACCCGGCAACGCCCTGCACGGCTTCCTCACCGCCCTCGGTGTTCCCGCCCAGCGCATCCCCGAAGACACCCCCGGCCGCAGCACCCTCTTCCGCAGCCTCCTCGCCGACCGGCAGATCCTCCTCGTCCTGGACAACGCCCGCGACGAGCAACAAGTGCGCCCCCTGCTCCCCGCGGGAGCGGGCTGCCTCACCCTGATCACCAGCCGCAACCAACTCCCCGGCCTGATCGCCACCGACGGCGCCAAACCCCTCACCCTCCCCCTGCCCTCACAAACCGAGGCCCACCAAGCCCTCGAACGACGCCTGGGAACCGAACGACTGGCCGCCGAGCCCACCGCCACAGCCGACATCATCCGCCTGTGCGGACGACTTCCCCTGGCCATGGCCGTGGTCGCCGCCCGCGCCGAACTCGATCCCTCCTTCCCCCTTCACGCCATCGCCGACGAGCTGCGACACACCCACGGCGGCCTCGACGCGTTCACCGGTTTCGACACCACCACCGACGTGCGCACCGTCTTCTCCTGGTCCTACCGGTCCCTGGACGAGCCCACCGCCCGGCTCTTCCGCTTCCTGGCCCTGCACCCCGGCCCGCACATCACTGCCCCCGCCGCGGCCGGCCTCGCCGGCCTTCCCCTCCCCCGAACCCGCCGCGCACTCGCCGGCCTGGTCAGTTCCTGCCTCGTGGAACAACCACTGCCCGGCCGCTACAGCCTGCACGACCTCCTGCGCGGCTACGCCACCGAACTGACCCACACCCACGACACCACCGACGAACGCCACCACGCCACCCTCCGGGTCCTGGACCACTACATGTTCACCGCCTACGAGGCCAACCAGCTCCTGAAACACGACACAACACCCGAGCTCGACCTCGGTGCACCCAACCCAGGCGTCACCCCGGAGAACCTCACCACCGTCAAGCAGGCAACCCGATGGCTCACCGCCGAACACCAAGTGCTGACCGGCCTGCTCCACACCACCGTCAGCCAACAGCTGGACCACCACACCACCGGGCTGGCCTGGTCACTCAAGGACTATCTCTACCGCCAGGAATTCTGGCCCGAAGCCATCACCGCACTGACCCCCGCCCTTGAAGTGGCCCGGCGCCAGAACAACCGCCTCGAAGAAGGCCGTTGCCTACGCCACCTCGGTGGCATCCACGGCTATCTCGGCCATCAGGAACAAGCCCTGCACCACCTACAACTCGCCACCACGATCTTCGAAGAGCTCGACGCGACCGGTGAACAGGCCCGAGCCCACTACGTCACGGCGTGCGCGCTGTTCCTGTTCGGCCGGATCCAGGAGGCCGTGACGTCCTCCGAGCGGGGACTGGAGCTGTCCCGGGAGACAGGTGAGGAGTTGTGGTTGGCCGAGTGCCTCGTCGAACTCGCCTGGTTCCGCTCCAACCTGGGGCAGCTCGAGAAAAGCCTTCAGTACAGCGAGGAGGGCATCGCCTTGTTCCAGCGCCTGGACGCGCCGTGGCAGCTGGCCCAGGCCTGGGACATTCTGGGCTACAACCTCCGTCAGCTCGGCCGTTACGAGGAATCGGTGGCCACCTACCAGCGGGCGACGCGGGCGTTCGAGGAACTGGGCGACCACAGGAACGCCATCGGCTCACTGATGCGGCTGGGCGACACCCGGCTGGCCTCGGGTGACCGGAATGGCGCACGGGCGGACTGGGTCCACGCCCTCGAGCGCGCCGACGAGCGAGCCATGTCCCACAGCGCCCAGCAGGTCCGTGACCGGCTCACCGCCCTGGACATGGACGCGGATCCCACGCCCACCGTGCCGGAGAGGGCGGCCGGGAGCCATGAGCTCCCGGTTCCGAGGAGTGGTGATCCTGCGCGCCAGGTGTACTGATCACGAGCATTGTCGACACCGACCGGGATGGTTCAGCGGATGATCACTCGTCCGCGCATCCGCTGAGCTCCAGCGGGCGCGGGCCTCCTCTCACCCGCAGAGCCGGGGCCCAGGAGCCATGACGCCCGCGTTGGCGAAGCACGCGGTCTGGTTGCCGTTGTACCAGACCTTGAACCAGGTCCGTCCGGTCACCGCAGGCGGTCTGATCGACCGCGGCGGCCGGGGAGGCGGGCGGGAGAGCGGTCATGGCTCCCGCCGCCAGGACGAGTCCGAGCCGGGAGAGGGTGCGCTTCATCAGTGGAGTTTTCCTTCCGAGATGGTGCCGTGCTGCGGAGCAACACGATCGAGGGGCCGGCAAACCACCCTTGTTGTTCACGCCGGGGAAGCAGCCAATGGCGCACAGAGTGAAGGGGTGGACGACCGGTCTGTGTGGAACCGTGTCGGACCTGGGCCCAGGGTCGGCGAGCGAGGAGTCGCCACCTGGCCAGCAGGCCCCGATGCGTAGGCGTTCGGTCTGCTGAACGTTGCGTGCGGCTCTCCGGTTCACCCTGCAGTCGATGCCGTCCTCGACGCCGTCACGGGGGAGCTGCGCCTGCAGCGTCAACGCTCTTCCGCGACCGGCCGACGGCTTCCTGGCCGATGGCCTTCCGGGTTTCCCATCCGCTGAGCCACATGTCCGACCGCCGGCCTCCACTCAGCCCTTACGGGCCCGGTGTGCGACGCGGGCACTCAGCACATGAAACGGCGTCCAGGGCGGCCGGTTCGCCGTGCGTAAGAACACGTGGGCGGATGCGCGACGGAGGACCGGCCGATCGGTGCGGTGCCCGGTCGACGTGTACCAGAGCGTCGTGACGGACGTCGCGACACGAGCGGGCACCCGCTCCCCCCACCCACACACAGCCCGAACGCCACGGCGGCGGTCCTTCCGTGTGCGACTCGGCCGGAAGCGCGCTCCGCAGCGGATGCCAGGGCCTGGCCGGGGCGGTCAGCGAGAGACGCCAAGGGGCACGACAAGGAGACGACAAGGTTTGGCCAAGGGCTCCCTACGAAGGTTGAGCCACTCGCCGCGCATGCGGGAGAGCACGCCACAGAACACTTGAACAGGATTGGGCGCCACCCATGAACGGGATCATGGAAGCGGGGACCACCACCCTCGCTCCGGCTCGGGCGCATGCCCGGAACGTCACTTCGGAAGCCGACTGCGATGCCTTCATCCGAGACGTCTACGATCAGTACGGACTTCTGCTCGTCCGGTACGCCACGCGGCTGCTGGACGGCGACTGGCACAAGGCGGAGGACATCCTCCAGGAGACCGCGGCCCGTGCCTGGAAACACGCCCGGTTCTTGGGCACCCGCGGCGACCACATCCGGCCGTGGCTGTTCACCGTGGCCAGGAACCTTGTCATCGACCACCACCGGGCTCGGCAGATCAGGCCTCTTGAGCTGATGCCGGTCGAGGACCTGGACACATCCTGGGATGGCATGAGATCCACGATCACCTCCCACGCAGTGCTGGAAGCACTGCGGGAGCTGAAAGAGCAGCATCGGACCATTATCGGCCTCATGTACTACCTGGAATGCAGCGTGGCCCAGGCAGCCGAGCACCTCGGCATCCCGCCCGGCACCGTCAAGAGCCGCGCCTTCTACGCCGTGCGGGCACTGCGCAAGGCCCTGGAGAAACAAGACGTACTCGGCGAATAGCCATGGCACGGGCGGTGGGTGCCGCCCTGGTCCTCCACGGCCCCCTCCGGGACCACCGAGCGTGCCGCTCGCCGTGCTGTGCCGGGGATACCGGACAGCTCCGCGGCGGTCATCGGAAGTGAGCTCGCCCCAGCGCAGTCCGGTGGAGAAGGCGAGCAGGCACATCGTCCGCCAGGCAGTGGGAAGTTCGTCCGGGATGCTCTGGGCCTGGTCGAGCGTGAACCACCACGGCGGTTTGACCGCGGCGGTACTGCATCAGCCGGCCGAAGGTCCGCTCGATCGCCCACCGCTTGGGCAGCGGCCAGGACGCCTTCACCTGCGGCCGCCGCTCCCCTTCCCCATCGATACTGAGCCCGGCAATCCCACTCCACGACCTCGATGATCAGCACGCTGCGCCGTGAACGCTTCGGTTCCGTCTTCCAGTACGGCGAACTACTCCCCGAGCTGACCATCGAGGAGAACACGGCCCTGCCACTGCGCCTGGCCGGGCAGCGCAAGTGACCCGCGCTCGCCACCGCGGGCGAGGTGCTCGAACGACTCGGGCTCTGTGACCTGCGCGAGCGCCGCCCGTCGCAGGTGTCCGGAGGGCAGAGCGAGGCACTCCGGCCCCGGCACGGCGACTCCGGCGAGTCGGAAGAAGCGACGCCGCGGTGGCGGCATGGCCGGAGAGACCCATGCCACCACCGCGGGGGGGGACGGAAGCTGCCCCCTACGACACCGTGGCGCGGTCCGGCGTGTGCGTCCCGTTCCGGACTGCCCTGCGCTGGCGGACCACGGCGAAGACCACCACGGCCAGGGCCAGCAGGGTGGACAAGGCGACCTGGTCGCGGCCGCCGCCATCGGCCGTGTCGGTGAGCATGTAGCCCAGGACGAAGATGATGAGGCCGATGGTGGCCCAGGTCAGGTAGGGGTAGAGCCACATCCGGACGACCAGCTTCTCCGGCGACTCCCGCTCGATGATCTTGCGCATCCGTAGCTGGGAGAAGCAGATCACCAGCCAGACGAACAGGGCGATCGCACCGGAGGAGTTGAGCAGGAACTGAAAAACAGTGTCCGGCCACAGGTAGTTGAAGGCGACCGCGACGAAGCCGAAGACCACCGAGGCGAGGATGGCCGAGCGCGGGACGCCACGCTCCGTCGTCCGGCCGAACGCGGCCGGGGCGTCACTGCGGCGGGCGAGGGAGAAGGCCATGCGTGAGGCCGTGTACAGGCCGGAGTTGAGGCAGGACAGTACCGAGGTCAGCACGATGGCGTTCATGATCTCGCCGGCGTGCGGGATGCCTACGGAGCTGAGGGCGGCGACGTACGAGCCGTCCTTGAGGATGGCAGGGTCGTCCCAGCCCACCAGCGAAACCACCATCAGGATCGAGCCCAGGTAGAACACCGCGATCCGCCAGATCACGCTGTTGGTGGCCTTGATGACGGCGGCCCGCGGGTTCGCGGTCTCACCCGCCGCCAGCGTGACGATCTCGCTGCCCATGAAGGAGAAGACCACCATCAGGACGCCGGTGAGGATCGCTCCGGGTCCGTTCGGCAGGAAGCCGCCGTGTGCGGTGAGGTTGGAGAAGCCGCTCGCCGGGTGGTCCGAGCCGGGCAGCAGGCCGAAGATGGCGAGGCCGCCGACCGCAATGAACGCGACGATCGCGACGACCTTGATGCCGGCGAACCAGAACTCGAACTCGCCGTAGGAGCTGACCGAGACCAGATTGCTGGCGGTGAGGACGACCATGACGATCAGGGCCCAGCCCCACTGCGGGACCGCCGGTATCCAGCCGGCAAGGATCTTGGCCCCGGCGGTCGCCTCGACGGCGAGCACCACGACCCAGAAGAACCAGTACAGCCAGCCGATGGTGAAGCCGGCCCACCGGCCCAGCGCGCGGTCGGCGTAGGCGGAGAACGAGCCGGAGGTGGGGTTGGCCACGGCCATCTCGCCAAGCATGCGCATCACGAGGACGACCAGGACGCCGACGAGGGCGTACGAGATCAGGATGCCGGGCCCGGCGGCGGCGATGCCGGAGCCGGATCCGACGAACAGGCCGGCACCGATGACACCGCCGATCGCGATCATCGACAGGTGGCGGTTCTTGAGTCCGGCCTGGAGGCCGGACTCAGGCTCTGTGGGAGGGCTCTTGGGGACGGTTGTGGTCATCTCGACATCCATGGAGGGAGTGCGGACCAGGGCCCCTGGAAATTAGTTCAGTACGATCTAAAAGAACAAGACTTGTTTAACTGTTCACCTTGCTCTATTTTTCGTGCAGCGCCCACGGCGTCTTCCGTCCTCCGTGGCTGCCACCGTGTCGTCCCCGTGTTCCGATCCCCTGGGGAGCCCCCATGCACCACACCGCGGCATGGTCGCGAGAACCCTCCGTGCGGATGCCGTCGCCGTGGGCCCTGCCCGCGCTCGACAGGCCGTTAGGGTGGCGTCGTGGTCAATGCAGCGGGCAAGTTCGGTCCCTACAACCAGCCGGTGCCCGCGCGGTCCGCGCCGGTCGGCGGGGCATGGGACACCCGCGTCCTGGCCAGCCGTGGGCCCACTGGAGCGGAGCTCGTCCGGTCCAGGATCGCCCTGCGGGTGCGTCTGAGGTCCGTCGCGCCGGGAGACCGGCTGCCGGACGCGGGCGTCCTCGCCGAGGAGCTGGGGATCAGTGAGATCACCGTGCGCCGCGCGCTGGAGGCCATGTGCCAGGACGGCCTGCTCGACCGCCGTCGGGGCCGGGCGGGCGGAACCTTCGTCGCGGCCGACTGGGACTCGGTCGTCGCCGTGCTGCACGACGCCGACGAGGCGGCCGCGCTGGACTCCTTCCATCTGCTGCTCGAATGCGGTCTCGTGGCGCACAGCACGGGCGAGGTCCCGGACGGGCGGCTCGACGGACTGCGGGCGCTGGTCGAGGAGATGGACCTGGCGGCCGCCCCGGCCCGGCTCCTGGAACTGGAGACCCGTTTCCACCTCGACCTCGCGGAGACCCTCGGCGGCACCGGGATCCGCGAGTTCGCCGCCGATCTGCTCGGCCGACAGTGCCTGCTGGGGCCCGCGCCGGCCCCCGCGGTCGTACGGGCCCGCAACCGCTGCCACGCCGACCTGCTCGACGAACTCACCCGTGGCGCGATGGACCCGGCGGTACACGCGGTGAAGGCACACCGGCGCGCAGGCCTGAACTGATCCCTTCTCCCCCTTTCCCTCCCTTCCCTGTGTCGCCACCCCACAGAAGGAGCTGTCGCCATGCCGGACCCCGGAGCTGTCGGCCCGTCGTCGGCGTCGGGCCCCGTCACTGGCGCGCCCCAGCGGCTGCGCGGCGGCGTCCTCGGCATGGCGGACATCGCCGCCGCCACGATGGCCAACGTCGGCCCGGCGATGAGCTTCTTCTTCGGCTTCGCCTTCCTGGCCACCACCGCCGGGGTCGCGTCCCCACTGACCATCGTGGCGGCGGGCGTGGCGGTCGCGCTGCTCGGCAACACGCTGGCCGAGTTCTCCCGGGCGCACCCCTCCGCAGGCAGCTTCATCACCTTCGTCGGCAAGACCTTCGGGCCGGTCAGCGCGGTGACCACGGCCCTGCTGGCCGGGCTCGGCTACATCGTCGCCATGGCCTCGGTGATCGCGATCTCGGGCGGCTTCGTGCAGATCACCCTGCACCACTACACGGGCGTGGACCTGCCGTGGATCATCTGGACACTGCTGCTGACCGGACTGTCGGTGGTGTTGATGCTGCGCGGGATCGTCGTCTCCACCAAGTGGGCCGGCTACTTCTTCGGTGTGGAGATGCTGGTGCTCGTCGTGGTGTCGGTCGCGACGATCGTCGAGCACCGCGGCGACCTCTCCGCCGCCCCGTTCCTGCCCGGCCACCTCACCCACGGACTCAAGGGGCTGGCGGCCGGCTTCCCGCTGGCGGTGTACCTGTTCATCGGCTGGGAGAACTCGGCGGCACTCGCGGAGGAGACGGAGAACCCACGGCGCAACGTCGGCCGCGCCGTGTTCTCCTCCGTCGCGATCATGACGGTGAGCTACATCCTCTTCTCCTACGCCACGGTGACCGGCTTCGGATACGACGTGGACCGGCTCGGTGCCTCCCGGATCCCCTTCATCGACGTCGCCCAGCACACGCTCGGCGCGCTGGCGCTCCTCGCCTACGTCGGCGGCCTGACCTCCACCCTGGGCGTGCTGATCGCGGGCATCAACTCCCAGGCCCGCCTGGTGTTCAACGCGGGGCGGGAGGGACTGCTGCCGTCCTTCTTCGGTTACGTCCACCCCACGCGCCGTACGCCGAACAACGCGATCGTCACCTTCACCGTCACCGCGCTGCTGATCATCGGAGGCTGGGGCCTGGGCCACCTGCTCGGGTCCGGCAGCGGTTCGATGAACCCCGTGGTCTTCTTCACGGAGTCCTCGAGCCTCGGCGCCATCCTGATCCTGCTGGTCTACCTCGCGTCCAACATCGCCCTGCCGCTGTACTACCGCAGATACCGCCCGCAGGAGTTCCGGACCGTCCGGCACCTCGTGCTGCCCGCGATCGGCGCCCTCGCCATCCTGGTTCCGCTCTACTACCTCGCCAAGCCCGGCCAGCCCGCCCCGTACAGCTGGTTCCCGTACGCGGCCCTGGCCACCCTGCTCGCAGCCGTCGGCTACGCGACCCTCCTGGTCCGCCGTGATCCCGGCCTGGCCGAACGGGTGGGCTCCGTCGTCGCCGACGCGGAGTGAGCCGACGGTGCCGACCACTGTCAGGCCGGAAGGAGCTCGCTGCCGTCACCCCGGTCGGACGGGGTACTAGTGGCTTGTCACGCAGCCTTGGCCGGGTATTCGGTCCACTGCCGGGTGGGTGACTCGGGTGCGAGCGGGTCGTCGGCTCGGCGCGGGCGTTGTGCCAGCGGACAGGGGAGGCGTTTGAGCTGCCAGTTGCTTGATCGGGGCTGCCGTTGGATGGCCGCCCTCTTAATCCGAGTTCAAAGGCGTGTTGCAACGCGGATCAGGTCAGCAACTGTACGAAGGCGGCTGTGCGGCGGCCAGGCGATCACCGTTGCCACGGGCGGAGCGTCCAGGACCGGCACGGCGGCGAGGTCCCGGCGCAGGTCGGCGCCGGCCGACTCGGGAATGACCACAGTGGTACGGCCGAGCGCGATCAGCTGGAAGAGCTGTGTCAGGTTCCGTACCTCTGCGCCCGGTCCCTCTGGGTAGCTGCCGCTGGGACCGGGCCAGCGCGCCATCGGGAGCTCTGGCAGCGTGGTGACGTCGGCCATCCGGATCTGAGAGCGGCTGGCGAGCGGGTGTGAGGCCGGCAGGATCGCGACCTGTCCCTCGGTGTACAGGGTTTCGGTGTCGAGCCCGGCTGCTGAGTCGAAGGGCAGGTGCAGCAGAGCTACGTCGGCTTGCCCGTCCTGCAGCAGCAGCTGGTGCTGGTGTGCCTCGCAGAGCAGTAGCTCGACGGTGGCTGCGCCGGGTTCCGCGGCGTAGGCGTCGAGCAGTTTCGTCAGCAGTTCGCCAGCGGTGCCGGACTTCACGGCGAGGACAAGGCTGGGGTGCGCTGTCGCGGCCCGACGGGTACGCCGCTCAGCTGCGGTCACTGCGCTGAGGATCGCGCGTCCTTCGGCCAGCAGCACGCCTCCGGCCGCGGTGAGCGTGACCTTGCGGCTGGTGCGTTCCAGCAGTGCGATTCCGAGCCGCCGTTCGAGCTGGGTGATCGCGCGGGACAGGGGCGGCTGGGCCATCCCGAGGCGCTGGGCAGCCTTGCCGAAGTGCAGCTCCTCGGCGACGGCGACGAAGTACCGCAGCTCGCGTATTTCCATGAGTCCAGGCTAATGACGGCAGACGGCAGATCGATACCGACCAGGTATCGCTGCACTACCGAGATGGTGTTGGTGCCCGGCCGCAGCACGAGCATGCTCGCTGTCATGAGCGAGAAGACGATCGCGCTGGTCACCGGCGCGAACAAGGGGATCGGGTATGAGATCGCGGCCGGGCTGGGTGCGCGGGGCTGGAGTGTCGGTGTCGGCGCCCGGGACGAGCGACGCCGGGAGGACGCCGTGGCGAAGTTGCGCGCGGCCGGCGCCGACGCGTTCGGCGTACCCCTGGACGTGACCGACGGCGGGAGTGTGACCGCCGCGGTCCAACTGATCGAGGAGCGGGCAGGACGGCTCGACGTACTGGTCAACAATGCCGGCGTTGCCGGCGGCTGGCCGGAGGAACCCACGACCATCGACCTCGAGACCGTGCGGCGACTGGTGGAGACCAACGTCATCGGCGTCATCAGGGTCACCAACGCAATGCTGCCGCTGCTTCGCCGCTCGGAGCACCCGCGGATCGTCAACCAGTCCAGCCACGTCGGCTCCCTGACACTGCAGACCACGCCCGGCGTCGACCTCGGGGGGATCAGCGGGGGCTACGCGCCGACGAAGACCTACCTCAACGCCGTCACCATCCAGTACGCCAAGGAGCTGAGCGGCACCAACATCCTGATCAACAACGCCTGCCCCGGTTACGTGGCCACCGACCTCAACGGATTCAGCGGGACCCAGACCGCCGAGCAGGGCGCGGCGATCGCCATCAGGCTGGCGACCCTGCCGGACGACGGCCCTACCGGCCAACTGTTCGACGACAACGGGGTCGTGCCCTGGTGACCTGACCCTCGGATACGTCCTCGTCGATCAGGCCGCCGCCGGTCGGACCCACGTGCACCCTGCGAAGATCGCTGTCGCTGGGCTGGACGACGTCCCATGGCTTTACGCAGCCTTGGCTGGGAATTCGGTCCAATGCCGGATGGGTGACTCGGGTGCGAAGCCCGTCTTCGGCTCGGCGCGGGCGTTGTGCCAGCGTATGTAGGCGGCGATGGCGGCGTTCTGCTCGTCGTGCGTGCGGTGGTCCGTGCCGTTGAGTGCGAAGTAGCGCAGCGCGGCGAACTCGGACTCGATCCAGTTCAGCCAGGAGCCGTAGGTGGGTAGGAAGACCAGCTCGATGTCGTTGTCGGCGGCCCAAGTGCGGACCTCGGCGTGCTTGTGCGGGGAGAAGTTGTCCAGCACGACGTACAGCTTCTCCTTGGGCCAGCGGGCTCGCAGCGCCTTCAGCAGGCCGAGGAACTCGTGCCACCGCTTGCGCTCGCGGATGCGGTAGTACATCTTGCCGGTGGCCAGATCGAGGGCGGCGAGCATGTGCATCACGCCCTCGTAGCGGTTGTAGGTGGCCCTCAGCCGGCGCGGAGCACGAAGTGGCCTCCACGCTTTGCCCTTGCGCGGCTGGAGACCGAGCGGGCCGAACTCGTCCACGCAGACCACCCGGCCGTCGACGGGCGGCGTGTCGTAGAGCTCCAGGACCCGGTGCATCTTGGCGATGAAAGCCGGGTCGGTGGATGCCTTCCATGTGGTCGTCGTCTGCCAGGAGACCTTGCCCTCGCGCAAGATCCGGCGCAAGGTCTCCCGGCTGAGGGCGGCGACGACCTTGTGCTTGACCAGGTGCTCGGCGAGCTTGGCCAGGCTCCAGGTGGAGAATGCTTTGATGCCCCAGTCACCGGGGGACGTTCGGGCGATCAGGCAGATGCGCTCGCGCACCTGGTCACCGATCGTCTTCGGCCGCCCCCCGCTCCATTTTGGGTCCAGCGCGTCGAAACCCCCTTCGTTGAAGGCGTGGATGACATCGCGCACGTAGTCCTCGCCGACCTGCAGCAACGAGGTGATGTCCCCTACCGGCTGCCCCTGCGCGGACATCAGCACCACGATCGCCCGCCGCAGCCTCACCGGGTCCTTCGACGTCCGGCTGATCCGCTGAAGCCGCCGGCCCTCCTCCATGCTCACCGACCGGACGAACACTCCCGGACGACGCCCCACAACCACCTCCAAGATCAAGTCCCGGAGACAGCCTGACGGACTACCAGCGGCTGATCAATTTCCCGGTCGACTAATCGAGCCGAGCCACTAGCCTCGCCGTTTCGGTTGGGCTGATGAGATGTCGTTGATCGTCAACTGTCGGGTGGGCGAGGTGTTTTCGCTGCTTGGGCATGGCGGAGTCCCGGCGCGCTGGTCGGTTTCTCCAAGGTCTTTCGGGTCATGGGCGGGCAGGGGTTCGCCGGTCAGGCGGCGGGACGGGGCAGTGCGGCGAGGCGGTGGAAAGCCGTGGCCAGTTCGTGTCTCCAGGGCCAGGTCGCCGATATCCGTAGGCGCAGACGCCGGCCGCCGCGGGTGAGGCGGGCGGCGACGTGCAGCAGCCGGTAGCGGAGCTTCTTCGGCTCGGCAGCCGCGAGCTCGCCGTCCAGTAGCAGGAAACGGGTCCAGGCCAGCAGGTCGATCGCCGCGAGGCTGAGTTCGAGCCAGACGGCATTGATGCCGAAGTCGCGGGAGGGGAAGCGGCCGAATCCGGTGGTCTTGCCGCAACGGATGTGGTCCTCGACGCATGCATGCCCGCGGTGACGGACCTCCAGGAACTGGGCGGAACCACCATCGCAGGACGGGGTGTCGGTGAGGAACGCCTGGTGCCGCAGGCCCTCGTCCTGGTCGAACAGGGACAGCTGGGCTCCGGGGTGCGGGCGTTCGCGGCGCATGAGGTTCCCCCGAGATGCGGAGTGTGTTGACAGAGGGTCAGATGGGACTCATGAGAGGAACATCGACCATGGCTGCCCCCAGAAAGTACTCGCTGGAGTTGCGTGAGCGTGCGGTGCGGATGTATCGCTCCGCCGAGCCGAAGCCGCAGATCAAGAAGCTCGCCGTCGACCTCGGGGTGCATCCGGAGGCACTGCGTGGCTGGATCCGTCAGGCCGAGGCGGACGCCGGCGAGCGCGACGACCGGCTCACCACCGATGAACGCACCGAACTCGCCGCGCTGCGCAAGGAGAACGTCCAGCTCAAGCGGGCGAACGAGGTCCTGCGGACGGCCTCGGTGTTTTTCGCGGCGCAGCTCGACCCGACCCGGCCCAGGTGACGGCGCTCATTGACGAGCACCCGCGCCTGGGGGTCGAGTGCGTACTCCGGGAACTTTCCATCGCCTCCTCGACGTACTACCGCTGGCGTCGTGCCGAGCGCGAGCCGTGCGAACGCCGGCGCCGGGATGTGGAACTCACCGAGCAGATCAAGGAGATCCACGCCGACTCGGGCGGAACATACGGCTCGCCGCGCGTGCACGCCGTACTCCAGCGCGAGGGCGTCCACGTGGGCCGCAAACGGGTCGAGCGGTTGATGCGCGAGGCCGACATCGCTGGCATCAGCCCACGCCGGGGCGGCTTCACGCGCCGCGATCCCAAGGCCACCCTCGCCCCGGACCTGGTCGAGCGGGACTTCACCGCGCCTGCGCCGAACCGGCTGTGGGTCACCGACCTCACCATGATCACCACCGGTGAGGGGCCCTTGTGGCTCTCGGCGATCCGGGACGCGTTCTCCCGCCGGGTGGTGGCCTGGGAGACCTCCGCCCGCGCGGACGCCGACCTGGTCCTGACCACCCTCGAATACGCGCTCGCGAGCCGGGAAGTCGAACCGGGCTGATCCACCATGCGGATCACGGCTGTCAATACACATCCGTGAAGCTCACAACGCGACTTATAGGAGCGGGAGATGATCATCAAGACGGAGTGCATCCGCGGCCGCGTCTTCGCCACCCGGGCCGAGGCGAATCTCGCGCTGTTCGAGTACATCGACGGCTTCTATAACTCCCGGCGCATCCAGAAGCGGCTCGGCTACCTCAGTCCGGTCGAGTTCGAGGAAAAGCACTACTCCGACCAGGCAACGGCAGAACGAACGAACCTGAAACCCCGTCAACCTGCCCTGACCAGCTGATCAGCACCTCCCGCACGCCGGGGGAACCTCACTCCTGGACCTGCACCAGATCCTCGTCACGCCGATACCCGGATCGCCCGCCCGCACATTGGAACAGCTACACGCCCGAACAACCCCTGCGGAACCCCGTCGCTGACAGTTATTGAAATACGGGCCCCCGCGGTGCCGGTGTACTGCCGCGACACGCACGCCGAGGCATTGCCGTCCTTGAGGAACCCGGTGTCGTCGAAGATCAGCGCCTTCGGCCGGATCGCCGCCTCCATCCGCCAGGCCAACCGGGCCCGCACGTGCGCCGGATCCCAAGGGCTCGTCGTCACGAAATGGGCCAGGGCCTGCCGGTTCCCGTCCTCGCCCAGCCGGGCGGCCATCGGCTCGACCGACTTGCGCTGCCCATCGGTGAGCAGACCTCGCAGGTAGACCTGCCCCCACCGACGCTGATCATTACGCGCGAACGGCTCGAAGACCTCTGCAGCAAAGTCCTCCAACTCACGCCGCACAGATGCAAGTTCCTCCGGAGTCACACGCCTTCAACGACACTCCAGACCCACAGGACACGCATCGTCAACACCGACGTGACCAAGCCCTACTACTGCCCTGTGCCTTTAAGTCGGTCGATCCCGCACTCGACGGCATGGCGCTCGCGGTAATCCACCGCATGGAAACGCGGCGGTTCGGCCGCCACGGGAGCCGAGCTTCCTGCGGTTGCGGGCTTGGTCAGCCCTTGGACTTGTAACAATTGGTGCGGGTTCTCCCCCTTTTGCGACCGGCGCTGTCCGAATCGCGCCCTGGCGAAGTCCTGCCATGGCGGGAGACAGCCAGCGCCAATTGTGCGTTTCCTGAATCTCCGTCACTAACCTCGAGTACACGGGGGGTTGGACACTGTGGCGCCGGGCATTCCGCCCTGCCTTCAGGGAGTTCGCTCCCTCCCGATGTCACTGGTAATCGCGACATGTAAGCAAGGCGGGGGAATGAACGAGACGGCCACGGCCCAGCCAGTTGCCAATCTGATCCTGAGCGCGCAGGCGGGGAGCCACCGCGCGATGAACGATCTGCTGCTCCACATCACGCCGTTCGTACGGCGGCTTTGCTCCTCGGTCGACGCCGGGCACCGGCCCGAGGCGGTCCAGGAATCGCTGCTCGCAGTGTACCGGGGGCTGCGGACCCTCAGGGAGCCCGCGGCGTTCTACGGCTGGGTGCGCGCCGTGACGGTACGGGAGGCCGCACGTACCGCACGGCGCGCGGGACAGGCCGCGACGGCCGAACTGGTCGACCAGCCGTCTCCGGGCGACCCTTCGCTCGGTGTCGCCATCACCGACGTCCTGGAGCGGCTGCCCTCGCACCAACGAGACATCCTCACGCTGCGCGCGGTCTACGGCCTGGAGGAGCGGGAGACGGCAAGCGTGCTTTCCCTGCCGGTCGGCACGGTGCGCTCCCGGTTGCACCGCGCCCGGCGGAACTTCCAGGACGCCTGGCACTGACCCGGCCGTCCACGTAGACGGCCCCGGCCGGGTACGTCGGACGCCCCGGTCCGGGTACGTCAACCGGCCCCGCCTGGGCCGCAGTCGGCAGCGGTCCAGGTCAGGACCGCGCCGTCAGCCCAGCGGACGTGGACGTGCAGGACCCGCTCCGGCGTCCCCCGTGCCCGGGCGGAAAAGCCCCCGGGCACGGGGCGGATGGCGATACCGAGCAACGTTGTGGGCCGCTGCGGTGGCGGGAGCAGCGCGTGCAGCGCCTTGTACGCGGACTCCTTTGCGGAGAACAGCTCCCGCAGACGGCGTTCGCAGGCCGCGTCCGCGCCGTCGGCGGTGGACTCGTCGGCGCTGCCGGTGCCGGTGAGGAACAGCCGTTCCTCACCGGTGAGCACCACCCGGCCCGCGGCCGGCGGCAGCGGGTGGCGCTCCAGGTCCACGCCGAGCCCGGCGCAGTACGCGACGGGAGCGGCCAGTGCCACAGCCACTCCTCCGGAGTGGCTGAGGGAGCCGACGCTGCCGCGCGGTAGGCGGGGCCGGACCCCGTCCGCCTCGTACGGGATCTCCGCGGCGGCGCCGCCGGGCTGTCCGGACCGGGCCAGGGCCCGCCGCAAGGCGGCCCGCCCCGAGAGGAACGTCCGGGCTCTGGCGGGAAGTTGGCCCGCGCACAGCTGGCCCTCGACCGGGCCCGCCGGGCGCAGTGCCGGCTCCGTCACTGTGGCAAGGCCCAGAGTCAGCCGACCCCCGCCGGAGCCGGGGAGCGTGGCCTCCACAACGGGGCGCAGCGCGAGCAGTGCACGCACCACGCCCGCTCCGTCATCGAGCCGCGGCTTCGGCGACACCGCGCTCACCGCGGCGCCCCCGCCCCACCCCTGCCCGCGCTTTCGGTGTCTGCGCTCAGCACTGCGCACGCAGTTGGGCCGGCCACCCCGCCGGGTCGTCGCCGAGGTAGCCGCTCAGCCACTCCGCCCAGCGCTCGAGGCCGAAGGCCCAGCAGACGGAGAAGCCCGGCTGCCCGGCGAAGGCGATGTCGAAGCCCTTGCCGAAGTGCTGGTTGTGGTAGTTGAGCGAGGAGACCGCGACGCCCGAACCGTCGTGCGCCATCCGGCCCACCAGTTCGTACTTGACGTCCATCGCCGCCTGGTACTGGGCCATTTGCGGGCGGGCGCTGGTGAAGAACGGGTCCGAGGCGGGCTGCACCTTGCACGGCAGGCCGAGGCTCTCGGCGAGCGAGAGGAGTTCCTTGAGAACCTGGGCGTGGAAGGCGCGGGCACCTGGCCGGTCGCCGACGTACACGATCTCGCGCATGCTGAACGACCAGCGGCGGGTCGGCGAGGTGTCGGCGGTGGCCTTGCCCTCGTAGCGGCTGCACTGGCCGGTGGCCGTGACAGTCAGCGGCTCCTCGAGGCGCGCGCCCTGGAAGCGCTCGAAGAGCCCCATGCACACGGCGGGCGCGAGGGCGACCGGGGTGAACTCCAACTCGGCCGCGCGGCTCGCCGGATCGGTGGCGATGCCGAAGCGGTCGAGCGCGTCCAGGTCGGGGCGCACGACGCCAGCGGCGGTGATGTGCTGCGGGAAGTTGCCGGTGTAGCCGGCCTTCTCCAGCGTGGTCCAGGGCAGTAGCGCGGGCACCGTGTACTCGGTGGCGCCGAGCCGTGCGGCGGTCTGCCCGAGCAGCCGCTCCAGCACGCGGATCAGCAGCGCGTTCCGGGGGCCGCTGACGAACAGGCCTGGGCCGATGCGGCCGTCGGCGGGGGTGTCGCCGAGCGGGCCGCACGAGGCGGGCGCCGCGGGTTCGGCGGCAAGGTCCCAGCGGTCGAGGCGGGTACGGTCCGCCCGCTGCGGGGCGCCTGCGAACCGCTTGAACGCCTCGCCGAGGAGCCGCTCGACCCGGTCGGCGTGCACATCGTCAGTGGCGCCGAACTCGATCTGGGGCACGGACTCCAGGTGGATTCGTCCCTCGTCGGTGCCGTCCAGGCAGTAGCGCAGCATCGCGCCGAACTCGCGGCGGTCGTCGGGATGCAGCTCGCCTGGGGCCAGCCAGGTTCGCCGGACCGGGGCAACGGTGTCAGTCATGCTCGTGAAACCTCTCTCCATCACACACGGGGCACGCTGCCGACGGGCTGCGGCCGCCGTGCGAGTCGCGCAAGGACATTGGCGATCAGCAGCTGTCCGTGGTCGTCGAACTGCGTCATCAGGGACTCGGGGTGGAACTGCACGCCCGCCAGCGGCCGGGTCTCGTGCTCGACGGCCATGGCCACCCCGTCCGGGCAGCGGGCGGTGACCCGCAGACCGGGCGGCAGGGCCTCGGCATCGGCGTACAGAGAGTGGTAGCGGCCGGCGGTGAACCGCGGTGGCAGACCGTGCAGCAGTTCCCCGCCACCGTCTACCACCGAGACCAACGACGGCTTTCCGTGGAAGGGGCGGTCGAGCACTGCGAGCCGCCCGCCCAGGTACTCCACGATGGCCTGCATGCCGAGGCAGACGCCGAACACCGGGATGCCGTGATCCTCGGCGATGCGCAGGGTGCCTGCCGTGTCGTGGTCCTCGGGGCGGCCGGGCCCTGGCGAGAGGACCAGCAGGTCGGGATCGACGTCCGCCACAAGGGACTTGTCGAAACCGCTGCGGTAGGTCGAGACGCGGGCGCCCGCCTGCCGGAGGTAGCCGGCCAGCGTGTGCACGAAGGAGTCCTGGTGGTCCACAAGCAGCACCCGCGGGGTGTACGCGGAGCCGTCCACGCCCGCCGCGGCAGCCACCGTGCCGGGCTCACTGGCCGTAAGGCAGACGCGGGGCGCCCCGGAGCCAGACATGGTGGCGAGCACGTCGAGGAGCGCCTTCGCCTTGAGTTCGGTCTCCTGCTCCTCGGTCTCGGGCACCGAGTCGTAGAGCAGTGTCGCCCCGGTACGTACCCGGGCGCGGCCGTCACGCAGTTGCACAGTGCGCAGGGTGAGGCCGGTGTCCAGGGTGCCGTCGAAGCCGATGCGGCCGACGGCACCGCCGTACCAGCGGCGTGGGGAGCGCTCGTGCTCCTCCAGGAAGGCGACGGCCGCGTGCTTGGGTGCGCCGGTGACCGTCACCGCCCACATGTGGCTGAGGAAGGCGTCCAGCGCGTCCCGCTCCGGCCGCAGCACACCCTCGACGTGGTCGACGGTGTGGATCAGCGTCGAGTACATCTCGAGCTGACGGCGCCCGATGACGCGGACGGTGCCGGGCTCGCATACCCGGGACTTGTCGTTGCGGTCCACGTCCGTGCACATGGTCAGCTCCGCCTCCTCCTTCTCGGAGGCGAGCAGGGCCTTGATCTGTTCGGCGTCCTCAAGGGCATCGCGGCCGCGGGCCGCGGTGCCGCTGACGGGCGCCGACTCCACACGCCAGCCGGTGCCGTCGGCCGTGTGCCGCGCGTGCACTCGGACGAACATCTCCGGTGAAGTGCCCACCAGGTGCTCGCCCTCGCCGAGGTTCATCAGCATCTGGTACGGCGAGGGGTTGCGGGTGCGCAGTGCCCGGAACAGCTCCGAGGGCGGGCAGGGCACGGGCCGGTCGAAGGTACGGCTGGCCACCACCTCGAACAGGTCGCCCGCGCGGAACCGTTCACGTGCGGCGTCCACCAGGGTGGCGTACTCGCCCGGGGCGTGGTCGTCGAAGGGGCCGTCCGTGGGGCTCCCGGCACGGAATGGCTGCGCGGGTGTGGTCCGCGGCAGTCCGTGCGTGCTCCGGCCCTGGGCCGTGAACTCGTAACTGTGCCGCCAGGCGGTTCCCGCCACCGGGTCGGTGATGGTCACCTCGTCCGGCAGGTGCAGCACCAGATCGCGGTCGTGGTCCGAGCGCCCGGGCTGCCGCAGCGGCACGGGGTCGAAGGCGAGCACGAGGTCGTAGCCGAAGGCGCCGTAGAGACCGAGGAAGTCCCCTGCGGGGCCGGACAGTGCGTCGCGTACGGCGCGGACGAAGTCGAAGGCGCCCGGCCGTCGCGACCGGTCCTCCTCGCTGAACCTGTCCTGGCCGGGCGTGGTGCGCACCAGTCCGGTGAACCCCCGGTCCCCGGCGGGCCCGCCGGGGGAAGTGAGTTCGCGGACTTCACGCAGGGCCCGTTGTGCCGCCGTGAGCAGCACCGGCAGCAGCACCTCGCCGCGTGCGTTGAGCGCACGGACCTCCACCGTGCGCAGCCCGCGCAGCAGGATCTCGACGGGCGGGTCGATGTAGCCGACGGCGTGCCGCCGGTAGCGGTCGGGGGATTCGTAGTCGGAGCGCAGGACGGCACCCCTGCGGGTGTCCAGTGCGCTCTCCAGCTCCCGCATGGCGGACTCGCCGTCGACGGCGGTACGGGCGCGCTCGACGCGCACCCCGGCGCCAGTGGTCCACTCCCGGAGGAGCGGAACGGGCAGGGGGTGGGTGGTCATCTCAGTTCAGCACCCCGTCCAGAGCCGGGATCGAACCGTCCGTCAGGCCGGCGGCGAGTACGTTCCGCTTTACCTTCCAGGTGGCGGTGTGCGGCATGTGCTCCCAGGCCAGGTGCACCGGCTCCGGCAGCTCGGGCAGGTGCGCGACGGCAGCCTTCCAGGCGGCGCGGTCCAGCGGCAGGTCCCGGCGGGTGCTCACCACGGGCCGTACGGTGTCGCCGACCCGGACGAAGACGGCCTCGGTCAGGTCCGGGAGCGCCTCGATGAGGTAGTCCTCGGCGGCCAGCAGGCTCTCCAGGCCGTCCGTCTGGTCGAACTCTCGGTCCATCAGGTGCACACAGCCCCAGCGGGTCTTGTAACCGATGTCCTGGAGGTTCCACCAGTCGTCCTCGCGCCGCTCGTCGTACAGCTCCTGCTGGCCGACGTAGGTGAGGGCGACACCGGAGGACTTGGCCTGGATGTAGCCGTTGCGGGTGCCCTCGTCCTGCGGGCGGGGCCGGATCCGGGCCTTGGTCATGCCGGGGAAGACGAAGCCGACACAACGGCCGTCCGCCTTGCGGATGTTGCGGCGGGTGTAGATCCGCATGGTGACCGGGCCGGTCTCGGTCTGCCCGTAGGTCTGGATGAACAGCGGGGAGCGCCGCTTGCTCGCCCCGAGCAGAGTGCGGATGCTGCGCGGGTGGATGGCGTCGAAGGTGCTCATGAAGATGCGTACCCGCTCGAAGGGGCCGTCCGGGATGCCGACCAGCTCCTCCCAGTGCAGGTACATGTTGGGGTGGGCCTCCACGCAGCCCGGGCGGCACTCGGAGAGCACCTTGCGCACGCTGTCCACGTCCGCGTCCGCGAGCGGCGCGATGCCGATGCCGAGCTGGAGCGCGGTGGCCAGCGCCGCGTAGGTGCGTGCGTGCACGAACGAGATGCACATGGCGAAGGTCTCGCGGTACCGCAGCAGCTTCGCCATCTGCGCCTGAGTGTTGATGGGCAACTGCGTGCCGCGTCGCGCGGCGGCGACCAGCTTGGGCACCCCGGTGGTGCCGGAGGTGTGTGTGATCAGCGCGGGCGAGTCGTGCGGGATGTCCGGGTACGGCGGGGCCTCGCCCGGCACGGTGGCGGCCAGCGAAGGCAGCCCGGTCGGCTCGCCGTGCGTGAGCAGGACGGACGGCGCGTGCTCGCGCAGCGCCTCGAAGTGCTCCCCGGCGCGCGCCCGGGTGGCCGGGTCGGTGAGGAAGTGGTCCGGCTTGAGCCGGCTCATCATCGTCACCACAGTCGGCCACTCCAGGAAGGGCGCGAGCATCGCGGGGACCGCGCCGACCCGGCCGATGGCGCAGGCGAGGAAGAGAATGTCGGCGTTGTGGCTCTTGAAGACTGCCACGGTGTCCCCGGGGCGCACACCGGCGGCGTACAGCCGGGCGGCCGTGTCCTCGACGAGCTCGGCGACCTGTGCGTAGGTCGGCCGCAGGCCGAGACCGGGCGCGAGGTCGAAGGGCCGGTCCAGGTAGAACAGTGAGTCGGGGTACTTCTTCGCGGCCTGCTGGGTGATCAGACCCAGGGTGAACAGCTTCCCGGGCTTAGGCAGATCGTCGGGCAGGTTCATGTGCGGTCTCCTCTCCTGGAGGGGACTGGAGACGGTGCGGGCGTCTCGGACGTGGGTGGTGGGCGTACGGCGGCGTACGGCGGCGTGCGGGCACCGGGCGCCGACGGCGGTGGGGGACGCCGGCGGCGCGGGCAGCTGATCAGCCGCCAGTGGTGGTGGCCAGTTGGCGCGCGCGCTGGAAGGCGAAGGCGGCACGGGCAGGGGCCGAGCTGCGGCCGTCGGACTCGATGCGGTCCAGATACCACTGCACGAAGCGGCGGACCTCCGCACGGTCCAGGCCGAAGCGCTGGGCACCCTCGCCGCAGACGGACTCGGTGTTCGTCTGGTCGAAGCGCTTCCCGTTGATCATGTATGAGGCGTAGAACTGGATGCCTGCGTCGAGCTTCAGGTCGATCGCGGTGAGCAGCCCCCGGTTGGAGACGAAGCGGGGCTTGCGCAGTCCGGCGAGTGCGAAGACCTCCTCGATGACCTCGCCGACCTTCGGTGAACCGCCGTTGTTGAGGTGGTAGACGGTGCTCAGCGCGCCCTCACGGCCGATGGTGACGGCGTTCCTGGCCACCAGGTCGACGGGGACGAGGTCGCACTCGATGTCCGGGTCGGCGATGATCGGCACCTGCCGGTGCTGGAGCAGGTTGCCGAACTCCTTCTCCACGGCGCGGCGGAAGCGCAGTGCGGACGAGACGAAGCCGTACATGCCGGTGAAGCTGGTGGCGGCGCCGGTGGCGGAGTGCCCGATGACGATCGACGGGCGCAGCACACGCCACGGCAGGCCGGAGCCCGCGACCTCCTGCTCGCCGATGGTCTTGGTGGCCTCGTAAACGTTGTTGGCCGAGTCGGTGTTGCCGGGGAACTCCTCGCGCATCAAGCCGGTGCGCCTGCCCGCCACGTAGGCGGTGCTGACGTGGTTGAACACCGGCTCGCCGAGGGTTTTGGCGAGCGCCAGCACATTGCGCGTGCCGGTCACGTTCATCAGGTTGATCTCGTCGGCGTGCCGGTCCTCGTACTTGAGGGAGGCGGCGACGTGCCAGAACGTGCCGGGCGCGTCGCCTCCCGCGGCGGTGAGGAACCGGTCGGCGGACTCGGGCAAAGCCCCGTCCGTCATGTCCCCGGCGACGGCCCTGGTGCGCTCCAGGATCGAGGGCAGCAGACCGGGGACGCCGTACATCTCGGCCGCGTGGCCGAGGGCGTCGTGCAGGCGACGGGTCGCGGCCTCGTCGTCGCCGCCGCGCACCAGGCACACCAGACGGTCGGAGGTCTGCTGGAGCAGTTCCAGCGCGACGGCGCCGCCGACGAAGCCGGTCGCTCCGGTGATGACGTGTACGGCGGGAGTGGTGGTGGCGGTCACTGTGTGGCCTCCTGGCAGGTGTTGGGCAGGGTGGGGCTGTGGTGGGCGAGCAGGTGGGCTGCGATGGAGCTGAGGCTTTCGAAGACCTCCGGCGGGACGTCCATGTCCCACTCGACGGACAGCTCCTCCTCGATCCGGCCCAGGAGCAGGGTGAATGCCCAGGACTCCAGACCGATGCTGTTCAAAGAGGTCTCGGCGAGGCCCGTCCCGGGCAGGTCGGCCCGGTCGGCGACGACCTCGCGCAGTAGCGTGCAGAGTGCGGCGAGCAGCGCGTCGTCGCCCTCGGAGGCGACGGCCGGTGCGGCAGCGTCGCCCCCGGCCGCGTCCTCGGCGGCGGGGCCGCCGGCTGAGCCCGCGGCCTGGCCGTCACCGGTCTGCGGGGCCACGGCCGTCTCGCGGGCCAGGAGCGAGTCGAGGAAGCTTTGGACCCGGGCCTGGAAGCCGTCGCCGTCCTCCATGTACGGGAGGTGGCCGACGTCGTGCATCCACTCGACCTCGGAGTCCTCGATGAGCCGCCCGGCCTCCGCGCCGAGCTTCTCGTTCCACATATCGTCCTTGTCACCGAGAAGTAGCAGCGTCGGCTGCTTGATGGCGGCAAGGAGTTCCGGCCCGTCGGTGACCTGGGTGGCGCACTTGAGGTTGGTGAGCATCGGGTCCGGCGGGTGGATGGCCGTGAACGCCGACCGCAGTCCGAGGTAGCCGGTGGCACCCATCTCGCGCATCGCCGCCTCGCTGAAGACGACCGAGTACAGGTGGTCCCAGAGGGCCTGCGTGCCGCCCAGCTCAAGGGAGTTGATGCAGGCGCGCTCGGTGGCCCGGCGCCGGATGCCGTCCGAGGGCGTGCAGGACGGGCCGGTGAGGATCAGCCCGTCCACGCGCTCCGGGTAACGGGCAGCGAAGTCCCGGCAGATGAAGCCGGAGGCGGAGGTGCCGAGCAGGTGGGTACGCTCGATACCGAGGCCGTCGAGCAGCAGCCGCAGGTCCTCGACGTGGTCGTCCCAGGTCATGTCCGGGGAGACCGAGGAGGCGCCCTGGTTGCGCAGGTCGTAGGTGAGGACCCGGTTCCGCTTGGCCAGTTCGGCGGTGAAGTTGCGCCACATCGGCGCGATGATGAAGAAGTTGTTCACCAGGGTGAGGTGCGGGCCCTCGTCTCCCTGGATCTCGTAGTAGAGCTCGGTGTCGTCCGAGACGCGGAGCGTGCGCTCCGCGGTATAGCGCAGGTCGAGCGTCGGTGCGCTGGTCATGGTCTTCCTTCCGGCTCAGGTGCGCAGCAGCCTTTTGAGGATCTTTCCGGCGGGGCTACGGGGCACCTGGTCGATGAACTCCAGATGCCGGGGGCGTTTGTACGGCGCGAGGCGCTCGGCGAGGTGGGCCATCAGCTCGGCCCGGGTGACGGTCGGTGCGCCGTCGGCCTTGGTGTCTTCCGCCTCGGCGGGGCCGGTGACGACGTACGCCTTCGGCACCTCGCCGTAGTCGGCATCCGGGACACCGACCACGGCCGCGTCGCGCACCAGCGGGTGCGTGAGCAGCGCGCGCTCGATCTCGGCGGGGTAGACGTTCTGTCCGGCGCGCAGGATCAGGTCCTTGCGCCGGTCGACGAGGTGGATGAGCCCCGTTTCGTCGAGGAGACCGAGGTCACCGGTGCGTATCCAGCCGTCGACGGTGATCTCCGCGGTGGCGGCCGGGTTGTTCCAGTAACCGCGCATCAGTCCGGGGCCGCGTACGGTGACCTCGCCGACGGTGCCGCGCGGCAGTTCTTCGCCCGCCTCGTCGAGAACCCGTACCGACATGCCGGGGATGACCCGTCCCGCGGGCAGCGGGGCGTCGGTGCCGACGGCGAGGTGGTCGTGCGGGCCGAGGGTGGCGAACGGGCCGCCCACCTCGGTCATGCCGTACACCTGCCGGAAGCCGCAGTCGAGCCGCTTGGCGGCCTCGGCGTGCAGCTCGGCGGGCATCGGCGCGGCCCCGTACATCACCTCGCGCAGGGAGCCGAGGTCGGTGCTCGCCATGCCCTTGCTCTGCAGCAGGAAGCGGAGCATCTGCGGGACGAGCCAGACGTGCGTGGCACGGTGCCGCTCCATCGCCGCGAGCGCCCGCTGCGGCGTGAAGCCCGGCAGCACCACGACGGTGGCGCCCGCCGCCATGTAGGTGAGGGTGACCGTCATGCTGCCGTGGTAGAGCGGGCAGCAGTTGACCAGCACCATGTCGTCGGCCGGCGCCGCCGCGGCGAGCCAGCCGAGCGAGATGCCGCGGAACGAGGCGTGGTCGACGGTGACGCCCTTGGCCTGCCCGGTGGTGGCTGAGGTGTGCAGGATCGCGGCGAGGTCGCTGTCGGCCACGTCCGGGAGCCGGAAGGCGTCTGCGTCCTCCG
Source organism: Streptomyces sp. NPDC006602 (assembly GCF_042870385.1). Taxonomy (NCBI): domain Bacteria; kingdom Bacillati; phylum Actinomycetota; class Actinomycetes; order Kitasatosporales; family Streptomycetaceae; genus Streptomyces; species Streptomyces sp. NPDC006602. The sequence goes on along the minus strand of NZ_JBIAHG010000020.1, from coordinate 23,863 downwards.
CGTCCTGCGCAGCGCCGGTGCCCTGGGCCTGTGGGGCGGTTAGCTCTGCGTACTCCGGGCCGTCCACCGCGAGGCGCAGCCGCACTGGCAGTCCGGGGTGGCGCTCCAGCAGCGCGGCCTCACCGAGGATCACGCTGACTCCGGTGCGCCGCACCATGCCGGTCACCTCGGTCGCCGTGAGGCTGTGATTCAGCGGCACGAACAGTGCGCCGAGCTTGGCCAACGCGAAGTACGACTCGATGACCTCGATGCGGTCCACGGAAAGGAGGGCGACCCGGTCACCCATGGAGACGCCGCGTGCCGCGAGACCGCGGGCGAGCCTTGTCGTCCGCTCTTCCAACTCGGACCAGGTCACAGAGCGTTCGGAGTCGATCAGCGCCGTGCGGTGCCCGAAGCACTGCTGGTTGCGGTGCAGGAGCTGGCTGAGCCACATCAGGCGGCGCCCTCTGCCGTACGGCGCGCGGCGATCATGCGCTCGTAGTCGGAGATGGAGGACAGGCCGTCCATGTCCTCCGCGGTGACCTCCACGCCGGTGCGCTCCTCGATGAGCAGGACCAGGCGGACCAGGTCACCCGAGTCGACGCCGCTCGCACTGAGGTTGGCGTCGTCGGTGATCTCGCCGCCGAACTCCGTCATGCCGGTCAGTTCGACGAGCATCTCCCGTACGGTGCTCATGCGTTGCCTTTCGTTGTGGTGCCACTGAATGTGTTGTCCCAGGACCCGTCGCCGACGGGGCAGTCGTGCACGGCCAGCGCACCGCCGGCCGGCACGGACCAGGGCAGAAACCGGCTCGGGACGGAGCCGGCGCAGAAATCTGAGAACTCCTCGTGGGGCGACCGGTGCCGCTCGGAGAGGACCGCGAAGACCGGGTCGACGGGCTTGAACACGCCGTCGTCGTCGCGTACTTCGCACCAGGCGTGCTCGGCGTCGAGGACCCCCAGGTAGCGGCCGCGGCGGGTACGGGTGATGAGCCCGTCCGCCTCCGCCCTGCGCTGGAGTTCCAGGGAGCAGACCGTGCAGTCCATGATCCCTAGCCGTTTCGTCTCGGCCGGGTCGGTGCGCAGCCGCGGGTGCATCCACTGGAAGCGGTAGGGGCCGTTGCGCAACTCGCCCACCAGCGCGTCGAAGTGGCGCCGGGCCGTGGCCGAGAGCAGCGGGGCGCGCCACCCGGAGGTGGTGACCCGGCCGGTCAGGCGCAGCGCCGCGGCGTTCTGCACGACGAGTTCGCCGTCCTCGCGCACAGCAGGCTGCTCGCACTCCAGCGCGTCGATGCTGCCGCCGAACACCTCGGGCGTGGGCAGCGCGATCCGCCAGGTGCCGCCGGGGCACTGGGGTTCGCGGCAGCGCAGTCGCCAGTCCAGCGTCCAGTGGCGCGGCGGGGTCCAGGTGTCGGGGGTGCCCGAGGCGAACCGGAGCATCATCCGCTGCCCGGCCAGTGGAACGCTGGTGGTGGCACCGGAGTAGAGGGCCGTGTTCGCCAAGTCGTGGTAGTCGAAGCGGAGTCCGGCGCCGGAACCCTGGTGGGCGAGGCCGCCCGCCGCGAGCCGGTCGAGGAGGTCGTCCTTGCAGCCGAGCAGGGCCCGCGCCTCGTCCCGGCCCACCCGCAGCTCCCGGAACCGGCCCGGCATCGGCACGAGCTCGCGCAGGGCCGACAGCCAGGGCCGCAGCGCGGGGTCCGCACCGTCGTCCCCTTCCGGGGGCGGCGCGGCAGCGCGTGTGCGGACGTCAGAAGACATGGTGGCGCGGTCCTTCCTGGTGGGCGGGGCAGACAAGGGCCGCAAGCGCGCAGCGGGGCGCTTGGGCGGTGTGGGAGCGGCACGGGGCTGCGCGCCGAAGCGGCACGCACAACAAGAGAGTCCGGCACACCGCCCCGGCAATCCCTCACCCGTCGGAAAAGACGGTGTGGCGTACCCCATAGCCCTGCCGTGGATTGCGCGGTCGGTCCTCGACCTCATCACCCACGGGGGTGTCACGCCCTCAGCCCTGTCACGCCACCCCCGCGAAAGGGAGTTTGCGAAGTGTTTGAAAGGCTGTTGCACCTGCTGGAGAAGGGGCCGCGGCGTCTGCTCTGGACGGTCGGACTTCTCGCGCTCGTCTGTCTGACTGGCGGCGGATCTCAGATGAAGTCCATGACTATGGGCGTGGACGACTACGACGACTCGGAGTCGGCCGCCGTCCAGGTCCTCGATGACGTGGAGAAGGCCACCGGAGCCAACCTCGAACAGGGCTATGTCGTCCTCGTCGAGCTGGACGAGCCCGTCGACCCCCAGGCCGCCGAGCGGCCGGCGCAGTTGCGGCGCGCGGTCGACCTGATCAAGAAGCGGCCGGAGGTCACGGATGTCGCGGACTTCGTCTCGGCCAAGAACCCCGCGATGGTACGGAAGGACGGCCGGAGCACCTACTTCGTCGCCTCCGTCAAGGGGTTCGCGCCGGGCGGCGCCGTCACCAAGGCCGTCACGGAGACCCAGGACACCCTCGAGGCCGATAAGCAGCTGCGCGACAGCGTCACCCTCGGCGGCCCGACCGTTTCGAACGTCGAGGCCAGCGCGATCTCCAGCGAGGACCTCGGCAAGGCCGAGGCGCTGGCCTTCCCGATCCTGCTGATCCTGCTGCTCTTCATCTTCCGCGGCGTGATCGCGGCGCTGATCCCGCTGGGCGGCGCCCTCGTCTCCATCGCCGTGGCGCTGGGCGTGCTCGGCACGGTGATGACCGTGCTCGACCTCTCGATCTTCGCCCTCAACCTGGTGATGGCGCTCGGCATCGGCCTGTCCATCGACTTCAGCCTGCTGATCATCTCCCGCTTCCGTGAGGAGCTGCGGGCCGGCCACGACGCCCTCGAGGCCGTCGGCCGGACCATGCGCACGGCCGGCCGCACCGTCCTGTTCAGCGGCCTGACCGTCGCCGTGGCGCTGGCCTCGCTGCTCGTCTTCCCCCAGCGGTTCCTCTACACGATGGGCATCGCCGGTATCGCCACCTCCGTCGGTGCGCTGATCTTCGCGCTGCTCGGGCTGCCGGCGCTGCTCACCGCGCTGGGCGGGCGCATCAACAAGTGGGCGCCCAAGCGCTGGCAGCGCACGCAGGAGCAGAACCCGGGCCACGAGTCCGGCGGTCGCTGGTATCGCTTCTCGCACGGCGTGATGCGCCGCCCGGTGAGCGCCGCGGTGGCCGCGAGCGCGGTGCTCGTGGTCCTCGCACTGCCCGCCTTCGGCACCAAGTTCACCGGCATCGACTCCGCCTCGATGCCCGCGGACTCCGACGCGGGCCGGGTGTACGCGACCCTGGAGAAGGACTTCCCCGGCTCGCTCCAGTCGCCGGTCCACCTCGTCTCCGAGGCACCGGGGGACGCGGGTACCAAGCTCACCGCCTACCGTGAGCAGCTCGCAGGGCTCGACGGTGTCGCCGCCGTGACGCTGCCCCGCCCGATCGGCGACGGGATGTGGGAGACCCAACTGGCTCTCAAGGACGCACCGTTGTCGCTTGAGGCCCAGGACACCCTGGATGCGGTCCAGGGTGTGGACGCCCCGTACCCTACGGTGACCACCGGCAACACCGCGCTCTACGACGCGATGATGAGCAGCCTCGGCGACCATCTGCCGTTGAGCATCGCCCTGATGTCGCTCACCACGCTGCTCATCCTCTTCGCGATGACCGGCTCGGTGGTGCTCCCGCTGAAGGCGGTCATCACCAACCTGCTCACCCTCGCCAGCACCCTCGGCCTGCTCATCTTCGTCTTCCAGGACGGCAACCTGGAGGGTGTTTTCGACTTCAGCGGCCAGGGCGCGCTCCAGCCGACGATGCTCATCATCCTGCTGGCGGTGGCCCTGGCGATGTCCACCGACTACACGGTCTTCCTGTTCTCCCGCATCAAGGAGGGCGTGGACCACGGTCTGCCGGACCGCGAGGCCATTGCCATCGGTCTGGAGAAGGTGGGCCGCACGGTCACGCTGGCCGCGGTGCTCTTCTGCATCCCGATGGGTGCGCTGGTGCTGTCCCGCCTGATCTTCATCAAGCAGCTCGGCTTCGGCACGGCCGTCTCAGTCATCATCGACGCCACCCTCGTACGCGCACTCCTGGTGCCGTCGCTGATGGCGCTGTTTGGCAAAGCCAACTGGTGGGCGCCGGGTCCGCTGCGCCGGTTCCATGCACGCTTTTTGAGCGGACTGAACGAGCGGGACGAGCAGGCCGCGCCTGCGGCCGCAGGCGCCGGGCGTGAGTCCGTCGGCACCGGACGGGAGGCCTGACTTGACCGCTGACACCGCGCTCGCCGAACGCCTGGAGGAGCGCTTCGAGGAGCTGCTCCGCAACGACGAACGGGTCGAGCCGCACGACTGGATGCCGGACGGCTACCGGCGCATGCTCGTACGGCAGATCGGCCAGCACGCCCACTCGGAGATCATCGGCATGCAGCCGGAGGGCACCTGGATCGCCCGCGCCCCCTCGCTGCGCCGCAAAGCCATACTCCTTGCAAAGGTGCAGGACGAGGCGGGGCACGGGCTCTACCTCTACGCGGCGGCGCAGACCCTCGGCGTCAGCCGCGCCGAGCTGCTCGATGCCCTGCACAGCGGCAGCCAGCGCTACGCGGGCACGTTCAACCACCCGGCGCTCACCTGGGCGGACACTGGGGCCATCGCCTGGCTGACGGACGGCGCCGCCGTCATCAACCAGGTGCCGCTGTGCCGCACGTCCTACGGGCCGTATGCCCGCGCGATGCTGCGCATTTGCCAGGAGGAGACCTTCCACGTACGCCAGGGCTTCGATTCCCTGCGCGCGCTGTGCCAGGGCACGCCCGAGCAGCGGCAGATGGCACAGGACGCGGTGAACCGCTGGTGGCTGCCCGCCGTTGCGCTGATGTTCGGCCCGCCGGACACCCCGGCGGGCAAGGACCGCGCCGCCGCCTTCGGGGCGGCGCACACCAAGCGGGCCATCGCCTGGGGCATCAAGCGGCACCCCAACGACGAGCTGCGCCAGCGGTTCGTCGACATCTGCGTGCCGCAGGCCGAGGAGCTGGGCCTGAGCCTGCCCGACCCGGCCATCGCCTGGAACCCCGAACACGGGCATTACGACTTCACGCCCGTCAGCTGGGACCAGTACCGCGAGGTGCTCTCGGACGACTCCCAGTGCGCGCGTCAGCGCCTCGCACACCGGGTCGCCGCGCACGAGGACGGCGCCTGGGTACGGGAGGCCGCAGTCGCGGCCTCCCGGCGCGCGGAACAGGCAGCGCAGGCCGAGCAGACCGATGGCACGGCCGCGGCGCAGGGGGACACGCACGAGGGGGCCCATGGCCACACCGCACCGGCCACCGACCAGGGCAGGGGGACGCCGTAATGAGCACGTGCACGAGGGCCGAGACGCCGTGGGAGGTCTTCGTCAGAACCCGCCGCGGCCTGGGGCACCAGCACGTCGGCTCGGTGCTCGGCGCCGACGCCGACCTGGCGATGGCCAACGCACGCGATCTGTACACGCGGCGCGGGGAACCGTCGTCGATCTGGGTGGTCCGCTCCTCGGACATCCGGGCCACCGCGCCGGACGAGAAGGAGCCGCTGTTCAGCAACGGCACGGGCAAGCCGTACCGGCTCTCCGAGCAGTACGCGGCCCCGGCGGGTGGAAGCGACCATGGCCACTGATGCCTTGACCGCGCTGCGCGACACCGCCGCGCTGGAAAGTAACACTGCGCAGTACGCCCTCGCTCTGGGCGACGACGCTCTGATCCTCTGCCAGCGGATCTCCGCCTGGGTGACCAGGGCGCCCTCCATCGAGGAGGACCTGGCACTGTCGAACATCGCGCTGGACCTCCTCGGCCATGCCCGCACCCTGCTCGCGTACTCCGCCGAGCTGACCGGACACGGTGACGAGGACACCCTCGCGTTCACCCGCACCGAGCGGCAGTTCCGCAATGTGCTGCTCGCGGAGATCCCCAACGGGGACTATGCGCTCACCCTCGCGCGCCAACTCTGCTTCACACACCACACCAGGCTGCTGTACACCGCACTCACCGAATCCGCGGACCCGGCACTCGCCGCGTTCGCCGGCAAGGCCGTCCAAGAGTCCGCCTACCACTGCGTGCACGCCGAGCAGTGGACGGTCCGGCTCGGCACCGGAACCGAGGAGAGCCACCGCCGGATGCAGGCGGGCCTGGAACAGGTCTGGCCGTACACCGCCGAGCTGTTCGTGACGGACGCCGTGACCGCACGGCTGGCGGCGGACGGTGTCGCCGTGGACCCGGCGGGTCTGCGGGCAGAGTGGGACGCGGCCGTCGGCGGCGTTCTCGCCCGGGCCGGGCTGACCCTGCCCAAGGCCACCTGGCACGCCCGCGGCGGCCGGGACGGCCTGCACACCGAGGGGTTCGGGCCGCTGGTGGCCGAACTCCAGGCGGTGCACCGGCAGTACCCCGGAGGCACCTGGTGACGGCAGGACGCGAACGGCTGGCTCCCGAGCAGGTACGGGAGCGAGTCGGCGCGGTGTCGGACCCGGAGCTGCCGTTGATCACCCTCGGGGAGCTGGGTGTGGTGCGTCATGTGACGACGGGCCCTGACGGGACGGTGGAGGTCACCGTCACGCCCACCTACACCGGCTGCCCCGCAATGGACACCATCGTGGCAGAGATCCGGGCCGAACTCACCCGCTGCGGGCATCCGGACGGGCGGGTCAGAACCGTCCTCGCACCTGCCTGGACCACCGACTGGATCACGACAGCCGGTCGGCGCAAGCTCGCCGAGAACGGCATCTCACCACCGGGCAGCCGGACCGCGCAGCTGGACCTGCGGCTCGGTACCGGCGTCGCCTGCCCCCACTGCGGCTCGACGGCCACCCGGCCGCAGAGCCCGTTCGGGGTGACACGCTGCCAGTCCCTGCTGGTGTGCCTTTCCTGCCGGGAGACCTTCGGCCACATGAAGGCGATATGACACCACGAGACGGAGCTGTCCGTACCCTCATGGAGCGAACGCAGAGCCCCGACCGGCACCGGCCGCCGGAGCCGGTCCCGCCCGGGCCCGGTTTCCACGCGCTGCCGGTGCGCCGTATTGACCGGCTCACCGAAACCGCCGTGGCCATCACCCTCGGGGTCCCCGACGGGTTGGCCGCCACCTTCACCCACCGTCCCGGCCAGCACATCGCCGTACGCCACCATCTCGGCAGCGCGGGTGCGGGGCGGGAGATCCGGCGCAGCTACTCGATCTGCCGACCACCCGTCTCTGCGATGCCGGGGACGCTGCGCATCGTCGTCAAACAGCTAGGACCGGGCGGCTTCGGTGAGTACGCCCTCACGCGGCTCACCGTGGGCGACACCCTCGAAGCCAGCCCGCCCAAAGGCAGTTTCACGCTCGCGGACCGGCCCGGAGCGCACCACGTACTGATCGGCGGCGGCAGCGGGATCACCCCGCTGCTGAGCATGGCGGACTCCGCACTGCGCGACGACCCGCAGTGCAAGGTCTCGCTCGTCTGCGCCAACCGCACGGCGCGCTCGACCCTCCTCGCCGAGGAGGTGGCGGACCTCAAGGACCGCCACACAGGCCGGTTCTTCGCCCTGCACGTGCTGTCCGGAGAGGAACGCGAGTCGGAGGTACTGTCCGGCCGCATCGACGCCGCGAAGCTGCCGTGCCTGCTGACCGGGCTCGGCGCCGCACCGGGCGATGCCCGCACGCACTTCTACCTCTGCGGTCCGTGGGGCCTGGTGGAATCGGTGGACGAGGTCCTGCGGGAGCTGGGCGCCGCCCCGTCCCGCGTACGCCGGGAACTGTTCACGACGGACCCGGACGCGCAGGACCGGACGGTCCGCCAAGACACGGCTGCGGGCGACGGTGGCGGGGCCCGGATCACGGCCAGGCTGCACGGCCGCAGCACCGAAGCCGAGATGACCCCACAAGACCCCTCGCTCCTCGCGGCAGTACTGCGGTACCGGCCGGAGACTCCGTACTCGTGCCGCGACGGTCTGTGCGGCTCGTGCCGGGCGCGAGTGGTCGACGGCAAGGTCGAACTCGCCCGACGCTACGCACTCACCCAGGAGGAACAGGACGCCGGCTACACGCTGCCGTGCCAGGCCCGTCCGGCGTCGGACCACGTACGGCTGGACTTCGACGTGTAAGCACAGGCGGGGTGCCGCCACATAGGGCACGACACGCAGATCAGTGACAAGACACAAAGACAGGGCCGGAACCGCAAGTTGCGGTCCCGGCCCTGTCTCTTGGAACGGGGCGCCCCGGCGGCCCGCTATGTGGCGGGTTCGGGCTCTGGCGCGTCCTCGGTCTCGGCCTCGCCCGCGGGCTCGGCCGGCGTCTTCACCGAGTCGAGGAGCAGTTGGGCGACGTCGACGACCTGGACGGACTCCTTGGCCTGGCCGTCGTTCTTCTTGCCGTTGACCGAGTCGGTCAGCATGACGAGGCAGAACGGGCAGGCGGTGGAGACGATGTCGGGGTTGAGCGACAGAGCCTCGTCCACGCGCTCGTTGTTGATGCGCTTGCCGATCCGCTCCTCCATCCACATCCGCGCGCCACCGGCGCCGCAGCAGAAGCCGCGTTCCTTGTGGCGGTGCATCTCCTGCTGACGCAGGCCCGGGACGGCGGACATGATCTCGCGCGGGGGCGTGTAGACCTTGTTGTGGCGGCCCAGGTAGCACGGGTCGTGGTAGGTGATGAGCCCGTCGACCGGCGTCACCGGCAGCAACTTGCCCTCGTCGATGAGGTGTTGGAGCAGCTGCGTGTGGTGGATGACTTCGTAGTCGCCGCCGAGCTGCGGGTACTCGTTGGCGATCGTGTTGAAGCAGTGGGGGCAGGTGGAGACGATCTTCTTGGCCGACTTCGGTTTCCTGGAGTGGGGGGTGGTGTTGCCCTCGTCGTCCATCTCCTCGCCGAACGCCATGTTCAGCGAGGCCACGTTCTCCATGCCGAGTTCCTGGAACAGGGGCTCGTTGCCGAGGCGGCGGGCCGAGTCGCCGGTGCACTTCTCGTCGCCGCCCATGATCGCGAACTTGACGCCCGCGATGTGCAGCAGCTCCGCGAAGGCCTTGGTGGTCTTCTTGGCGCGGTCTTCGAGGGCGCCGGCGCAGCCGACCCAGTACAGGTAGTCGACCTCGGACAGGTCCTCGATGTCACGGCCGACGACCGGGATCTCGAAGTCGACCTCCTTGGTCCACTCCAGGCGCTGCTTCTTGGCCAGCCCCCAGGGGTTGCCCTTCTTCTCCAGGTTCTTGAGCATCGTGCCCGCCTCGGACGGGAACGCGCTCTCGATCATCACCTGGTAGCGGCGCATGTCGACGATGTGGTCGATGTGCTCGATGTCGACCGGGCACTGCTCGACGCACGCACCGCAGCTGGTGCAGGACCACAGGACGTCGGGGTCGATGACACCGTTCTCTTCAAGCGTGCCGATCAGCGGGCGCTCGGCCTCGGCGAGGGCGGACGCGGGGACGTCCTTCAGCTGCTCGGCGGAAGCCTTCTCGTTGCCCTCCATGTCCTTGCCGCCGCCCGCGAGGAGGTACGGCGCCTTGGCGTGCGCGTGGTCGCGCAGCGACATGATCAGGAGCTTCGGGGACAGCGGCTTGCCCGTGTTCCACGCCGGGCACTGCGACTGGCAACGCCCGCACTCCGTACACGTGGAGAAGTCCAGCAGGCCCTTCCAGGAGAACTGCTCGACCTGGGAGACACCGAAGACGTCATCCTCACCCGGGTCCTCGAAGTTGATCGGCTTACCGCCCGAGGTCATCGGCTGAAGCGCACCCAGGGCCGTGCGGCCGGAGGATTCCCGCTTGAACCAGATGTTGGGGAAGCCGAGCATGCGGTGCCAGGCGATGCTCATGTCGAGGTTCAGACTGACCGTGATCATCCAGATGAAGGACGCGCTCAGCTTGAGCATGGCGAAGAAGTAGACCAGGGTCTCCACATTGGCGTGGCTGACGCCCTCGAAGAGGAGGGTCAGGCCGTAGGACACGTAGTTGTCCGGGCCGTAGTCCGCGTGGTGCAGTACGCCTTCCAGGCCGCGCAGCGTCATCACCGAGAGACCGATGAGGAAGATGACGCTGTCGACGAAGTAGGCGTGGGCCCGGTTCGATCCCGCGAAGCGGGACTTGCGGCCCGGCCGGGTCGGTAGGCTCAGCTGCCGGATCACGAACATGATCATGATGCCGACCGTGGTGCCGGTACCGATGAACTCGATGTACATCTCGTACGGCAGCCAGCCACCGACGACCGGCAGCTTCCAGTCCGGCTGGAACAACTGCCCATACGCGTTGAGGATCGTCAGGAACAGCGTGTAGAAGCCCAGCGCGACGAACCAGTGGGCAAAGCCCACCAGTCCCCACTGCATCATCCGCGTATGGCCCAGGAACTCCTTGACCAGCGTCACGCTCCGCTGCCACGGGTTGTCCAGACGATTCGCGTTCTCCGGCAACGGCGCACCCAGCCGGAAGAAGCGGAAGAAATGCACAAAGGCGCGCACGAACAACGCAATGCCGATCGCGCTGAGTGTCAGCGAAACGACGATCGCGGCGAGTTGCATGGGGACTCCTCGAACCGGTCCCGGTGGGGCTGAGGGACGCAGATGTGTGAACCTCCGAGTGGGCTCCCGCGAGGACAGGCGGGCGTCCGGCCCGGCCATTACTGAACGGTAACTTATTGAGCCGGTACGAGAGTACAGCCCCTCTCGGCGGCGGCACACCCGGGCACGCAGTGATCTGCGTCGCTGATGTCGTGCCGAGATCGACGAACTCGCGAGTCAGGCAAGGATGTCGGCGAGTTTCCAGCGTGGAGCAACGGAGCTCGTTGGTCCGAGACAGACCGGTGATCTCCGCGGACCTGCCCGAAGCCCTGGTCCGCAAGCGAAAGGCGGAGCTGATCGAGACCTGTCGGCAGACCAACACCCAACCCAGCGTCCGGGATCTGGTTCGTCAGCTCGGCCTGAGCACCACCACGTTCCGCCGCCGCCTCCCCGACATCGTTCGTGAACCCGGCATCCTTCGATCCACCCCCTCCGTTCCTGCTCCCGGGCCCAGTGAGCACGACAGGCTCGTCAGCAGGAACGCGAAGCCCCGTCGGCGCAACCAGGAGCTGACCTCCGAACTGGCGCCGGCAACGGCTCAAATCCAGCACCTCGCCAGGACCACCGCGGAGCTCTACGAGGTGCTGGAGAACGTCTCCAAGATCACGAACGTCCAGAGCAAGATGTCGCTTCGCTGAGACAAGGGCTCCGGACAGGCGGCGTCGAAATCGGCAAGTTCTACCGCGGGCGCGGCATCAACCTTCGGGCGCGCCGGCCTCCGCGGCTTCTGACCGCACGGCAGGAAGAGGCCGAAACCGTCGGTCAGCGGTACAGGCGTTGCGCGGAGTCGGTGGCCGGGCTGTGGTGATCGTGGGCGGTGCAGGCGAAGTTCACGACGGTGCGGCGGGCGCCGGACCGGGCGAGGGGGGTGACGCGGTGCGCGGTGAGGTCGCTGCGCAGCAGGTAGGCGTCGCCCGACTGGTGGTGGGCCCGCCGGGCACTGGGGGCGTTAAAAGAGCGTTTTATCCCGGCAGGAGTGTTTGAGAAGCAGTCGGTTTTGCTTACGTTAGGGGGCATGCCTCGTGGCTTAGCTCCTGCGGTTGGAGCTCCACTCGTAGGCCATGGGAGCCGTCTCCACGACTTCACTGGGCCAGGTTTCTCGAACGTGGTCAAGTCGCTGGTGGTGGTCTTGGATCCAGCTCTCCTGTGGTCCGATCCCCAACACGAGGCTCATGCGGTCGGGGTCCTGGACCGTCAACGACAACGTGCGGTCCTCGTGCATGAAGAAGTCGAGACTCAGCCCGCGATCGCCACCGATAGTTGCGCCTTTGCCCGGTGCGACCTGAGTCAATTCGCGCTGCCAGGTGTCGAGGTCCTGCTGCAAAAGGCAGAGCTCAAGTCTGGCATCGACAAAGCTCGCCGAGACCAGGACATCGGCGCTCAGGATGTCGTGGCCGGTCAGCACTCCGGGCTGGTAGCGGCCGGTCACGCGGACGACGCAGCGGTTGCCATCCGCGTCTCCCAGATCGATCAGGTTCACCGGGGCCGGTTCAGTCACCGCTGGTCTCGCTCTCGTGTGAGGGGCTGACCCGCATCCTCGCGTATGGCCGCGTGGACTTGTCGGGCCGGCCGAGTCTGTTTCTCGCGCTCTGGCTATGAGTCCTTCCAGTTCGGAGTCGACTCTCGTGTGAGCCTGCGGCTCATCAGGTCGATCATCGCGAGGCGGATCATCGCTTTGGAGCGGTGCGGGTGGGTTTCGTAGTCGCGCGAGGCGGCGGTGGTTCATGAGCCAGCCGAAGGTCCGCTCGACGACGCACCGACGCGGGATGCCCTTGAAACCCTTCTGGCCCGGGGCGCGGCGGGTGACCTCGACGTCAATGCCGAGGATGGCGTCGTGGTCGATGGCCTTGGCTCGATAGCCGGTGTCGGCCCAGGCCTTGGTGATTCGGGGGTGGGCCTTGGCGATGTGCGAGAGCAGGTGGATGCCGCCGGCATGGTCGGAGACGCTGGCCGCGGTGACCCAGACCGCGAGGAGGAGGCCGAGGGTGCCGAGTTTTGTGCGTCCAGCACGCTCGCGGTGGATGAGGGTGACACGGTGGATCCGGCGCAAGCATCCCGGGATCACTTGGAAGCAGCTCCGCCGACGTTATTACGGCGGTGGCTGGTGGCCTGTCACGGAGGAAGCGGATTTGTTGAACCCGGCAAAGTTAAGCACGACCAGATACCGATACCGGGGGACACTCATCCCGACCCCGTGGCCCATTACGGCATGAAGAACAGAACACCCCGAAACTGGACTTGCGGAGAGCCCGGTGCCCGGAGACGGGCACGCCGGGTTCGGGAGGCGGCTCGGGGAAACCCACCGATGGAGACATCGGCAGGGCGCCCCGAGTCGACCTCACCCACCGCCCGGAAGCCCTTGCGCTTGTCTATGGTGCGTTCAACTTCCTTCCGGCGTTTGCACGCGGCATGGTCGAAGCCGGGCGGGCGGCCACCGGACGAGCCACGCGGTGGCGGGCCTGGTCCTTCTTCTCCGGGATGGCGTGCGGAGTCCCCCGACGATGCCATGCCCGCGGTGGCGGACTTCGAGGAACTGGGCAGGTCCGCCACCGGAGCAAGGAGTGTCAGTGAGGCCCGCGCCGCGTCAACCGCCGAGGGCGGGGGCCGGCTCGGGCTCGGGTTCCGGGATCGAGGTGAGGTGGCTGGGGCAGACGGGGGCGAGCAGGCCGTACTGGGCGGCGCGGGCGCCCGCCGCGAAGCGGCTGGTGACGCCGAGCCGTTGCATCAGGTCGGCGATCAGCCGGCTGGCGGTGCGCGGCGAGACCCCGAGGGTGCGCGCGATGGCCTCGTCCTTCATGCCGTCGGCCAGCAACTGCACCAGCGTGCGCTGTTCGTTCGAGAGGTCGGACGGGGAGCGTTCACCCTCCGGGGCGAGCGGGGGCGCTTCGCGCCAGGTGTGCTCGAACACCGCGGAGAACGCGTTCACCAGCGGCGCCCCGCGGATCGTGAGCTGGGAGCTGCGTGACTCGCCCTCAGCCGCGGGCAGCACGGCGTAGTCGGAGTCAATGATCACCATGTTGAGCGGGATGACCGAGGCGAGCCGCAGATCCACGCCTGCGGCCACCAGACTGCTGAACGAGTCGTAGGTGCCGGGCGACATCGAGTCGCGACGCAACCGGACGGAACGGATCTGGATACCCCTGTCGAACATTTGCTGCCGGAGCGGCCCGAGCCTGCGGCGCAGCCAGGTCGGAAGGCTGCTCTCCGCGTAGGCGGTGCGCAGGGTGGAGCGCGCCGAGTCGGTGACGTCGTGCAGCACTTGCACCATCTCATCGACGCTGTTGGTGGCGGTGACCTCGACGCGCGAGTGGGAGAAGCCGGTTCCCGGGAGGTACACCTCCAGCAGCGACTCCATCGCCTCGTGCATCCGCAGGGACTCCTCCAGGCTGCGCTGCGCCATGTCCTGCTGCTGCCGGAGCATGCGCATCAGCGCGAATTCCGGATCCACCGGTACGACGCGATCGCCTTCCCTTGCCGGCCAGCTCACCAATCCAAGGCGCCGCAGGGAAGCCCACGTCGCGCGCGCTTCGGCACGTGACAATCCGAAACTGTCCGTCAGCTCTTCCGGATCGGAACCTCCGCGCTCCCGCAGCTCCATATAGACAGCGAGCCGTGAGGCTTCGGATACTTGCGCATTCACTCCGGTTTCACGGTTTCTCACAGAGGGGCTCCCGGGCGACTGAGCTTTGCACTGTCCAGCGGCTACCGACGCGTAGGTGGTCATTCGCACGCATAGGTGGTCACTCTGACGCGTAGGCGGTCACTCTGACGCGTAGGCGGTCACTCTGACGCTCAGGTCGTCACTCTAAGGCAGGCTCGCAGGCGAGAGCGGTAAGTGAGAGGCAGTTCACGCGCTGGGCGCGGTGGGGAGTCGTGCGCTGGTTGAGGCAGGCGATGAGTTCCTGGCGCCACATTCTCGTCGCGATGCCCAGGGGCCAGTGTTCTGGCCCACGACAGCCGCTGGACAGGTCTGGGCGAGTTCGAGGCAGATGCCTCGTCGATCCATCCTGATCCCGCGCTGGGAGGGTGTACTGCCAGCACTCTCCCGTCCTTCAGCCGACTCAATACGACGGATGGATCTTGTGCTGAGGACAGACAGCGCAGCAGTGAGGTCACCTCGGTGGGTGCTTCGTGGCCGAGCGGTCTGCGGTCGTAGCGGGACAACGCCACTGTGGTGAAAGGCAGATCGCGGGCCACGAGCCTTGCAGCTTCCTCGCTCACGCCCCCGATTTCTGCACAGAACAGCATGCGCTGGTCGTCACCGGCGACGAGCCGCCCGGGAAGAAGAGGTTCGGCGCCGCCTGCGTGTGCTGCTCCGGCGAGGTAGTCCGCGAACGAGTCGTGCATGGCGGCCACTGTCTGGTCCCATCCCAGTGCGTGATCAGCCCGCAGCGACGGGCTGCTTCATGGACGGCTGATGTATCAGTTGCCAATCCCACGCTTTGAAGGGCGGATGCGGCCTGGCTGAGCAGGTGGTGCCATTCGTAGACGTCTGCGTAGCGGCGACCGTCATTCAGCAGGCGGGCGAAGACGATGCCCAGCGCCATGCGCACAGCTGAGATGTCGGCTGCTCCGTTTCGCGCGGCCAGCTGTTCGATGAAGGCAAGGTAGAGGTCTGCTCTGCCTTTCGGAGCCGGCTGGTCGTCAAGGAGCGACAGAGCCATGGAGAACAGCAGGTGGTTGGCTGCCGCGTCATCCAGCTTCTGTTCGAGAGGCGCTACGACAGCGCGGGCCAACTGTGGCGGGCACGGCCTTCCGGAAGCAGCAGTTGCCTTTTCCACCAGTTCGACCCGCTCCTCATGATCCAACCCACCATCTGGTACGTAGCTGGAGTCACGCTGCTGGGCAGGATGTCACGCAGTGCTGCCACATTGCGCCCCACCAGCACAAGCCGCGCTCCACGACCAGCGGAAACGGGAGCCAGCAGGTCTTGGTGCAGGGCACGGCGTATCGGTTCAGCGATCTCTGAGGCACGGTCGATGACCAGAGTAACCGTGGCGTCCGAGATGGCCTGAGCGCCGGTGGCTGTGGGGAATGCTTCGTCGAGCACCGTAGCGAGGCCATCGGCGGCTAGGCCGTGTCTGACAAATGATCATGCTGTTGAGTTGCGGAGCCACAGGATGAGCGAGCCCGGGTGCAGTCCTGCCTCGTAACGGCTGGCGAGCTTGTCGAACCGGGTTGCAACTGCCCGGAACTGTTTGAGCCGGGAGAAGCAACGTTCGACGACGTTGCGGTGTTTGTATGCCTCCGGGTCGAAGGGGGGGCGGCGTCCGCCGAGGCTGCCCCGTCGCCGCCGGTTGTCGATCTGGTCGGAGCGTTCGGGGATGGTGGCCTTGATCCCGCGGCGTCTGAGGCCGGCCCGGATCACCCGTGAGGAGTGCGCCTTATCGGCCAGGACACGGTCGGGCCTGCGTCTGGGCCTGCCCGGCCCGGTCCGGGGAACGCGAATGCCGTCCATGACCGTCTCGAACACCGTGGAGTCGTTGACGTTTCCGGGGGTCAGGACGATCGACAACGGCAGACCCCGTCCGTCGACGGCGAGATGAACCTTGGTGGTCAGGCCGCCCCGGGACCGGCCGAGGGCCTGCCGCGCCGCCGAGCGTTGCGGATCTTCCAGTTTGTCCTCGTCGGGCTCCGCTTTTTGCGGGCCCCGGCCGCGTGCTGGTGGGCACGGTTGACGGTGGAGTCGACCGAGACCGTCCACTCCACCCTGCCCACCGCCTCGTCACGGACGTGGACATGCTTCAGCAAGGCAGCCCAGGTGCCGTCCGACTCCCAGCGGGCGAACCGCTCATAGACGGTTTGCCACGGCCCATACCGCTCCGGCAGATCACGCCACGGAGCACCGGTCCGCAGCCGCCACAACACCCCGTCGATCACCTGCCGATGACCCCGCCAGGGCCGACCCCGCCCATCCGTTGCAGGGAGCAGCGGTTGTATTCGCTCCCACGCCGCATCCGTCAGTTCACCTCAACCTGCTACAAGATCAATTATCAGACAGGGCCTAGTACTCCAGCAGGATTTTGCGGTCTGACCTGCGGGTTTCGCTGGGCGGCTGGAGTGTAGCGGGCTGTGGAGTGGTCAGGGGCGGTTTTACGGTGGCCGCCCCTCGATCGTGCGACAACGCCGCAGGTAATGACAGCGGCGGGCAACTGCTTGGCGTCGTCGGCGCCAGTTCGACCAGCTCACCGCGTGGTGTCGGCCTCGACGTCCGCGCAGGTGCGGGGACCGGGGCCGACAAGCTGCCAGGAGTCGCCGAACCTCCGCCACTGTGAGCTCGATGGTCCCGGCTGCCTCACCGGTTTGAGGTTCCCCCGGCGTGCGGGAGGTGCTGATCAGCTGGTCAGGGCAGGTTGACGGGGTTTCAGGTTCGTTCGTTCGGCCGTTGCCTGGTCGGAGTAGTGCTTTTCCTCGAACTCGACCGGACTGAGGTAGCCGAGCCGCTTCTGGATGCGCCGGGAGTGATAGAAGCCGTCGATGTACTCGAACAGCGCGAGATTCGCCTCGGCCCGGGTGGCGAAGACGCGGCCGCGGATGCACTCCGTCTTGATGATCATCCACAGGTTCTCCGCGAGGGCGTTGTCGTAACTGTCCCCGACCGAGCCCATGGATGCCTCAACTCCCGCCCTTATAAGTCGCGTTGTGAGCTTCACGGATGTGTATTGACCAGGTTCAACCAGTGGATGCAACACCGGCTTATTTGATCGATAGCGTGATCGCGACCGTCCAGCCCCGTTCGAGTGCCGGGACGACGAGCCCTGTGCGCAGTTCCTCGATCCCGCCGGCGCTCGATCCGACGACGCCCAGCACCTTGCCCTGCATCGAGCTCACTGCACCGCCCTGCATCGTTGGGCCATGGCCGGCAGCTCGGACGAGTAGCTGCCGCCCGTGACCGGGGACTGCTTCCTCAGGTCGCGAAGCGTCTCGCGTACCCGTGGATTGTTCCGCACGAGCTGGGGTGAGGTGCGTTCGGCCTCCCGCAGTTCCCTGAAGGACTCGTCGACGCGACCCCTGAGGCAGAGGCCGCGGGCGTAGTCGATGCGATGAGACACAGCGCGTTCCGCCGGCATGTGGGAAACGTCGATGCCGCCATGCTCGACGACGTACGGGATGTTCTCGAGGTCAAGCTCGATCGACAGGCGGTGCAGCTCGACGTTCGTCGGACCGAAGCACATCTGCCAGTGGTTCTCGTCGGAACCGAGCCGGTCGGCGAGCCGCTTCCCCTTCTCCAACAGGGAGTTGGCGGTGTGCCGATCCTGGTGCCGTGCAGCGGCCACAGCAGCCCGCAGATGAATCATGCCAAGCAGGCTCAAGGCGGCCGGGTCGTCGTCGCGAACCTGACTGGCGAGCCAGGCCGCGGCGGTATCGCCCAGTTCGAGGGCGTCCTCGTATCGCCCGTTGGCCAGCAGTGCGTGCGTACCGGAGCGGGCGGCGGAGACGAGCGACAGCGGGTCCTCGGATTCGTCGGCGGCCCGCATGGCGCGCTCGGCCGCGAGCCACGACAAGTCGGACTCGCCGACCTTGGCAAGGGTGGTTGCCGCCAGGTGATGCGTGCGAGCCGAGACGGCGAGGCCGCGTCGCCGCTGATCGCCAGGCGGAAGGTCTTCCGGTTCCTGGGCCGTCCTCAGCAGACCGGGCAGGGCGGCTATGACGTCACCAAGAACGCCAGCCTGGTAGTCGCCCCAGCTGCGCTCGACGACGACCTGCGCCTGCTCCCGGATCACCCTCGCTTCCTCCTGACTCCAGCACCGCTGAACCCAGGATGATCACGAGACCGCCCACCGGCCCTCATTTGATCCGCTGTCCGTGGCCCTCATTTCAACCGTCGCCGACAGAAAGGTCATTTACCCAGGTCAGGAGCTCAAATCCATCCATCACAGCAGCCCACAGGGCCGCCTGGTCTCTTCCTGGACATTTGACCAGCAGGACTCAGCAGGTCTCGGCAGGTCTGCGCTCAGCGTCGCCTGCCCTCGGCGCCCCATCGATGCTCGCCACCTCGACAGCGTCTGACCTGCTCGACAGGGCACCTGACGGCCCATCAGAACGAGCGTCAAATGAGCGTCACGAGCGTTATTTGAGCGTCAAGATATCGCCCGTAACGCCCACACCGCACATAATGCGCACAAGAAAAACCGCAGTTCAGGCGGCCTTTGCGACCGGTTCAAGGATCGCCACGCACTCCACGTGGTGGGTCATCGGAAACAGATCGAACACCCGCAGCGTCCGCACCCGATACCCCCCGTCCCGGAAGTACCCCAGGTCCCGCGCCAGCGCGGCCGGATCGCAGGCGACGTAGGCGATCCGCCGCGCGTCGAGCGACGCGATGTGCGCGACCGTCTTGCGGCCGGCGCCCGCCCGCGGCGGGTCGAGGACGACCAGGTCGACCTCGGTGATGCCGGTGCGCGGCAGCACGGTCTCGACCTTGCCCTGTTCGATGCGGACGCGGTCGAAGTCGGCGAGGTTGTGCCGGGCGTCCTCGACCGCGCGCTTGCCGGACTCGATGCCGAGGACCGCGCCCTTCTCGCCGAGCCGGTCGGCCAACGCCCCCGCGAACAGGCCCACACCGCAGTACAGGTCCAGCGCCATCTCGCCCTTGCGGGGCAGCAGGCCCTGCATGACGGCCGTGACGAGGGTGTCCGCGGCCTTCGGATGGACCTGCCAGAAGCCTCCGCTGCCGACGCGGTGGGTACGGCCGTCCGCACGCTCGCGGACGAAGGGGCGGCCGTGGACGCGGTGGACGCCGCCGTCCTTCTCCTCGACCCTCATCACCGAGACCGGCTTGTCCAGCTCGACCAGGGGCAGACGGGCACCCGGTCGCGGCGTCAGGATCACCTGGCGGTCCTGGGAACCCGTCGCCGCGATCGCCTCGACGGACTCCATGCCCGTCCAGTCGCGCTTCTCGATGCCCAGCTCGCTGACGCCCTCGGCGGCGATCATGCAGTGGTCGATCGGCTCGACCTCGTGCGAGCGGTGCCGGCGCAGGCCCGCCTGACCGTCCGGGGTCACCGCGTACTGCACCCGCGTGCGCCACTGCGGCACCTGGCCCGCCGGAAGCTTGTCGCCCTCCGCAGGCAGCACCGTGCCGTCCCAGCCCGCCTCCTCCGGCGTGAGGCCGGCGAGCCGCTGCAGCTGCTCGGCGACGACCTCGCCCTTGAGGCGGCGCTGCGCGCCCGGCTTGGCGTGCTGCCAGTCGCAGCCGCCGCAGCGGCCGGGGCCGGCGTAGGGGCAGGGCGCCTCGATGCGGTCCTTGGACGCGGACAGGACCGAAACCGCGTCCGCGCGCAGGAACCGGGCACCTTCCTCGCCGTCGGTCACCCGGGCCACGACCCGCTCGCCGGGCAGCGTGTGCCGGACGAACAGCACCTGGCCCTCGTCGGTACGGGCGATGCAGTGCCCGCCGTGGGCGACGGGGCCGACCTCGACCTCGTACTCCTCCCCCACCAGTGACCGCGCCTGCGACTCCGCCTGCGTTTTCTTCGGTTCTGCCTGCATGGCGGGGTGACTCCAGATGCGTAAGGGGGTGGGACTGCGGAACAACAGCCCACCAGTCTACGTCGGTGTCGACGTCTCCTTCGCCCGCTCCTCGGCGGGACCGCGCCGCACCGAGCCCGGGGCGTTCCACTCCTGCCGCTTGCGGGCCCGCTTCCGCGCCACCTCGGAGGACTGCAACTGGTAGGGCACCGAGGTCACCATGACGCCGGGCGTGAACAGCAGCCGGCCCTTGAGCCTGAGCGCGCTCTGGTTGTGCAGCAACTGCTCGTACCAGTGGCCGACCACGTACTCGGGGATGATCACGGACACCACGTCGCGCGGCGACTCCTTGCGCAGGCCCTTGACGTACTCGATGATCGGCCGCGTGATCTCGCGGTACGGCGAGTCGAGCACCTTGAGCGGAACGGTGATCCCGCGCCGCTCCCACTCCTCGCGCAGCGCCTTGGTCTCCGCCGGGTCGACGTTGACGCTGAGCGCCTCCAGGCTGTCCGAGCGCATCAGCTTGGCGTACGCCAGTGCCCGCAGCGTCGGCCGGTGGATCTTCGAGATCAGCACGACCGAGTGCACCCGGGACGGTCGTACGCTGTCGTCGCTCGGGCCCTCGGGGGCCGCGATCTCCTCGGCCACCCGGTCGTAGTGCTTACGAATGGCCGTCATCGTCGCGTAGAAGATCACCATGCCGAGCAGTGCGACCCAGGCGCCGTGCGTGAATTTGGTGACCAGTACGACGACCAGCACCAGGCCCGTGAAGAAGGCGCCGAAGGTGTTGATCGCGCGGGAGCGGACCATGCGGCGGCGCTTGGCCTGGTCCTTCTCCGTGGCGAGGTGACGGTTCCAGTGGCGGACCATGCCGGTCTGGCTGAGCGTGAAGGACACGAACACGCCGACGATGTAGAGCTGGATCAGCCGCGTCGAGTCGGCGCCGTAGATCCACACAAGGAGCCCGGCCGCGCCGGCCAGCAGCACGATGCCGTTGGAGAAGGCGAGGCGGTCGCCGCGGGTGTGCAGCTGGCGGGGCAGATAGCGGTCCTGGGCGAGGATCGAGCCGAGCAGCGGGAAGCCGTTGTAGGCGGTGTTCGCGGCCAGGAACAGCACCAGCGCGGTGGCCGCGGCGAGCACGATGAACAGGAAGCTGCCCTTGCCGAAGACGGCCTCGGCGACCTGGGAGATCACCGGGTTCTGCACATAGTCCGAGCCGAGGGCGACGCCGTTGTGGAGCAGGTCGACGGCCGGGTTCTCGGCCATCCGGACCTTGGTGAACGCGGCCAGCGCGATGATGCCGCAGAACATGGTGACGGCGAGCAGGCCCATCGCCGCGAGCGTGCTCGCCGCGTTCTTCGACTTGGGCTTGCGGAACGCCGGGACGCCGTTGGAGATCGCCTCCACGCCGGTGAGCGCGGCACAGCCGGATGAGAAGGCGCGCAGCAGGAGGAAGACGAGGGCGAAGCCCGCCAGGCCCTGGTGCTCGGCCTTGATCTGGTATCCCGCCGTCGGTGCCCGCATGGTGTCGTCGAGGACCAGCCCCCGGAACGCACCCCACGCGATCATGATGAAGACGCCGGCGACGAAGACGTACGTCGGAATCGCGAACAGCGAGCCCGACTCCTTGACCCCGCGCAGGTTCATCAGCGTCAGCAGCACGATCACGGCGATCGCGCAGAGCACCTTGTGCTCGACCACGAAGGGGACCGCGGAGCCGAGGTTCTCGATGCCGGAGGCGATGGAGACGGCGACGGTGAGGACGTAGTCGACGAGCAGGGCGCTGGCGACCGTGAGGCCCGCCTTGGGGCCGAGGTTGGTGTTGGCCACCTCGTAGTCGCCGCCGCCGCTGGGGTACGCGTGCACGTTCTGCCGGTAGGAGGCGACCACCGTGAACATCAGCACGACCACCGCGAGGGCGATCCAGGGGCTGAAGTGGTACGCCGACACGCCCGCGATGGAAAGGACCAGCAGCACCTCTCCCGGCGCGTACGCCACGGAGGACAGCGGGTCGGAGGCGAAGACGGGCAGTGCGATGCGCTTCGGCAGGAGCGTTTCGCCGAGCCGATCACTGCGCAGTGCGCGCCCGATCAGGATCCGTTTGGGCACGTCGGTCAGTTTGGACACAACAGAGGATCGTAGGCGTTCGAACGCAAGGTCGCCCACCCGCCACCCCACTTCTGCGCCCTGTCTGCTCTCCGGGTGAAATCGGGGACGGTCCGGCTGCGGATTCCGAAGGCCGCCAGATCCTCGTGTCTATATGACTAACCCCCGACCGTTTCCAGGCCACGGCCGCCCGCTGGAGGTTCCATGCACACGACCGCAGAGCTGATCGGCGCCGTCGGCAGCCTCGTCGGACTCGGCGTCCTCACCCTCATCAGCTTCAGGCGCATCAGCCGCCGTTGATCGCCTCGGATTCCCTTGGCGACACCGACAGGGGTGGCGAGTACCGTTGCATCGAGCACGCCGGTCCTCCGGCCGCTAAGCCGACAGCCGTCGCACCCGAAGGAGCCCTTTTCATGGCCTCTGTGCCACCGACCCCTTCCGCCGACAGCCGGACTCGTGTGTCCGCCCTCCGTGACGCGCTCGCCTCCCGTGTGGTGGTGGCCGACGGGGCGATGGGCACCATGCTCCAGGCGCAGGACCCCACGTTGGAGGACTTCGAGCAGCTCGAGGGCTGCAACGAGATCCTGAACGTGACCCGCCCGGACATCGTGCGCTCCGTCCACGAGGCGTACTTCGCAGTGGGCGTCGACTGCGTCGAGACCAACACCTTCGGCGCCAACCACGCAGCCCTCGGCGAGTACGACATCGCCGACCGCGTGTACGAACTGTCCGAGGCGGGTGCCCGCATCGCCCGCGAGACCGCCGACGAGTTCACCGCGTCGACCGGGCAGCAGCGCTGGGTGCTGGGGTCCATGGGGCCGGGCACCAAGCTGCCGACGCTGGGACATGCCCCGTACCGGGTTCTGCGCGACGCCTACCAGCAGAACGCCGAGGGCATGATCGCGGGCGGCGCCGACGCGCTGCTCGTCGAGACCACGCAGGACCTGCTCCAGACCAAGGCCGCCGTCCTGGGCGCCCGCCGCGCCCTCGACGCCCTGGGCGAGGACCGCCCGCTGGTCGTCTCGGTGACCGTCGAGACGACCGGCACGATGCTGCTGGGATCGGAGATCGGCGCCGCGCTGACGGCGCTGGAGCCGCTCGGCATCGACATGATCGGCCTCAACTGCGCCACCGGCCCGGCCGAGATGAGCGAGCACCTGCGTTACCTGTCGCGGAACTCCCGCATCCCCCTGTCCTGCATGCCGAACGCGGGCCTCCCGGTCCTCACCAAGGACGGCGCCCACTACCCGCTGACGGCCCCGGAACTGGCCGACGCCCAGGAGACCTTCGTCCGGGAGTACGGCCTGTCCCTGATCGGTGGCTGCTGCGGCACCACCCCCGAGCATCTGCGCCAGGTCGTCGAGCGCGTCCGTGACATGACGCCGGCGGCGCGTGATCCGCGCCCCGAGCCGGGTGCGGCTTCCCTCTATCAGACGGTGTCGTTCCGGCAGGACACCGCGTACATGGCGATCGGGGAGCGGACGAACGCGAACGGGTCGAGGAAGTTCCGGGAGGCCATGCTGGAGGGCCGCTGGGACGACTGTGTGGAGATGGCCCGCGAGCAGATCCGGGAGGGCGCGCACATGCTCGATCTGTGCGTGGACTACGTCGGCCGGGACGGGGTCGCGGACATGGAGGAGCTGGCGGGCCGGTTCGCGACCGCCTCCACGCTGCCGATCGTGCTGGACTCCACCGAGGTCGAGGTCCTGCGGGCCGGGCTGGAGAAGCTCGGTGGCCGCGCGGTCATCAACTCCGTCAA
>NZ_JBIAHG010000019.1:0-162064 GCF_042870385.1 Streptomyces sp. NPDC006602 | reverse complement strand
CGCACGACGGCGGAGCTCAAGCGGGTAACGGGAAGGTCGTGCCATGACTCGATCCTTTCATGAAATCGAGTCTCCATTCGAACCGGGGCGGTTCAGGCAGCATCTTCCCCAGCGCATCACGCTGAGTGTTGCGGACTGGTCCTGCACTGTTTCGACGGACCCGGAGCTGTTTCTGGATCCAGACCCGCTCGTTCGTGACCTTGCCGCGCACATTACGCGGCAGACACAGGTCCAGTCAGAGGCGGTCGTACGTAGATGGCCCCGCGTCTGCGGTGCGCTAGTGACGGGAGGCATCAGTGGGTTGATAGTGGTGCCGTTTGTTGACGAAGCGTGGCGAGGGTTCTTCACTCTCCTAGCCTTCGGCATGGTCGCGTGGGTTGTATGGGAAATCTGCGGTGTTCCGCTACGGAGGAAGCAGGTACACGAGCAGGGTGACCGGTTGCGCAACGAGTCCGTCGCGACCTTGGCGAAGGCGCTCGCCCAAGGCAAGGACTTCTTCGAGGAATGGCATGAGGCCATGGAAGGACTGACAGACCTCACCTCTTGGGGAGGGCATCCCGACTCGAACTGACCACCGGATCACGCGACCCTGCCGAGGGCACAGAAAAGGAACATGCGTGGACACCTCCAAGCTGATCGACGGCCGCTACAGGCCGAAGCAACGGCTCGGCAGCGGCGCTATGAGTGAGGTATGGACAGCCGAAGACCTCAATCTGGGCCGGACCGTGGCTCTCAAGATCCTCGCGGGGCGACGTGTAATCCAGCCCGGAGCCCGCACAGAGTTTGCTCAGCCGACAGCGCGAGGGGTCAAACGCGAGGGCGTGGCCATGGCGAGGGCCATGCACGCGAACATCGCACACATCTATGACGCCGGTGAACACGATGGCGAGCTCTACATCGCTATGGAGTACGTCGAGGGACAATCACTAGCCGAATACCTGAAGACGGGGCCACCCCTACCCCTTGAACGAACCGTACGGTGGACGCGTCAGATCTGCGAAGGCCTCAGTGCAGCGCACACTGCGCAAGTGATCCACCAGGACATCAAGCCCTGCAATATCATGATCACGCTTCAAGGCGACGTGAAGATCGTGGACTTCGGACTGGCCTCTCTCGCCGACCTCACTCAGTCCCGCACCAGTGCTGGCACCCCCCTCTACATGGCACCGGAGCGGTGGGACGGGGAGCCCGGCAGTCGACGCAGTGACCTTTACTCCACAGGGTGCGTCCTGTACGAGATGCTGACAGGGCGTCCACCCTTCGGTACTGCTGATGACGACCCCATGACCGTGGGCAGGATGCATCGGGACGATACGCCGGCACCTCCGAGTGCCCACCGTCCCGGCGTGCCCGCTCAGTTGGACTCCATCGTCCAGACACTGCTGGCCAAGGACCCGGCGCAGCGCCCGAAGAGCGCAGGAGCGGTTGCTCACGCTGTGAGCAAAACCCAGCGTGTCCTGGATATCGCAGCCGCGGACGACGAGATCAGACGAGCAGACCCACCTGATTCTCGTGACCGCGATGCTGGCTTCTCCGCCCGGATCCGAGACCTGGACCGCTACATCCTTGATCTGGAGCTCCGGTACGGAGCGAGCGCACAGTTGGTGATCGAAGCACGCGGAGAGCACGCCGAGCTCACAGGTCGGTCAGGCGACACCCGAGGAGCAGCCGCCCTGTACGACCGGCTCGGCCATGACTGCCAAAACTTCTTCGGACCTTACGACGTGCGGGCACTCAACGCGTTCGAGGGCGTCGCACGATGGATTACGAGATCGGGCGCACGCTACGAGCCCTAAAGATCGTGTACAGCCCGCTCAGGGGTCAGCGGTTTGTCTTTGTTACGCTCACCGGTCGGATAGCCAGGACAGTGCCGTCCTGATGAATGCTGACCGGGCCACCCCAGCCGCTGTCCCAGCCGGTACGGGGCCATGACGACCTGCGATTGTGTGTTTGCGTGCGCCACTGCGATACCTGGGGGCTCTGGACATCGCCTCCTTCCGCCAGGTACTCGAAGAGGTCTTTCTGGACGCCGGAGAAAGCCTCCACGTGAGTTCCGTTGAGACGGAAGATGTGGTCTGTTCCAGCAAACTCGTCACCGAGCAGAGTGTGGGCGATGTCCTGCACGCTGCCGGCGGAGGGGTGCTCAAATGTCTTGAAGAACTCGCTGCCCTGCCGCTTCGTGAGCAGTCGCGCGGTGGCGAGCCCTGAGCCAGCGAATGCCATCAGGCTCGCAGCGTCAGTGTGGGCCAGAGTCTCCTGGAACCAGGCGAAGTGCTCTGCTCTGACCTGGCAGCCGGGCAGAGGATCGAACGTCTGGTCCCCCTGGGTGGGGCGTTCGATGCCGGGGAAGTGATTCTCCTGTCGCGGGACTTGGTCCAGGTCCACGTGGGCGACATGCGCTCCACTCGGAAGATCGAGACGTGAACCATCGCCCGGCGCATGCAGGGCATGGACGGTCACGGCAGCTGTAGTTCGTGAGTTGACCCGGTCCGGGATCCCGGTGATGGCGCACATCGGGTTCACCCGCAGTCCGAACACAGCCTTGGGCTACCGGGTGCAGAGGCACGGTGAGGACGCGCAGGGGCTGGTGTCCGCGGCGAAGGCATTGGAGGCGGCCGGTGCGTTCGCTGTGCTGATCGAGATGGTGCTGGCCCGTTTTGGAGCATGGCTCAGTTGGCGTTGAGCCACTTCATGAAGGTTTGCGCCTTGTCTTTCCACAGGGCTGGATGTGTCATCGACAAGTGTCCCGTTGAATCGTCTGTGGTCGGGCGTACGACGTATCTTCCGTGCTGCACCTTGGTCATGCCTCGCTGCAGGATACCTAGGCTGTCGCGGTAGAATTCGTCGTCGGCAAAGTTCACTGCATACACCTTGGCCGTTATATTCCCTAGGTGAGGCTCGCCGTTGAAATCTTGGGACGCCTCCAACGAGTAGATGAGGTCATTGGCGTCACCGCCGGAGGATTGCGCTTTGACGGCCTGGATAAACTGGTCAGCCTGCCCGGGTGTGGTGACTTCTTCTTGCAGGTGCGAGACACCGTCGATCATCATGCGCGCAATGCTGGCAGCAGCCGCCGCCGCAGGTGGCTGTTGTTGGTAGTTTCCGCCGTTCCAGGTTGGGTCGGATTTTATTTGGTCGACGATGATTTTTCGCCACAGCAGGTTCCGTCCGCTGATCGGCGCTGGGAAGCACGCCACTGGCATGATCCCGTCCATCGCGGATGGGTAAGCTTCTGCCCACTGCCAGGCGTTCATGCAGCCCATGGACATCCCCACGACTGCGCGCAGATGCGAAATGCCGAGTGTCTCCGTGACGAGCTTGTGTTGGAGATCGACCATGTCGCCGTACCCATAGTGAGGGAATCTGCTCCTGAGTCCGTCGCTTGGCTTGCTCGACTGACCGTGCCCGATCGCGTCGGGAATGATAACCAGATAACGTGTCACATCAAATGGCGCCCCTGGCGTGAAAAGTGACTGTTGAAACTCCGGTGTCAACAGGGCCTTGCTGCTCGCGCCCGTCCAGTGAAGGAGCAAGATAGCGTTATCGACCACGCCCTTCTGATTTTTATGTGGTTCGCCGAGTAGGGTGTAATGGAGTTTCAGCTGATCGATTGTTTCGCCGTCCCGGAACTTGTAGTTAGCGACAGTGGCGTCCCCTTCGCGGGGAGTCGTCACACCGGACTGGGGCGACGGTGCCCCACTTGCCGCCGTGCCTGCAGCAGCCCGGAGCTCGGTGGCTGACCGCGCGGGGCCAGCACAACCTTGAAGCAACGCGCACAGTGCTAGAGCGGTGACAGCGATGGCCACACGGCCAGTCCTGTGCCGTATGAGACCTTTCTTCCCGTGATTTGCGCGTGAGCGTGTCGACATCTTTCTCCTACTTTCCTGGTTGCATACTCAAGGGAAGGATTCCGGAGCCAGAGTCATCGCCCCGGCGAGTCAGAGATCCGCCGCTGGATCATCGAGATCGAATTGCTGGAGGCCGTGCTCGCACATGGTCTTGTCAGGTCCGCCGGGCTCCCGGCCGGGGCGGCGGGACCACGCTGCGGTCCCCGAAGGTGACCAGCGCGTGTGCCGGCGCGGCGCTGGCGCGCAGCGAGGCCACGGCGGCCCTGCCGGAGAGTGAGGTCCGGCCCCAGGGTGATCATCATCGCGGTGAGGGCCGGCATCGGACGCCCGAAGAGCGTGATCTCCTTGATGTGTGCCTCGTGGTCGAGTCGCAACAGCTGCGCCTCCTCGAACGGCTGGGTCCTACCCGCGCGTTGTGGAGCACCGCGTACGCGTTGTCCTCGCCGGTCTGGGTGTGGAGGCGGATGTCCTCGACCGCTGTGAACGCGGAGGCCAGGAAATCAGCAGGCCGGGTCCCTCGAAGTGGAACACCGCACTCGGAGGCAAGCCACCCATCAGCCGTGTGAACAACGCTGCGGGTCAATACACCTAGGGCCCGGCGGTTGAACTGGCGGCACAGGCGGGTCGAGCGCGTTGGGTGGCGGCCATCGATGCGGTCGCCGCTGCGAGGAACGTACGTCGTTTCATCCGAGCTCTTCTTTCAGGCGACGGGGACGGTCGGTTGCCGGAAGTCGATGTCGGAGCCGCCGAGCAGGGTCGGGGTGCGGGCGGCTACGGATTCGTGGGGTTGGCCGAGCGGGATCCGGCTGGCTTCGTCCAGTTGCTGGTATTGCTCGTGGCTGAGTTCGACGTCGAGGGCGGCGAGGTAGGTGTCCAATTGGGACACGGTGCGTGGGCCGATCACCGGGACGAGTCCGGTGGTGGCGATTGTCGCGCGGTGCCGTAGCCACGCGATCGCGACCTGCGCCGCGGTGATGCCGAGGTCGTCGGCGATGCGCAGGACGGTGTTGGGCACGGTGCTTTTCTGTTCGGTGTCTTCGGTGTGGATCAGTCGACCCAGCGTGGTGAGTCGTCCCTCCGACCGGTGGCGATACTTGCCGGTCAGCAGCCCGCCGCCCAGCGGTGACCAGAACGTCGCGCCCAAGCCGAGCGCTGCGGCCATCGGCAGGATTTCCCGGTCGGCGGAGCGTTCGACGAGGCTGTACTCAACCTGCACGCCCACGATCGGGGCCCAGCCGCGCACCTCGACGAGGGTGACGGCCCGCGCGGTGCGCCAGGCCGGGAAGTTCGACAGCCCGGCGTAGAGGATCTTCCCGGAGCGCACCAGATCGTCCAGTGCACGCACGATCTCCGTCGTCGGGGTGACCGGGTCCGGGAAATGGACCCACAGCAGGTCGATGCGGTCGGTGCGGAGCCGGGCCAGGCTGCCCTCGACCGCCCGGATCATGTTCCGACGGGAGTCGCCGGTGCCTTGCACGCCCGAGGTGGGGTTGATGCCGACGCCGAACTTCGTGGCCACGGTGAACTGGTCGCGCCGGGTGGTCAGCAACTCCCCGAGGATCTCTTCGGACTCGCCGGCCTGATAGCTCTCGGCGGTGTCGAGGAAGGTACCGCCCGCGTCAGCGAACCGGTCCAGGATCCGAGCCGTCTCACTCCGCTTGCTGCCGGCGCCCCACCGGGTGCCGAAGGTTGCGGTTCCCAGAGCGTATTCCGAGACGCGCAGGCCGTTGCCGCGGCCGAAGGTCAGGTACCGCATGATGCCGCCTCCAAAGTAAAGCGATCGCGGTACTTGACCCTAGTCGACGACCGACCCGAAGTAAAGCGGCCGCTATACTTGAGTGGTGACCAGCACCGAGAAGATCCACCGGGGTGGACGTGGCGCACGGGAGCGCATCCTGCGCGCCGCGGCGGAACTGTTCTCACGAGACGGCATTCACGCCACCGGCGTCGCCCGGCTCGCTGAGGTGGCTCACGTGTCCAGCCGCACCCTGTACCAGCACTTCCCCAGCAAGGAGGCCGTCGTCGCCGCCTATCTGGGACGCTTCAGGGCCGAGCCGCCGGTGCCCGCCGTGGCGCAACTGACCCGCGACGACGTCGATCCGCGGCAACGCCTGCTCGCCTTGTTCCGCGAACCCCCGACCAGCCCGGACGCGGTATATCGCGGATGCGTGTTCCACAACGCCGTCGTCGAGGGTGCAGGCACCATGCCCGAGGTGGC
The DNA here is from genome assembly GCF_042870385.1 of Streptomyces sp. NPDC006602. NCBI lineage: Bacteria > Bacillati > Actinomycetota > Actinomycetes > Kitasatosporales > Streptomycetaceae > Streptomyces > Streptomyces sp. NPDC006602. The sequence continues at coordinate 155,998 of NZ_JBIAHG010000019.1, read as the reverse complement.
GGAACTGGTCCAACAGCACAAACAGGCATTCACCCACCGCCTGGCTGGGCTTGCCGCCGAAGCAGGCGCCCCCGACCCGGAAACCCTCGCCCGCCGCCTGGCGCTGCTGTTCGACGGAGCCCGCGCGCTGTCCACCTCACTCAATGACACCCAGCCCTTCCGTGACGCCCATGAAGTCGCGGAAATGCTGATCGACCAGGCCATCCCGCCGGCCCCGAGCTGACCCCCAGCTGAAGATCACCCCCCGCATCTTCGACGCGAGCGGGACCAATGGCTGCAGCGGTTAGCGCTGTTTTTGGGCTGCCAGTCGCGTCCCTCAACTGACCATGAAGAACGCACTTCCGGCGCTCGGGTGAAGGCTGAGGTCGCGGGAATCTGCGTGTGCTGCCCTTCGATGTCGCGCGGGAAAGCCGTCCGTACTCCTAGTGATGGGGGTTCGGGACTTGCTCGCCTCTGCGACGAAAACTGATCGGGCCCCCTCGTCGTAAACCCGATCGGTTTCCATCCGTAAGTCCGAGCGGAGGGGCACCGCTCGGTGCCCCGATGGCCGCAGAGGATCGAGTGCGATGCCCATCATTGGCGTCTGCTGGCCGTGCGGCAGCCGGCTCAGTAGCACCGGCCACGGTCCCGTACCGCCGGGCCGGTAGACATCCGCGCGCAGCCTGCCGTCACGCATCTCTGCCGGAACATTGAACTCGATCTGGATCTCCGCCATGTGCCGCTCCATCGCCTCTTTCGTTCTTGCGGGGTGCTTGAGTGCGGGCAGGTGTCAGCCGGCCGGCTTGTTCATCTTGCGGATCTGCTTGTCGAAAACCTGGGCGGGGGCGACGCGGCGCAGTATGCGCGCGCGTCCGGCCGTGGGGCCGGCGGTGTAGCGCGGCTTCGGTTTGGCGCCGGTGGCCGCCGCGACGATCGCCTTGGCGACGGTGGCGGGGGCGTCACCGTCCCTGATCGCCTCCGCCATCACGCGGTCGACGGTGAAGGGCAGCGAGCAGGCCCTGGGCGCCATGGCGGGCGCGTAGGCGCGGCTGATCTCGGCGCGCTCCGAAACGCTCGTGATGCAGATGCAGGGATACGGCGTCGTCGCGGCCGCTGAGGCAGAGGGTGATGGCCAGACGGGCGAGCTCGTCCGGACCGGCTGGATGAGGCGGTGGGGTACCCGTGCACCTGTCGCTGGGGGCCGACGTCCACGCGACCACAGGCTTCTTTGCTTGCGGCATGATCGGCAGCACTCTTATGGCCATCGAGCTTCCCGTCGATGGTGGGGAAGCGGGGACGTGAGGCCGTGGGCGCTGCTCCGGCTGCCGGAGTCGGGCATCAACCCGAAAGAGCGTTTCGGTCGGCCGATCCTGCTCGAAGACGGGGTGGATCACTGCATGTCTGCCGCATCGAGCAGGGTGGTCACCGTGGGTGCGATGATCCCGGTCAGATGGTCGGCGCCGATCCGCGCGCGGGCGCTGGCGCCGTCGATGACCAGGATGAGCTGCCGGGCCAGCAGGTCGGGGTTGCTCGCCCCACCCCGTTCGGCCTCGGAACGGAAAAAGGCCGTCAGGTTCGCTTTGATCTGGTGGGCCGTCCGGCTCGCGGGGTGGGTCTGGTCCTTGAGCTCGATCTGCACAGCCAGGTACCGGCAGCCTTGGAAGTCGGGCGCACCCGCCTGCGACTCCACCCGCTCGAAGACGTAACTGATCCGCTCGCGGGGGGAGCGGCCATCATCCGCCGGGGGCAGGGCCCTCGCCACGAAGGCAGCGGCACGCTCCTTCAGGCTCGCCGCCAGCAGTTCGTCCTTGCTCTCGAACAGCTGATACATGGAGCGCTTGGACACCCCCGCCGCCTTGCACAGCGCCTGGACGCTGATGTCGATGCCGACGCCGTCGCGGTAGGTGAGCGTGGCTGCTGCCTCCAGCAGCCGCTCCCGGGGGCTTTGCTTCACTTTGGTAGTCATACCGCGAGGTCAACTCCAATCGGACGCAATGGAAACCGATCGGTTTCCATGCGGGGTCGGGGGAGGCGCCTGCCGTCGGGCGGACGTCTGAAGGCCGCTCAGAGGCTCGGCGACGGTCTTGGGGGAGAGACCGTCGCCGAGCCCTGATGGTGCACGCGCCTCTCGTCCCCGCGGGGGCGACGCACACCGGGGCCACTCCGCTGAATGGCCCCGTCCTGGGTGAGCCGCCTTCCGCTACGCCGGGGCAGCGGTCTTCTCGGGCTCCGTGTCGGCGGGGATGCGGTGCAGCCCCTTGCGGTCGTACCAGCTGGTCACTCCGAAGCCGAAGAGGGCGGCTGCCGCGAGGCCGACGGCCATCATGACCCAGCCCCGGGTCAGGCCGGCGTCGGCCTGGGCGTCGTAGTAGAGGATCGAGCGGATGCCGCCGGTGATCTGACGCAGCGGCTCGAACTCCGCGAGGAAGCGGTAGAAGCCGGGCAGCGCCTGAAGCGGCGTGGTGGCGTTGGCCGTCGGCACCGCCATCCCGATGAAGACCAGCGTGACCACCAGCATGCCGGGCGTGCCGAAGACGGCGAGCAGGGTGAGCGCACCGATCCCGGAGACGGCGATGGCGCACACCGAGTACAGCCACAGCAGCGGCAGATGGGCGGCTTGCATTCCCATGAGGCCGACCGCGCCCGCCATGACCAGGCTCCCCATCAGCAGGGACAGCCCGGCCATGAGGGTGCTGCTGATGGCGAGGGTCTGCACCCGGGTCGCCCGGATGAGCGGGCGGTGCAGGCGCAACGGGCCCATGTCGTTGTGGGTGTAGCCCAGGGCGTGGTCCACCTGGCCGCTGATGACGTTGGCGGAGAGCATGCCGCAGACCACCAGGACGAGCGCGTAGTAGAACGCTGTCAGGCCCAGGCCGCTGTGCGCATCGAGGGGATGGCCGTCCTCGACGGTGACGGCGGCAGGGTCGGCCAGCAGGACGCGTGCCGCGGCGGGCAGCTTCGCCTGCCCGGTCCCGCCCTGGGCCGTGAGCTCCTTGCCCACCTGGAGCGAGGCGCTTTCGGCCGCCTGCGTCGTCGCCGTCCGGGCCAGGCTGGAGCCCACACTGCCGGCGGACTGGTTGGTCAGCACCGTCAGCGTCGGACGGGTCGGGGTCCCGGTGGTCGCGGGGCCGGTGAGTGCGGTGGTGGCGGAGGTGAAGTCGGCGGGGACGACGAGCGCGCCGTACAGCTTGCCCTTGCCGAGTTCCTCCTTCATCGCCTTCTCGTCCATCACCTTCCAGTCGATCTTGCCCCCGCTCGCGGTGGACTTCCTGATCGACTCGGTGATCCGAGCCCCCAGGTTGACCTGCTCGCCACCGACAGCGGCCCCCTTGTCGGCGTTGACCAGGCCGACGGGCAGATTCTTCATGTGATCGACGGGATCGATGTTGGCCCCGACGTAGAACACCGTGAACAGCAGCGCGAGTACGCCCGTGATGACGCCGTTGGCGATCCACAGGGGTTTGGCACGCAGGACGCGGAACGGGTGAATCCCACTCATGACTTACTCCGGTCTCGGACAACACACTCATAGACGGAGAAGGCCGGACAGCTTCATTGCGGACCGGTGACCCTCGGAATGTTCGATCTCGGCACACGGCCGCGACGCGGAACCGGAGGTGCCGATTCAGCACCCTGCCGGGACTCCAGCCGATGAAGCCGGTCGGTTTCAGACCCATCGGCAAACCGATCGGTTTACGGATTCCAAGTCGAGGCGCTGGCCCATCTCCCGGCAGCGCCGCGAAGCCGCGTGCCGACGCCACCCCTGGTCATCGAGTCGCTTCGAACCGTGAGGGGAGCGGCTCGCTTCAGGTCGCGCAAGCCCTGCAGCGCACTACACCGGCAAGCCCTGCCTCGACGGGGACCCCGCCCGGGGCAGCGCCCGGGGCAGGGTCGACCGCTGCACTGCTGGGGTGCGCACCTGGACAGTGACCAGGCGGCCGCCTGACGCGAGCCGGAGAGGTCACACGAGCCTGACCGGCCCGGCGTCGATCGGCAGGCGGACCAGGAGGTAGGGCTTGCGGCGCAGGTCCTGGCCCTCGTGGAAGGGCGCCAGCCGGTCGAGTTGGTTTGCGGTGGCGTACAGGTGCCGGTCCGAGGCGACGGACAGGGTGTCGATCCAGTTCAGGTCGGTGCCCTGGGCGAGGGTGCGGTAGGTGCCGTTCGGGTTTCTGCGCCAGATGGCGTTGTGTTCCAGGTCGCCGCCGTAGAGCCGTCCCTTGTCGTCGCTCTCCAGGCCGTCGGCCATCGGCTTGAATCCGAGGTTTTCGACTGTCGCCGCGACCTCGGCGTCCGTGGCGTCCGGGTCGGCGAGGGCGTCGGTGGACACGCTGTGCAGTCGGCGGCTGGACAGCGGGCAGTAGTAGAGGCGCGTGCCGTCGGCGCTGAGAGCGATGCCGTCGGAGCCGGTCTCGTAGTACGTGGGCTCGCCGCCCGGCGGGCGGACCATGAAGGGCTGGCCATCGATGACCGGAAGGAAGTCCGGGTCCGGGAGCGTCGAGGGATGTCCGGCCAGTCTCCGCCAGGAGCGGCCGGTGGCGAGGTCGACCACGATGATGCCGTTGGAGCCGCCCGAGTCGGTGATGAACGCCGTGCCCTGGGCGCCGCGCCGCAGGTCGAGGCGCACGTCGTTGGGGTAGCTGTTCGCCGGCACCACCTCGGGCGGGAAGAGGATCGTCCGTACGATCCGGTTGGTGCGCAGGTCGACCGCCACGAGCTTGGGGCCGCCGTAGGAGGACCCGGCGAACAGCGGGCTTCCGGTGTCGAGGATCCACAGCCGGTCGGCCCCGTCGACGACGACGCTCTGCACCGACTGGAAGTGCCCGGCCAGGTCGGAGGCGTCCTGGCGGTTCACCTCGGCGTCGGGGTAGGCCACCGGCTTCCCGTCCCGCAGTTCGGCGACGGTGAACGGGACGTCGTCGCCCCAGCGGGGAAAGTTGACGAAGATGCGGCCGTGGCACGAGACGGTGACACCCGTCGGCATCGCGTCCCAGAAGCGGGCGACGACCTCGTAGTGACCGGCTGTTGAACCGGAGGGGGATGCGGAGGCGTAGGCGGGTCCGGCGAGTTGGCTGGCGGCCAGCGACGCGGTGGTCGCCGTAAGGAACGTACGTCGTTTCATAAGAGCGTCTCCTGTTGGGTCAAGTCACTGGAGAGCGCGACGAGTTGCCGTAGCACATCGGCGCGTGGTGGGAATGGACGGACACTGCCGTGGCTGGTGGAGGCCGCCACCAGGAGCGCTGTCCGCCGAGGACATCGCCTGCGGCTACCGCCAACTCCTGGAAGGGGAACGGGGTCAAACGGCCGGTGGACCTGGTGCTCTCAGGTCCGCCGGGCTGCCGGGCGGGTCTTCGCGACCATGCTGCGGTCCCCCGAGGAGACCATCGCGTGAATGGGTACGGTGCTGACGCTCATGAGCGTCGCAAGGCCCCGGCGGCCCTGCTGGCGAGCGAGCGCCGGACCCACGAGGTGCATCAGGGCGGTGAGGGCCGGCATCGGACGCCCGAAGAGCGTGATCTCCGTGATGCGTGCTTGGTCGTCGAGCCGCAGCATCTGCACCTCCTCGAACGACTGGGAACCCACCCGCGCCCGGTAGACCAGGGCGTACGTGTCGCCCTCGCCGGTCTGGGTGTGGTACTGGACGTCCTTGACCGCCGCGAACACCACGGTCAGGAAGTCGCGCAGCTGGTCAGATCCCTCGAAGGGGAACTGGTCGGTGAGCGGCGAGCTGAGCACGACGTCCGGGCTCAAGCACGCGACCGCGGCTTCGACATCACCGCGTTCCTCGGCGGAGCGCCAGCGCGCGATGGTAGTGGCGGCGGAGTGCAGGGTCTCGGACACGGGTCTCTCCCGGTATCAACGGCGCGAACGGGTTTGTGGGTGGCGGGATGCGCGGGTGGCGGGGGTCAGCCGGTGAGTTTGTTCATGCTGCGGATCTGCTTGTCCAGGACCCAGGCGGGAGCGAAGCGGAGCAGGCGTGCGCGTCCGGCCGTGGGGCCGGCGGCGTAGCGCAGTTTCGGCTTCTTGTCGGTGGCGGCCGTGACGATCGCCTTGGCGACCACGGCGGGGTCGTCGCCGGCCTTGATCGCCTCCGTCATCAGGCGGTCGAAGATGTGCCGCTGGTCGGCGTAGGTCTGCAGGGGGGTGTCGGGCTTGGCGCTGTTGGCCTCGAATCCGGTGTTGGTGTAGGCGGGTTCGACGAGGAGCGAGCGGACGCCGTACGGGCGGACCTCGTGGTCCAGGGACTGGGAGTAGCCCTCGATCGCGTGCTTGGACGCGCCGTAGACGGCCATGTAGGGGGCGGGGATGAAGCCCTGTACGGACGAGAGGTTGATGATGCGTCCGCGTCCCTGGGCACGCATGTGCGGCAGGACCTCCTTCACCATGCGCATGACGCCGAAGACGTTGATGTCGAAGACGCCCTGGGCCTGCGTGAGGGAGGTTTCCTCGGCCGCGCCGATCGAGCCGATGCCGGCGTTGTTGACCAGGACGTCGATCCGCCCGAAGCGGCCGATCACCTGCTGGACCACGGCAGCCACCGACTTGTCGCTGACCACGTCGAGGTCGAAGAACGTCACCCCCCGCAGCGGGGTGACGCGTGAGGTGTCGCGGCCCGTGCCGGCCACCTCGAAACCCGCCGCGACCAGCGCGAGCGCGGTCTGCTTGCCGATGCCGGAGGACGCGCCCGTCACCAGGGCAACCGGCCGATTTGTCGTCATCATGCACTCCCGAAGCCATCTGGGAAACCGGCCGGTTTCCCCTTGGCCTCACTGTAAAGCGATCGGTTTACATTGCGCAAGCTCAAGCACGGAACTGATCCCAGGCCGCGCCGCCGGCCGGCTTCAGGTGGAGCTGACGGCGCCCGCCGGCATGGCGGCACGCACCGGATGAGCAGGCATGAGAGATGTGGGAGCGCCATCCCCGCGCTGCGATCGCGAGTTCGCGCTCAAGGGCCGCTACGGCACCTCTGCCGAGGCGATTGCCAAGCGGGTCGGTGTCACGCAGCCGTACCTCTTCCGACTCCTCCCGGGCGAGAAGGCGATCGTCGCCGCCGCCTTGACGCGGAGCACGGAAGACGCCTGCTCAGCGTTCGAGAGCTTGGGCAAAAGGCAAGGATGAGGGGTACGAGCGGGCCTCCCGCGCCATGGGCAGCCCAATGGCGATCGGTTACGCGGCCGATCTCGGCACACCCCGAAGCGCTCCATATGCGGATGCAGGGGTACGCCGTCGTGGCAGCCGCCAACGCGCGGGGCAATGACCAGATCGGCGAGCGTCCGGGCCAGCCGGATGAGGTTCCCGGACACCATGACCATGCCCTGCCGCTGGGCACCAATGCCGACAAGACCACAGCCTCCCCCGCGCCCGGCTGCTCATCAATTCCCTTACGATCATCGGGCTTTGCCCCGCGTACCGGGGAGCCAGGGCATCAAGCGGCTCGGGCCGTGCCGGTTACCTGAGACCGGCATCAGCTCGGAGAAACACATCAGTCACCGAACCTGCCCGGAAAGGCGATGCGTCAGCGCATGCCTGCCCCATCGAGCAGGGCGGCCACAGTGGGCGCGATGAGCCCGGTCAGGTGCAGTCGGCGCCGATCCCCGCGCGGGCACTGGCGCCATCAAGACCAGGATCGGCAGTCGGGCCAGCAGCTCGGGATCACTCACCCCTCCCCGTTCGGCCTCGGCACGGAAAAGGCCGTCAGCCCTCCCTTGATCCTGTGTGCCACCTGGCTCGTAGGGTGACTCTGATCCTTCAGCTAGATCTGCACAGCCAGGTACCGGCAGTCGCGGAATTCGGGCGCACACGCCTGCAGTTCCACGGGCTCGAATACGTGCAGGATCCGCTTGCGGGGTGAACGGGGGCGTGGGCTGCCGTCCGGTGCGGAAAGCTCCTGAAGGAATCCGGGCCTGCGTGATCAGGGCTGATCGCTGATGGCTCGGTAGGCCGCGATGAACAGGGTGTGGCACAGGTCGAGCAGCTCTTCGACGGTCGCGTTCTGGTGACCGAGCGTCCAGTCCACGAGGAGTTCGTTGACTCCGCCGACCAGGCTCATCGCGGTCATGGTGAGCCGGCTGGAGGAGGCTTCCGGGCCAGGGAGCGGCCCGACGACGGCGGCGACCATTGCGGCGAATTCGTGCAGGACCTCACGGCGACGCACTTCGAGGCGAGGGCTGGCGCCCACGACCTCGATGAGCACCAGGCGGGCCATGCGGGCGTCGCCGGCCAGTGTGCGGATGAACACCTCAAGACCGGCGCGCAGTTGGGCGTCGACATCGGGTGCGGCAGCGGCTGCGGCCTGCGCGGTTTCGGCGCTGATCGTAGCGATCAGGTCGTTGTAGACCCCGGCGAGAAGGTCTTCGCGGTCGCGGAACGACTCGTAGAAGTAGCGCTGGGTCAGTCCGGCATGCGAGCACACCTGCTTGACGGAGACCGACGCGTATCCGGACGTGCCGAACAGGTCGAGGCCCGCCTGGATGAGTCGGGTGCGGCGCTCCTGCTGTCGTTGCGCCGCTTCACGTCCGCCGTAGCGCCGCCCGGCGGTCTGTGTGCCGGCCATTTCTCCCCTTCGCAGAGGTGTTGACACCGGTGTGCTCCGAACTGACACTCTAGCTTGTCAGTTCATCTGACACGTCAACGTGTCAGAAGCGTGTGGGGGCCGCTTGCCGCTCAGCGGTCCGCTCGTGCTCAGGGCAAGGAAGGGGCTCGACCGTGGCAGCACCGCCCAAACACCCGTACGTGTTCAGCCGAAGAGACCGCCAGGGGCTCTCCCGCACACAACCGCTGACCGGCCGAGTGATCGCGGTCACCGGGGCGGGCCGCGGGATCGGGCGTGCTGTCGCAGCCCGGCTCGCTGCGGCCGGAGCCGCCGTGGCGATCGGCGATCTCGACGCGGAGCTTGCCAGGGAGACGGCCGGCGCCATCGGCGCGCGTCCCGGTGGCCGACTGCTCGGGCTGTCTCTCGACGTCACCGACACACCTTCCTTCGATGACTTCCTGCGCACCGTCGAAACCGAGCTGGGGCCGGTCGACGTACTGATCAACAACGCCGGAATCATGTGGGTGGGCCCCTTCGAGGAGGAACCGGAGGAAGCCGCCCTGCGCCAGTTCGACGTCAACGTCCACGGCGTACTGCGGGGGATGAAACTGGTGATCCCGCAGATGCGGAAACGCGGGCGCGGCCACGTGGTGAACATCGCCTCGGCCGCCAGCAAGGTCGCCCCGGCAGGCGAGGCGACCTACGCGGCGACGAAGCACGCCCTCCACGGCTACAGCACCGCCGTCCGCACCGAACTGCGCGGCACCGGCGTGCAGGTGTCCCTGGTGATGCCCGGCGTCGTGGACACCGAGCTGGCCGTGGGCACCGCGGCTGGCCGCACCCCACGCCTGACGACAGATCAGGTGGCCGACGCGGTGCTCGACGTCGTGCTGCGCCCGCGGTTCGAGGTCTTCGTTCCCCGTCAGGTGGCCGCCCTGACCCGGCTGGCCGCAGTGCTGCCGGGCCGTGCCCGCGACGCCCTGCATCACCTCCTCGTCCCCAACCAGCTCGCTGCCCTGTCCGACCGGTCGGTCCGCGCGGCCTACGAGCAGCGCACCCGTACCGCCCGCCTGCCCGAAGGATGAGCCCGTGACCACCACGCCCAAGCCGGCGTCCAGCGCGAAGAAGACCAAGGAGGCCCAGGACGCTGCCGCTCCGCGTCCCATCCCCGAATTCGAAGGTGTCCACGACGTATGGCCCCGCGGTGACCGGCTGCGCGCCGTGCGCAGCGCCGCGGCCACCTACCGTGAGCGGTTCATCCAGCAGGGCTGCATCCACGCCGTCCGCAGTTTCGACATCGCCGCCGCCCCGTACCCGACCCGGTTCGGCTTCCACGGCGCCGCGCTCGCCGTCAACCCGTTCGTGAGCATCATCAACCGGATGCTCGTCGTGCAGTTCGACGGCTTCGACGGTCAGCCGAAAACACTCGTGTGGGAGCCGACCGTCGCCGCCGGAACGGCTCAAGCGCCGTTCTACGCCCAGCTCAAGCGACTGGCGGGGGACTTTCTCACCGAGCACGTTTTCGCCCGCTTCTACCAGGACCCGAACACCGTCCTGCCCTCCTGCGGTCTGCGACCCGAGGACGTGGACTTCGTCAGCTTCGACCACCTGCACGTCCAGGACGTGCGCATGATCATGGGAAGTACCAGCACCATTCCCGGCGAACGGGCGCCCCGCGAAGCGCTGTTCCCCCGCGCCAGGCTGCTGGTGCACCGCAGGGAGCTGGGCACCTTCGAATCGACGCATCCGATGCAGTGGGCTTGGTACGTCGACGGAGGCATGGACGGGGTACCGCCCGAGCGCGTCACCGCTTTCGACGGCGATGTCGAACTCGGTGTCGGCGTCAGCCTGTTGTGGACCCCCGGCCATACGGACGGCAACCACTCCCTGGTGCTGAACACTCCCGACGGGGTGTGGGTCTCCTCCGAGAACGGCATCTCGGCCGACAACTGGCAGCCCGAGCTCTCCCGCATCCCCGGGGTGCGCCGCCACGCCGCGTTCTACGGCCATGAGGTGGTGCCCAACGCCAACACCCTGGAGGACTCCCTCGACCAGTACGACTCCATGGTCAAGGAGAAGACCCTCGCCGACCCCAGCCGGCGCGATCCGCGCTGGCTGCAGATCCTGCCCTCATCCGAGCTGGCCCCCTTCAAGCGGCACTGGCCGGTGCGGCCCAGCTTCTTCCACGGCGGTCTGAACTACGGCGAACTGACCCCTGCCGGTGGTGGCCGATGACCGGCCCGGCCGTCCGCCGGATCGATGCGGACGACGTGGAGTTGGCCGCCTACCAATGGGGAGCGTCCACGGCTCCTGCGGTGGTGCTGGTCCACGGCTATCCGGACACCAGCGCCGTGTGGCGCCCGGTCGCCGAGCACCTGGCCGACCGCTTCCACGTCACCGCCTTCGACGTGCGGGGAGCCGGTGCCTCCGACCGGCCCAGGGGTCTGCGCGCCTACCGGATGTCCCGCCTGGAAGCCGACCTGGAGGCGGTTCTCGACACCGTGAGCCCCGACCGCCCGGTGCACCTGGTCGGACACGACTGGGGATCGATCCACTCCTGGGAGTCGGTCACCGGCACCCGCCTGGCCGGGCGGATCGCCTCGTTCACCTCCATCTCCGGACCCTGCCTGGACCACGTCGGCCACCTGATCCGTGCCCGCCTCCAGCCGCGGCATCCGGACCTGCCGAAGATGCTGCGGCAGGCCGCACGGTCCTGGTACATCGCCTACTTCCACTTTCCGCTCCTGCCCGCCCTGACCTGGAGAGCACTGGGACACCGCTGGCGCGCCTTCCTCACCGGCTCCCAAGGCGTGCCCGGGCACACCCTCTACCCCGCTCCGACGCTGGCCCGCGACGCTGTATCCGGCACCGCGCTGTACCGCGCCAACATGCTGCCCCGCCTGCTACGTCCCCAGGACCGGCCGACCACCGTCCCGGTACAGCTCATCATCCCCACCCGCGACTTCTGCGTCACCCCGGTGCTGTCGTACGGAGTGGAGCACTGGACGGGCCGGATACAACGGCGCCCGATCGACGCCGGGCACTGGGTACAGCTCAGCCACCCCGAGGAGATCGCGTCCCTGATCGCGGAATTCGCCAACCGCATCGAGGACGGCCCCCGCCGCACTCACACTCCGGACCACACCGCGTACCCGATCTGACAGCCCAACAGACCACCAGTACGGGACGTCTGCCTGACCACCCCTTCCCACACACCGACCGCTGACGGAGGAGGAATTGTCATGTTCCGAGCCGCACATGACCACCAGGAGAGTCCGTCCGAGCCCATCGACCACCACGACCTGGTGCTGCAACCCCGGGACGTCACCTTCGACTGGAGCACCACCCCGCTGCACTGGCTGCCGGGTGAGCCCTTCGCGACCCACACCTTCGATGTCCTCCACCTCATGCTCCCCGAACTCGAACGCTGGTTCGTGCGCACCTTCGAGCAGGCACTGCCACTGATCACCGATGACCGGCTGCGCGAGGACGTACGCGGCTTCATCGGCCAGGAAGCGATGCACGCCGAGGCGCACCAGGAGGTCCTGGAGCACCTGCTCGCCAAGGGGCTGGACCCGACTCCGTACACCCTGCAGTCCGAATGGATCTTCCGAAGGGTGCTCGGAGACCGGCCGGAGCTGACACCGGCCGCCACACACGCGCACCTCCTCCAACGACTCGCCCTCATCGCGGCCTTCGAGCACTTCACCGCGTACATGGGGCACTGGATTCTCAGCAACGGGCACCTGGACCAGGCCGGCGCGGACCCCGCGATGCTCGACCTGTTCCGCTGGCACGGCGCGGAAGAGGTCGAACACCGCTCGGTCGCGTTCGACCTGCTGGTGCACCTCGATCCCCGCTACCGGCGCCGCGTGGTCGGCATGCTCGTCACCGCTCCGGTGCTGACCCGGCTATGGATCCGCGGAGTCCGCTTCCTGATGAGCGCCGACCCCGAACTCGACGACCGGGTCAAGGTCCGCTTCCGCGACTACCTGACCGCGGCCCACAAGGACCTGTTGCCCCCGCCGGGCGCGTTCGCCCGCTCGGTGCTGCGCTACTTCCGCCCCGGCTACCACCCGACGCAAGAGGGCTCGACCCAGCAGGCGGTCGCCTACCTGGCGGCGTCCCCCGCCGCCCGAGCGGCTGCCCAGTGACCCGGCAACCAGCAAGGCATCCCATGAACACCATCACACCCGTCACCCGGCCACCGGACCTGTACGGCAGGCCGCGCAACGACTCCTTCATGCAGAAGCTGGCGGCTTTCAGCGACCACGCGGTCACGCGCCTCGCGCGGCGCAGCGCTCCTCCCCGACGTCCGCCGGCCACCGAGATGCCCGTGATCCGGGAACTGGTGGTCGCCACCAAGCACCAAGAGGCCGAGGACGTCGTCTCCCTGCGGCTGACAGCACCCGACGGGGCAAAACTCCCGCCCTGGCAGCCCGGCGCCCACATCGAACTGCACCTGCCCTCCGGCCGCAAGCGGCAGTACTCCCTGTGCGGCGACCCCGCCGACCGGTACCGGTACCGCATCGCCGTGCGCCGCATCGCCAACGGCAAAGGCGGTTCGGCCGAGGTACACGACGCCCTCACAGACGGTATGCGGGTCGCCATCACCGGGCCCCGGAACGCCTTCCCCTTCGCCGCCGAAGCATCCATCCTGCTCATCGCAGGCGGCATCGGCATCACCCCCATCCTGCCGATGGCCCGGGAAGCCGCCCGCCGCGGGCTGGAGTGGCGGCTCGTGCACACCGGCCGCAGCCGCGGCTCGATGCCCTTCGCGGCAGAACTGGCCGAACTCGCAGCCGCAGCCCCTGACCGGGTCTCCATCCGACCTGACGACGAGTCCGGCGCGCCCGAAACAGCCGATCTGTTGAACTTGAGCCCGGCGGCGGGGGCGGTGTACTGCTGCGGGCCCGCGCCCATGATCGACGGCGTTCGGCGCGCGTTCGGTGACAGCCGCGCGTCAGCCCTGCACTTCGAGCGTTTCGCCCCGGCCCCCATCACGGACGGCCGTCCCTTCGAACTCCAACTGGGCGACACCGGACGGGTTCTGCCAGTGCCGTACGACCGCTCCGCCCTGGATGTTCTCCAGGAGGCCCTGCCGGACCTGCCCTTCTCCTGCCGCCAGGGGTTCTGCGGAACCTGCCGGGTACGGGTGGCCCAGGGCCACGTCGATCACCGTGACCGCCGGCTCACCGCCACCGAACGAGCGGCCGGCGCCATGCTGCCCTGTGTCTCACGCGCACCGGAAGGAGAGCGGTTGGTGCTGGAGGTGTGAGCGATGGCCGAGCGCCCGTCGAGGAAGTCTTGCGTGACGCCCTCCGGCCCTCTTGCCAACGCCGTCAGAGGGGTCTGCACGGTGAGCGGTGTAACTCTTGAGCTGGAAGCGGCAGTTGATGACTGACGTGACGAGTGACACCGAGGGGCCGGGAAGGCTGCTGTGAGGGGGGCGAGCGCCGTGGATGACGGTTGGTCGCCGAGTTGGTTGCGCGGGCTCAGGCCGGTGGCGTGAAGCTCACCGGGGAGGGCGGCCTCCTGCAACAGCTGACCAAGCGGGTGCTGGAATCGGCGCTGGAGGGCGAGCTCACTGATCATCTGGGGCACGAGCCCGGTGAGCGGGCCGCGGGTGGCCAGGGGAACTACCGCAACAGGCACCGGGCCCAGCCGGTGTCGTCAAGGTATAAGTACCCCGTCGTCGCCGAGCTTCTCGGCGACGTGTGTCTGCGGGTCGTCGCGGATGTCGTCGGCACTCCAGGTGGCTCCGTTGAGCAGCCGCTGCAGGCCATCGAGGGGGCGGTGGCCAGCGTATTCGGCCAGTTGTCAGCCGTTCTTGCAGCCGACCGGGCCGAGCAGGGCACGGACGTAGTCCCGCATACGGCTTCGCAGGTCCGCGCGGGGCTATGTCCGAGTTGAACGCCAGCGACGGCTTGACGTGGTGCCAGCGGGTGATCTCGAAGTACATCAGGTACCAGGAACCGATCCACACCACGCCACCGAGCCACTTCACGAGTCGCATCCTTTGTACCTACCGCCGTTGGCGTCTACTGGTCAACGTGGTGGGTGGGGTGCCGGCGGGTAGAGGTGCGGCCACCTGCATCGTGATCGTTTGTGAAGACGGAAAACGAAGCGGTGGCCGCGCAGGCCACGGTAGTACACGCCGGGTGGGGCGAGTCCTTCGAGGCTTTGATGGGCCGAGTGGCGGGGTGCTTCCCACGCCGAGAGACGCGGTTGACCTGCCGGAACATGGTTCAGGGGCTGCTGATGGTCAAGGACTCAGCGAACTGCTGGTCGCTGGCCGAGGCGATCGGCCACACCGGCCCGCACGTGTTGCAGCACTTCCTCTCCCGGGCCCGCTTCGATACCGAGGCGATACGCCGGTCGGCCGCGGCCTGGACGGTGGAGCAACTCGGCGACCGAGAAGTGATGTTGGTGGTGGACGAGACGGGCGATGAGAAATCCTCCCTCGACGCGGTCGGCGCGGCCCGCCAGTACTCCGGTGCCCTGGGCGGGATCGGACTGTGCCAGGTCGCGGTGCACCTGTCCTACGTGAGCGCCGACGGACACGCGCTGATCGACCGCCGCCTCTACCTGGGCGAGGCATGGGCCGCCGACGACGAACGCCGTGAACTGACCGGTGTGCCCGACGAGACAGCGTTCGCCACCAAGCCGCAGCTGGCCGGCGCCATGCTTGCCGAAGCACACGCCTCGGGCATCCGCACCGCGTGGGTGGCGGCCGACGAGGTCTACGGCGGCCGCGAGTTACGCCGCCGCATCCGCTCCCTGGGCTACGGCTATGCGATCACCGTGCCCACCAGCCACCACGTCACCACACCAGGCGGCGGGAAGAGCAAGGTCACCGCGCTGCTGGAACGGGTGCCCAAGCGGGCCTGGATGCGGCTGAAGACCGGCCACGGCACCAAGGGTGAGCGGCTCTACGACTGGGCGATGATCGACGTGCACCCCGACGACACCCCGTCCGGCCAGGCCGCCGGGCACAGCCAGGTTCTCATCCGCCGCCACCGCCGTACCGGCTCCCTCTCCTTCTACCGCACCTGGCACCTCGACCCGCAACCGATATCGGTGCTGGTCAGCGCGGTCTGCCGCCGGTGGCGCGTCGAGGAGGACTTCCAAGGGGCCAAGGGCCTGGCCCACCTCGACGAGGGCCAGGTCACCTGCTGGACCTCCTGGCACCGCTGGAGCCTGATGAGCGTGCTCGCCTACGCCCTCCTGGCCGTCGGCGCCCTCCAGCAGCGGCGACACACGACCCCCGCCGATCCCGACGACGACCTGGCCATGGTGCCCGTCAGCCCGCACGAACTCCTCGCCCTGATCAGGGCCTTCGCCCTGCCCCGCCCCCGCCAGGACGCCGATCCCGCACACGTGCTCCGCTGGTCCCACTGGCGCCGCCGACATCAGCATCGCGCAGCCGACTGCCACCGTCGCTGGAACAACGTCACAGCAGTAGTCATCGCATGACAGAAACCTCACGCCTCACGAACTACAGCTGCCGTGACGGTGACCGGCCCATCTAGAGGGAGCTCGGTGCTGAACAGCAACCCAGGTGTTTGGTTCCACGTCCCGACGTGCAGGCCGTCGACGTGTGCCGCGCACGATGCCAGCTGCTCGTGCGAAACACCGGCTCCGCTGTGGTTGCCCTTGCATGCGATCGGGATGATCACGGACGGCTGCGACGGCTTCCAAACTTCTGCCAGGAAGTGAGGCCGGTAGCGGTAGCCGACACTGGCGCTCTTGTCGTCCTTCGTGTCTCTTTCGGAGGCGGTCAGTGCCCAGCCCGCCCGCAGGGCCGTGTCGGAATGAACGATGGACACGCCGTAGCCAGGGAAACGGTTGCGCAGGATGTGCTCTGCCAGCACGAGAGCGAACGCCTGGCCCAGCTCCTCTGACTGCAGCGTTTTGTAGTGCCTGGCGATGTGCCGCCCCTCCGAGGACAGCCACAGCAACGATCCCTTCCCCGCCTGTAGCGCCTGGATGTACTTCAGGCTGCCCCAGTGCTCAGCGAGTCCACGTGCCGCACCACGCCGAGTGAGCGCCATGCCCCGCGCGAGACGGTGCAGCAGCCCGATGTACGGCAACCGAACTGAACTCTGCAACTCGGCATCAGGCAGGGCTTGAAGCCCTTGTTTGCGCCGCAGCAGGGGCGGCATCTCCCTGTGCGCCTTGCCTTCGTTCTCGGCCTCCTCGGCCTTCCGCTCATGTTCCCTTTGCTTCTTGCTGTCTTCGCTGTGAGCGGCAACATCGACGCTGCCGGCCAGGGCGCTCTTAGAGTCGGTGGCTACCGTGACCGGCTGTAACAGCTGCTTCAGTACCTCGGCTCCACTCGGCGTGTTCTCCATGGCGCCCCCTCCGCTGACACGGTTTCCATGCACCAGGGTGTCCGGGGGGACCCTGGGCTGCCCATATGGCAACCGAATAATGGCCTGAATTATCCGACCTCAGCACCTTTTACAGAGCCGAGTGCGGCACCGGTCGGGAGCTCCTCCGTCTCGCACGGGTGGCCGAAAGCGAAGCTGAACGCGGATACTGTGGCACTTTCGATCGCGAGCGGTGGATGGGCGTAGGTGTCTCGGATCTCGGAGAACTCGGCGTGCCTGGAGAGCGCCTGCACGGTTTCGGATCGTGCTTGCCGCAGGTGCCGAGCGCAGTCGCGTAGGAGTGCTTCAAGCCATGGAAGCGAGTGCCTGGGGAGGGTCTGCTACTTCCAGCGCCCTTTTCCACTGGTTGTGGAAGTCGCTGTGCAGGACGGGCATGCCGAACCGGTTGGTCACCAGAGGTCCTCGTCGAGTGGTTGGCGCACCCGCAGGCTGCGCGGTGCTGTCCAACGCCCCATGAGACGGGCTCTGGTTCGGAGAACCACAGGCGCAGGCGCGGAGCCAACCCTCATTTGAAGGGGACCTTGACCGGGCCGCAACAGCTCGGCCACGAGCCTGTCAGGTTAGATTCACTCTAGGTCCTCGTCCGTCGCCATGGAGTCAGCAGCCGCACATGTTCGTAGAGTTTGATGCCGTCTCGTTCAGCCCCGTGGGTGAGCAACATGTGGTGTGCGGCGCCACCCCCGCCGGGTTCGGCGCGCCGGTCTACGTCCAGAATCCGGACGCACAGCCGAACGACGTCTTGAGGGGCCTGCTTCAGCGCTACCCTCGGCTACCGAGAGGGTTGAAGTCCGCCGGCCAGCTCAAGGCCGCAGGGCTGCGGGCATTGAACTTGTTCCGTCCCGACGCTTACGTACTCGGGCCTCCGCAGCTGATTGCCGTCCCCAGGGCGCCCACGAGCGCCGGGCGCACGACGCCGGAATGGGAAGAGACCGTATATCCGCCTACGCCTGTCTATCGTGCAGATCAAGCTGTCCCCTTCTCGGTGCCACCTGATGCCCACGAAGCCCAAACCATCCGCCATGCTGCGATCCGTTGGGCACAGGATGTCCTCGACGACCCCGATACGGTCATTCTGGCCGTCAGCTCCATCGGGTCACCTGCTCCGTCCACCCCGCCCCTGGAACGGGCCGTGCCCTATGAGATAGCACTCACCTCGGGCGGCGGCCGCAAGAGATGGCATCAATTCATCAACCCTGAATGGGAGACGGCATTCCTGCAGCAGCTTCGACTGGGCCCTGTCGGCCCTGCGGAACTCGAAGCCGCCCCCCGCTTCCACGAGGTAGCTGACACCCTGCTGCGCAGAATCCAGGGCAAGCGCGTCGTCACCTACGGACGCAACCTGCAGTACGCCGCGATCTACGCGGGGCTTGAGTACGCCTGGCTACGGGACGGCCTCCCCTACGGTGCCCTGTGGCCGGACACCGCTACCACACTCACGAAGTTGAACCGCAGCAGCTGGGAGTGCGCGCGTCTGCGCCGCGGCGAGTTCGACAGCGACTGGAACTCGGCCACCGGTCACTTCACACTGCCAGCCGAGGAACCGGCCGCCGATGCACTCGACCGCTGCCGGATGACCGTGGCACTGCTGCGGCGCATGGCAGATCCGGCTCTGCGCTACGCAGAGCTCAATGACCGGGCGGAGCGCGCCGTGCGGGACGGCAAGAGCCACCGCCACCGGCCCCAAGGTGGTCAGCGGCTGAGCCGCATCGCCGCATCCCGCCATGCGGTGCTCGAGCGCAGCCAAGGGGGCTGCGAGAACCCCCGCTGCCCTGACCCCCGCTACACCTCGGCACTCAGCCGCAATGGCTCCTACCTGTTGGAAGTGGATCACATAGACGATCACGCCAAGGGGGGCGCGGACCTTCCCAAGGCCATGATTGCTCTGTGCCCGAACTGCCATGCCCTGAAGACCCGCGGGACGGTGACCGACGAGTTCCGTGTTCTCCTTCGCGCTACGGCCCTCGCCAGGCACCAGGAACTGCTCGCCGCGGCTCGATGAACCTGCCCCTTCATCGGCACCGACAAGCTGGCTAATGGTGTGCGGTGCCTAGCGGAGCTCGTTGAGGGCATCTTCCAGCAGGTGGAACCGCACGCGTTCTTGTTCGAGTCGCACGTTGGGGCCGAACTCGCCGTCCACGAGGCTGTCGTAGACATCGACCTCGTCCGGAGTAAGCGTGCCGAGAGGCTGGTGGGTGGGGGCGTCCTCCTTCACCCACTGGCCGCGGTGCTCCAGGAGAACGTCCCGGTTCATCAGGATGGACTGCGTGTGCGGGAAGGCCCGACGCAGCCGATCGAGGATGGTGAACCCATGAGTGTCCAGGTCGCCCCAGTACACGAGGCGTATGCCGTTCAGCCAGTTCAGGGCGGACAGTTGGGTGACGGCGTAGCCGCCGCCGTGGATCACGATGCTGTGGGGCTGGCCAGGGAAGGCGAGGTAGTTGGTTTCGTTCTCGACGACATACACGGTCGTGATGCCGGGCGGCGGCGCGGTGAACTCATCCGCCCGGACCGTGAGTTCGTTGAAGCCCGCCAGCGACTCGCCACCGAGCATTCGGAACCGCAGGTAGGCGGGCTTGCGCAGGAAGCGGAAGCGGGCGGCGAAGTCCGTGCGTGCGGCCTCGGCGTCGATGCGGTCGTCGGGAAGGCACTGCTCAAGCAGGGTGGTTAGGATGGCGCGGTGGCGTTCGATGAACTTGGTGTCCACGCCGGGTACGTCGAGCTGGCGCAGGTAGACGGCTGGGCCACGGTAGTCGGTGATCCAGCGGCTCGTGGCCTGTAGGCGGAGCCAGTCGGCTTCCCGCTGGAGGACCTGCATGGGGTGGGCGATCATCCAGTCGATGAGCGCGGGCAGTGATTCCTGGGTAGAGGTCAGCAGGGTTTGGTAGCGGGCGACCGTGGGGGTGACGCCGAGCAGGCGCCAGAGACCGTCGCGGTCGTCGATCCAGACGCGGTCGGGGATGTTGTTCACGCCAGCGAGGCGTCCGCCGAGTCGGCGGTATTCGATGCGCAAGTGCCTGTGTGCGCTGGGCACCCACGATTCGGTCCAGGCGAGGACTTGGTCATAGTGGCGGGTGATGTCGCTGGCTTTCGGGCCGCGCAGCGGAATCTCGACGGGTTTCCAGCGTGCCCCGTCGGCGAGTTGGGTGAGGTAGGTCCCCGTGTTCCAGCGTTTGCGGAGGCGTTCGAGGACGGCCTGCGGCGTAGTCCAGTTGAGGTCTTGATGAGTCGTCATCTCAGTCTCCCTGTCCTGCGGCGGGCTGCAGGCCGGCCAAGGTGTGGGCAAGGCGTTCTTGGCGGTACTGGGAGATGGTCAGGGTGCGCAGGCGGGAATGGTGTCCGCTGGGATTATCGACGAAGCCGACGGCCGAGACGTAGGGCTCGATGACGTGGATCTTCTGTAGCGGGGTGACGATGAGGAGTTGCAGGCCCAGGCGTTTGAAGAGGTCCAGGGCAAAGCGGGCGGATTCCTCCGAGCCGCGTCCGAAGGCTTCGTCGATGACCACGAAGCGGAAGGTACGGCTCCTGCTGCTGGTGGTGTCGAGCTTGAACTGGTAGGCAAGGGAGGCGGCCAGGATGGTGTACGCGAGCTTTTCCTTCTGACCGCCGGACTTGCCACCGGAGTCGGAGTACACCTCGTACTCGGAGTCGTCCTCGCGGCGTCGTTCGCTGGCGCTGAAGACGAACCAGTACCGCACGTCGGTGACGCGCTTGGTCCAGCCGCGGTCGCTGTCCGTGTGGCCTTCGCGGCCCTTGAAGCGTTCGATCAAGCGCTGGACCTGGTGGAACTTCTCCTCGGAGTACAGGTCGGAGTCGTCGCCGGACAGGACGTCGTCGGTGCAGGCGCGCAGTTCCGCGGTGAACTCACGGATCTCGGTGTTGGGCGTCTGCTCGGGCTTGAGCATGATGTAGCGGCCTGGGTGGTAGTCGATGCCGGCCAGCGACTCGTTGATGGTGTGGATGCGGTCGCCGATCTCGTCGGCCCAGATGTTCAACTGCGCGTGGAATCCGGCGATTTCGCGGATCACGTTGGTCTTCAGGTAGGTGCGGAACTGGTCCTGGAAGCGCGGCAGGTCGTCGGCGACGAGCTGCTGGTGCAGGGCGCGGTATCCGGGGGCGGAGGTGACGGAGGCGTCGAGTTCGCTGGTCTCGACCTGATAGGTAGTGTGGAAGGAGCTCATCTGGGCAGCGATCGTCTGGGTGAGCCGGGTCTGCTCCTTGGCCCAGCGGTCCTTGTGCGCCGTCATCTCCTCTCGTAGCCAGGTTTCGGTCTGCGCGCACTCCTTCGCGGTCCGGCACGCAAGGCGGGCTGTGGTCAAGCGCTGTTCGAGGGCCGGAAAGTGCGCCTGTGCAGCGTCGGCGGCAGGTTCGTCGAGTACGGCGCGGGCCTCGTCGCGGGAGCGTTCAGCGGCGTCGCGTTCGCCGCCGACCCGTCCCCAGCTCTGGCTGGCCTTCTCATAGGCTGCTTCCTGTTCGGTGATTTCGTCGGCGATCTCGGCGAGGCTGCGGGTGAGTTCGTCCAGGTCTTTGGAGGCGGCTTGCAGGCGCTGCTTCTCACCCGTGAGCTCGGTGATGCGTCGTACTGCGGACGGCCAGTCGATCTCCCTGTAGTCCAGCATCGCCGTCAGCCGGTCGAGGACCTTATCTCGGCTGATGGCGTCCTCGTAGACGGCTCCCAGCCCGCTCTTCTTCTTCTCCATCTCGCGCTGGGCGCCATGGACCCGTCCCGCCTGATCCAGTAGGGCATCAATCTTCGCCTGGTTCGTCCAGCCGAGCACATAGGTGCTGCCGTCGTCGATGCGGGTGGTGTCGTTCTTCTCGTGGCGGCCCCGCGGCCCCTTGATCAACCCCTGTGCGGTGATAGCCAGTTCGGCGTACCGGAAGGCTTCCATCGTCGGCACGCAGGCGTGGGAGGCACGGCGTTCGAGCTCGCTGGCCAGCCACGGAGCGAATGGCGATTCCTCTCGCACTTCGAGCTTGGTGAACAGCGCTGTGGACGCACCGGTGGACAGGCGCCGCGGCGGGAGCTTGTCCGGGACGCGGAAGTAGACCAGCTTCGTCCCCAGGTGGTGGTCATTGATCCAGTCGGAGACGCGAGTGTACTGATCGCCGGGAACCAGGAGGGACACGGCGAAGCCGCGCAGCAGCCGCTCGGCGGCTCCGGCCCATGCCTGTTCCTCCTCTCGCACCTGAATGAGTTCGCCGGCGAAGGGCAGGACACTTTCCTCGATGCCGAGTTCGCGGCTCAGGCAGGCGCGTACCTCCAGCTGCTTGCGGGGGATGTTGCTGCGGCGCGAGCGCAGGCTGATCAGGTCTGCGTTGAGGTCTTCGGCCCGCTGCCTCAGCTGTGCAGCCTCGACTGCGAGCGTCTCAAGGGCCGTGCGTGTCTCCTGTGTCGTCGCGGCGACGTCGTGCTGGGCCCGGGCGATCTCCTCAAGGCGGTCGGAGAACTGCGCCTGATCGGTGACCGGGGCCAGCTCTGCCTGCTCCAGCAGGGCGGCGTGCTGGCGGGCGCGCTTCTCCTGAGCGGCGCGCTGCTGCTCAATCTCCTCGATCTGGCGCTCCAATTCGCCCAGGCGCCCGCCGCCCAGGCCCTCACGCTGCAGTTCCCACCGGCGCTCCTGGCCCCGCAGCCGCTCCAGCTCCTCCTTGGCAGCCTTCTTCTCGCTCTCCAGGCGGCTGAGCATCCGCTCCGCCTCTGCGCACTGAGCTTCGTGCAGCACCGCCGTGCGCTCTGCGATGAAGTACCGCAAGGCGGCCTGTTGGGCGTCGGCCTCCTCGATACGTGTAGCCAGGCCCTCATAGGCGTCGCAGTCCTCAAGCAGCGGAGTGAGTGCCTCGATCTGGGCGCGGGCTCGCTGAACGGAGTTGTAGGTGGTAGTCAGCGCGTCGAAGTGGCTGACGATGTTGCCGGTCATCACCGCTGCATCGAACGGTTCGAGCATGTGGCTGCGCACGAAGTCATCCAGGCTGCCCACCGACTTCATCGACACCGTCTGGTGGAAGAGTTCCAGCGCCTGCTCGGACTCGATGCCCATCCGGCGCCGGAAGTCCTTGCTGTAGGGGGGGAACGTCTTGTGGACGCGGACATCGCTCGCTTCAAGGCGCTTCTTCAGGGATCGCACCTCGGTGCCGAAGTCGGCGAAGTCCCCGGCAACGGACAGCGCCCGGTCGGCGACGAGGAACAGACGCTCGGGGCTTGTGGCATTCGCGTCGGCCAGCCAGAACACCTGCCCCAGCGTGACGGTCGCAGACAGCGCCGGGTTCGTGAACACACCCAAAATGACGGAGTAGCTGCCCGGCTTGCGCAGTGCCACCGGCTTGGTCGTCCCGGTGGTCTCGTTGCGTTCGGACTTGTAGTGGCCCAGCGCGTAGGAGCGCAGGCTCCGCTCTCCGCTCTCCGCGCCGGCCGCCTTGTTGTAAGCGATCTTGCGGGCGGGCATGAACAGCGTGGTGATCGCATCCACCAGGGTGGACTTGCCGGAACCGATGTCACCGGTCAGCAAGGCGTTGGCGCCGCCGAGGCCGAACGACCACACGTGCTTGTCGAACGTGCCCCAGTTGTAGACCTCCAGACGCTCCAGCCGGAATCCTGCCGCAACCAGATCGGTGGAGGCACTCGTGCCAGCGGGGCCGTGCTGAGCGGGGATCACTGCTGCTTCTCCTGGGGGGTGTGGGTGGCGGCGTACTGGGCCAGGTTCGTGTCGAAGTCGGCGAGCCACTGCCCGTCAACGAAGGCTTTGATGATCCGCTGCACCTCGAACAGCTGCTCCTGCCCGCGAGCACGGCGCAGGAACTGCAGGTCCACCACCTTGTTGATGTGGCCGTCGATCTGGTCGACGAGACGCGCCTCGTTACTGCCGGCCGGGAGGAACGTGCGGATCATCTCGACGATCTCGTCCCGGGTGATCATCAGACGGGTGCCGTCGGCACCCGCGTCGAACTCGGCGAGCCGCTTACGCAGCAGCACGACCAGCAGACTGACGGGGTAGGACAGCGAGCGGCGGGGCATCAGCCGCGGCGGCGCCATCCGAGGATCGCGGACGTCGTCTTCGTCGTCGGGTTTCGACTGGAGAAAGGCGTAGCCCTCCATCTCGTCGATCACCACGCGCAGCCCCATGACGTCGACGTAGTCCTTCACGCCGGCACTGTGATGGAGCAGGGCGTCCCAGGCCCGCTCGTGCTGGTCGCGGGATACTGGTCCCTTGAGCAGTTGGTTGACCGGCAGCGATAGGGTGTACGGCTGGTGTGGGATGGGGGTGGCGGGCGTGGTCATCGCCCCTCCTTCGGGCTGGACGCCCAGGCGATGCCAGGGCTCGTGCGGGCAAAAGTGACCACGGGCACGGTGGCGACCTGCAGAGCGTCGTCCTCGCCGATCCATGTGATCTCTTCTTGACGGTGATCGTCGAACACGGTGGTGAACCCGGCGTCCGGCAGAGCGAAGTAGGCGACCAGCTCGGCAAGCCCCTGCTCCAAAGGGTGCTCGCGCAGCGTCTCGGCCAACGACACCTGGGTGCGGGAGCCGAGCACCTGGTGCACCGCGGCCGTCAGCCTGGCCGGATCCACATACACAGCCTCGAACAAGGCGTCGGCGGTGAACTCCTCATCCCCCGCCTGGATCCCCGTACTGTCGATGGCCACCTTGACCACCGGCGTATACAAAGGCCGCTCCATCGGCAAGGCGATGGCCGGAGCGGCCGCATCGACTTCGGCGACCAAATCCACGCCCGGTGTATCACGCAACGCCAGGGCCTGCGCCTCGATCCCGCGCACCAGCTGCAGGACACGCCGATCCTCCGAGCGCACCTGGTCGTCCAGGAACCGGCGCAGCTGATCCGACAGCTGCCGCACCGTGGTCTGGGTGCGTTCGGCGGCCTCCAGCCAGTCCCGGGCCATGCGTCGCATCCTCGGATCGGGCTCACCGATAGCCTCCATCGCCTCGACCGCGGCCAGCAGCAACTTGAGTTCGTCCTGACGGCTCGGGGCGAGAAGGAAGTCATAGAACGCCTGGAAAGTCCGGCCCTGGTCCGACTCCGCGATGCTCTCGCGGCTGCCCAGCACCTCATCCAGGAGTTCGCCCTTGACCCCGTCCCACGCGGCAATCTTGCTCCGCAGGTCTCGGTCGAGGTCCCGGAAGTTCGCCTCGACCTCGCGGAAGTCAGCCAGTAGCCCATGCGCCGTCGTCGTCACCAGCTGATAGCGGTCCCGCAGCGCCGCGCTGTCCAGAACATCCACCTCGCCAGCCTCAACACGCTCGATTTCCTGGTCGATTTCATGCCGACGCCGGGTGAGCTCCGCCAGTCGCGCCTCGGGGTCGGTTTCAGTGCCATACGTCATCTGCCGCAGCAGATCGAAGATCGTGTTCAGGCGCGACTCAGTACCGACGAACGAACGCTCCTCCAGCGACCGGACCCACGTGATGGCCTTCTCGACTGCAGCCGTGGCGTCATAGTGCGGCTCGTCCGAATCCGGCGGGTAATACTTGCGCAGCCAGCCGTTCCCCGGCCCCGACCAGTCATCCAGATACGCCTTCGCGGACTTGGGAAACGTGCCCTGCCCCAGCCGGTCGTTGAGTGCGAACAACTCGTCGTCCAGCCGTTCGACAAGCTCCGCACCGACAATCGAGCGCGCTCCATGCTCAACGAAGACCTTGTTGAAGAAGCTCAGCATCAGCGCGGCGTTGTCGGCCTTCAGCAGCCGCCAAGCAGCGCTCTGCTTTCGTAGGGCGACCAGACGGTCGTAGTCCAACTCCATACATCCTGCCCTCTCACTACCCCGGTGAGTACGACCGCATTTCCCGCCAACGGCGGAAACGCACGCCCTACTCGGCCGGCACCCATGCCCGCGCAGCCGTGCACAGGCATTCCGCGCCGACCACAAGAAACCGTAGAGGGCACCACTGACAACGGGACTCGGCAGAGCCGACAACTGGATAGGCCACGGCAGCCCGAGGAAGTAAAACGCCAGGCAAGAGGGTAGATACATCTGAATTCCGCATCGTTCCCGACCCTCCTCCTCAGGCCCTATGCGAACACCATTTCGAGTCCCGGCCCGACGTCATCTGCGCGGACGAGAGGCCATGCCATCGGACCTTGATCACGACGGGTTAAAGCAAACAGCCCACCGCCGTCGACCAGGGTTCCCGCACCGCCGTCGCGAATGCCGCAGCCCTCTGCGGTCGGGCGGGACACGGGTGGCAAGGTCACCGTTGCGGCCCGGACATCGCCCAGCCCTGATAGCGCTCCAGCTCCGGATGCGCCGCACCCACCCGCCGTGGGCACGGGTTTACGTGCTCTTGCGCCGCTGGCGCCGCCAGGGCCTGGACCGCCTGTGGACCCCCAGCTGATCGACGAGCTGGGGGTCCGGGCTCAAGCTCAGAGCCTTCAACTGACCGG
This sequence comes from Streptomyces sp. NPDC006602, assembly GCF_042870385.1. Taxonomy (NCBI): domain Bacteria; kingdom Bacillati; phylum Actinomycetota; class Actinomycetes; order Kitasatosporales; family Streptomycetaceae; genus Streptomyces; species Streptomyces sp. NPDC006602. The sequence continues at coordinate 129,704 of NZ_JBIAHG010000019.1, read as the reverse complement.
CGAGGGCGGGCTGCTCCAACAACTGCCCAAGCGGCTCCTGGAGTCAGCTCAGCCTCGTTCGCCTACAGAGAAGGTTTCAGTCACCCCGGCGGCAGCTCGAACCGCAGGCGCATGGCTGTGCCGACGAGGCGGTAGCCGGCGAGGCCGGGAGCGCTGAACGGGTTGGGGAGGGGTGTTATGCGTCGGTGGGTGCTGTCGAGGACGTGGGTGACGTAGACGATGGTGTAGGTCTCGTCCGGGCGTAGGTGACTGGCTCGTTCGACTTCGGACTCGCCGAGTTCGAACTCGCCCCGGTCCCCGGTCGAGGCCTTCACCTCGTACAGGAGGGTGCGATCGCCGTCGTGGATCAGGAAGTCGTAGCCGAGGCTGTCGTCGCCCGAGCCGTCGGCGAGGACGTGCTGGCGTAGCCCGGACTTCCAGGATTCTTCGCGGGGGACGCCGTACTGCCGCTCCAGCCAGGCGGCCACGGCCACCTCTCCGGCGAGTCCGACGGCCCTGTCCCTCTGGGGGTCCCGAGGGACGGCCTGGTATCCCCCGCCACGACCGGCGACCGCGGAGGTGGTTCGTTGTCTCGGGAGGGCGGGTGCCGACGGTGTCCCGGGCTGTGGGGAGGCAGCGAGTTGGTCGGGGGTGAGGTCGGCGGCGACCTGTCGGGCAAGGTCGCGCAGGTGGTCGGGGCTGATCAGAAGGGCACAGCCGTTCAGGAGAAGTGACGGGCCCAACGGCGCGGCAGGGAGCGAGGTGCTACCGACGGGCGGGCTCGGCGGGAGGGGCGCGGGTTCGCGCAGACCGAGGTCGGCCGCCCGGTCCGTGGCGGGCATGTCCGCGGGCCAGTGACCGTGGGTCTGGAGCCAGGCGATGAGCGTGCGGGTGCCGATCGGCTCGAAGTCGAGCAGGCCCTCGGCGTCCATCGCCGACGCGACCTCGGTGGCCGACGGCAGGGAGGGGATCTCACGGCCCTGGCGGTTCAGCCAGGCTTCGATGCGGACACGCAGGCGGGGAAGGCGCGCGTGGATGGTGTCGACGCAGTCCTCGTGGATCTCGGCCACCGTGCGCGGGTGGTGCTGCCGGGCCGGTGTCGGGGGCAGGTGCGTGACCGTCCATTCCTCGGCGTGGGCGTCGAGGAGGTCAGCAGGAAGGTCCCAGTGTTCGAGTCCCCACCGGGGGTCCGGCTCCAGTCCGGGGAGCGAGCGCAGCCGAACGTACTCCGTGAGGGGGGCGCCACCCTTGTGCGTGGCCACGTAGGCGTCACGGACGCGGTCGGCCATTCGGGCCCGGTTCAGCTGCAACCAGGCCTGGAACTGGCGTTGGTGGGTCTCCGCGTTGTCGACGGTCAGCAGACCCAGTGTCTGCCAAGCCTGGTTGGCCTCGGCCAGGGGCACTCCCAGTGCGGACAGCATCCGCTGCCAGTCGGCCTCCTCCACGAGTCCCAGCAACTGGTCGGCGCGGTCGACATCGAGCCGGGCGACCAGCCAGTCGTGGAGTTCGCCGCGATCGTGCAAGGTCTCCTGTCCGCGTTGCAGTTCCTCGGCGAGGGCGAGGTTAACGCAGGCGAGAAGGGGGACGAGTCGGGCGCTGCCGGAGCGGATCGAGGCACGGTCGGCGAGCACCGCCTCCAGGCGCTGTTGCGGGATGGCGAGCACGGAGGCAATGTCCGCCTCGGTGACGTCCGCGACGGTCCGGTCCAGCCGGTTCAGTGCGATGAACGCCAGCTGTACCGCCGTGCTCAGGTAGGGGGCGCCGATCAGGGTACTCAGGGCGGTCGCGGCTACCTCCAGCACATGCCAGCCGGAGCGCTGCCCTGCGCACACCACGACGAGCCGGGGTTCGTCCGGATCGTCGTGGAGGAGGGAGCGGTCATCGCCGGAGGCGTCGAGGGCGTGCCCGGCGATATGGGTGACCGCGGTCCGCGCCACGACGACGCCACAGGATCGAAGCCGTTGCCTGACGCGGCGCGCCGCGGGGACCGTGGCGCGGGAGGACCGCTCCTCGTCGAACTCGACCAGCGCGACCATGAGGGTCTCCAGCCAGGGCCCGGCCAGGGCAAACAGCGGTACTCGGGGTGCGTCGGCGATCGGCAGCTGGTCGACCCGCACGTCGAGTTCCGCCTCGCTCGTCGGCCGGATCACGAAACGGCCCTGCGCCTCCAGGTGCTCGTGAACGCGCTGGCCCAGAGCTCTGTCGTCGACCGGCAGGAGCAGCAGGGGTGCCTCGTCGAGCAGCCTCCGCTGCTGGGTGCCGCGGATGTCGGCCACGTAGACCGGCTCCGGCTCAGAATCGGCTGCCAGCACATCCAGTGTCCCGGCCCGGCTCACAAGGAGTTCGGGGAGGACCCCGGACCGCCACCCGCCGCCGAACCCGTCCGGAGGAAGGAGGTCCGCCCAGGCCTGTTCGTAGTCCCGCCGCAGCAGATGCCCAAGGCGTCCCTGCCGTAGCCGGGGCACACGGCGGAGTAGGGCGGGCAGGTGGCGGAGCCGGTCCGCGGCGGTCTCGGGATCGTCCCAGCGACGTACGCCGAGCAGCTCCAGGCGTTTGAGCACGCGGTCCGACTGCCGTCTGCGCAGCGCGGCGGAGGCGACGGTGAGGAAGGCGGGCGGCGCCTCCCCCGAGGCCCACCACCACGCCTGGCTGGCCGTGGTGAAAGCGGGGGTGTCTTCGTCGTCACCCGTCTGGGGAATCCACGGGACTCGGAACAGGAAGGCCGCCAGCGGGGTGGGCCACGGTGTGCCCTTCTGATCCGAGCCGCCCGCGAAGCGGAACTCGAGTGCCTCGGCGTCCCAGGTGTCCAGGCCGTGGACAATCAGTTCGGCGTAGAGCCGACGACTCTCCTCGTCGAACGCGGCGTATTCCCGCTGGCCGGGAAGAACGGCCACCCTCTTGCGGGTCGGGCGGTACTCGACGGTCAGGTAGAGATCGTCGCGGCGCTTGGGCCAGCGCTGGGCCGTCGACTGCCATTGGGTCCGCTCATCCGGGTCCAGGTTCAGGGCCCACAGTCCGGGAAAGCTGGACGGACGGTTGAGATGCTGCCCCTTCACCGCCTGGGACGTTGCCACGTAGGTCGATAGCAGGCCGTGGCGGACGCCCTGGTGTTCGAGGAAGCGCCGCAGAGTCTGCGCGTCGGTGCGGGTGCCGGCGCAGATGTCGTGGGCGGGGCGGACGACCCGATCGGCGGCGGCGACAAGGTCACGGGAGACAGCTTCGGTACGGTCGAAGAAGCGGACCAGTGCCCGGTCGATCCCGCCGTGCCCGCCTGTCCAACCATCTCCAAACATGGCCTCCGTAACGGGCACCCAGGTCTTGCGGCCCGGCACCAACAGCCCCTTGATCACAGGCCGCTTGCCGTGCCGGTCCACGGAGGACGCCCACAGGGCGCAGGCGAACAGGAGGTGCTCGCGCAGAGCCTCGTCGTCCTCACGGACCTTGCGCATGGCGTCGCCCAGCACTTCCAGCAGGGCTTTCGGGCTGTAGTCCCGTACCAGCCCCTGTTCCTCCAGCCAGGTACGACCGCGGGAGCGCCGGCTGGTCTTCCGTCCCGCCCAAGCGATCTCCGTGTGGACGAAGGAGATGCTCTTCGCGAGTCCAGGTGGCAGGGCGGGCAGCGCGGCCGGCGGGCCGTCCGAACGGCGGAAGAACAACCCGGGATCGCCGGCCGGAGCCCGCTTCCCGTCGACCGTGAGGACGATTTTCCTCCCCTTCAGTTCCTCGCCAGTGCGAGCGAAGCAGACCGAGAGGTCGTGGTAGTAGTCCGCCCACTTTCCGGCGTCGAACTCCTCCTGGGCGAGGGCCGAGGCTACGCTCTCCGCCCAGTCGGCGAGCACGCTGACAGGCGGGACGAGACCCAGTCCACGGGCCGTACCCAGCGCCGCCAGCCGCTCGGCGCGCCGGGGATGGAGTTGTGGGTCGATGACGTGCTTGACCCCAGCGGCAGCCACGGCCTGCGGTGTCAACACGCGAGCCTGGTCGGGGCCGCGCCACAAGTAGCCGCAGCGGTACGCGGTGCGGGTGCCCGCGGGGTGCAGTACCGGCATGAACGGAACGGCGTCGAACTCACGGTCCTGTGCCTTGAAGGCCAGCTCCAGGCGCCGAACCTGATCGTGTTCCCAGCACATCAGGTCGATGAGGGTGCCTGCGGGCAGCACGACGCGTCCTTCGTCGACCAATGCGGTCGCCCGTGCGCAGGCCTCGGCCGCGGTGTCGAGCAGCAGGTCATTCCATTGCGTGGACTCCGCCATGGTGCGTCGGCTCACGTCCGTGTGGAATGGCGCGTTGACGAACCCGCGCACCGGGCAGATCCGTTGTGTCCCCATGGGCAGGAACGTGTAGAGCCTGCCGCGCTCCAGAGGGTCGCCCGCGGGTACCGCCACGCTGACCACGGCCGAGTTTCCTAGTGCCTGCCAGCCGTCCTTCAGCGGTCCGGATCCCAGGCCGGCGGCGATGGCTTCGAGTGCGCGCTCGCTGTCCACTGCGGCCGTCACCATGATCAGGCGGGTGCGACGGCGCAGCGTGATCTGCTGGATCTTCAGGTCACGAGAGGTGAAGAGGGTGTCCACCTTGCGTGTGTAGACGCTGGGGCGCCCCCGGCCGCCCACCCGGTGCGTGACGGTCACTTTGCCGAGGCGGTCCAGGAAGAGTTCGAACGGCGCCCCGTCATCGGTCAGTTCCCGCAGCTGGCGTACCGCTTCCAGCCTGGCCTCGGCGGACCGCAGCGGGAGCCGGACCACGGTCACCATTCTCCGTCGGCGGAAGGGAGCCACCGCAGCCGGGACGTCGTCCACCGGCACTGGAACCTTCAACGATGACAGGTTCGCGCGCAGTTGGTCGGCAGCCTCCGGGTGGCCGGGCGCGACCTGGTCCGCCAACCAGTCGAAGTCGTCGTCCCGGGCGAAGCGGAAGCAGAACCCGTCGAAGGCCTTGGACGCGGAGCTCGTGACGCTGTACATCTCTGGGGCAGAGGTGAGCTGAAGCACGCTCTTGAAGCCGACCCCCTTGTGGCCGATACCCTCGTCGGGTCGCTTGCTCGACAGGCCGATGCTGCACAACGCCTCGAAGTTCTTGTACCCGAGAGGCCTTCCGCCGTTCGCCACGTAGAGGACGCCGTGTTCGCCCTCGTCCTCGTCGAGGACAATCTCTACGCGGCCATCGCCGTGCCGGGCGCGGTGCGCGTCGTGGGCGTTCTGAAGGAGTTCGACCAGCACGCGCCCCATGTACTCAGGCGAGAGCATCTGTTCGGTGACTTCTTTGAGTTCGCGAGCGGCACGGCGCCCGCGCTTCAGGTCGGCGAGACACCCCTCGGCCTCCATGACCGCCGTCGCTACGACCCGCTTGCGCCTGGCCGAACCGACACGACCCGCGGACCGCCCTGCTCGCTTCTGTCCGTCGGTCACTCTTCCCCCCCCGGAAGCCTTCTGACAACTACTCTTCCCGACGATAGGGGTGACCACTGACTTTCGGACGCACAACCCGAAGCACGGTGGTCGGCGAGGAGTCATCGCCCCACCGACCAGTACGAACGCCGGTGCTGAAGGAGTGGCAGCCGGTTGCCGTGAAGGCGTACAGCACACCCCAGGCGAAGATCTCCGTGCGACCCGCTGTGGCATCCCGGTGGTACTCGGGGCTCAGCCAGCCCGGAGTCCCGGTCGGCGCGCCAGGACGGATGACCGCGGTGCCGTCGGCGACGTGGGCGATGCCGAAGTCCAGCACCCGCGCCCTGTCCGGGGCCAGGATCACGTTCGCGGGCTTCAGATAGCGGTGGACCACCCCATCAGCAGGCACAACCACCTCCTCCTATCACGGCAGTTACCACTTTGATCTGCAAATTTGCAATCTCTGCCGCTACACCAGCCGCAACCACCGCGTCCGGCATTCTGAACGCACCCAATCCACGAACCCTGACTGAAGATCCGGGCCCAGTCCGGAACGTCCGGAGCAACAAGCAGTGTCCGAAACGGTGAGTGAATCACCGGCGTGAGCCTCGTCATGGTGCACCTCGCAGTGCCTGTGCCTCGTCAGCCGACGGCGCGGCATCACTGCGATGGGCCAGCGCGCCGCCACCGCCGCCAGCCCTGAAGGGCTGTCCGTCCTTCGTCTGGCCTGTTCGTCCGGCCCCCAGGCGTGTCAGGGCGAGCATCAAGTGGGGCTACCCGCTCAGGCCGGTGGGTCGGGCGTGGTGTGTGCGGCGCGGAACTCGGCGAGCGACTGCTCGACACCGGAAATGGTCAGCCGCCAGAATTCCCAGCCGTCGATGTCGTCGCTGCCGGTGGCGGCCCGGGCCGCAGAGTTCGGGGTACCCCAAGGGCGCTTCCAGACGCTGATGCGGCCGTCCGCTTGCAGAACACCCGGGTGCGGCTTGTTGTTGTGACGGCCGATCAGTGGGATGCCGGCGGTCAGTTCGGCCGGGTTCAGGTGCTTGAGCAGGTCCCGCACGTCGACGGTCGAACGCCCCGGGTCGATGACCGGGGTGTCGGGATGCCCTGCCGGGGACTGGTCGGGCTCGTTCCCCGTCAGAGCACATGCACGGTGCAGGGCCAGGGCAGCGGCGGCTGCTGCGCTCCATTGCGCTGTTGTCGCAGTTTTCCCGGCAATCAGTGCCTGGACGCTGGGCAGGTCGCCCGGTATCTGGGCGAGTACCGCGATCTCCTTCATCAGGAGGCGGCGTTGGTCTTTGATCTGGGTGGCGTTGAGCGCCAGGATCCGTATGGTCTCGTCGGCGCGGCAGACCCCGCGGTGTGCCTCGGCCTTGGAGTAGGGGGTGTGACTGCGCCGGGCGTAGCCGGCGGTGTCGAACCCGAGCAGGTCGGGATCGCCGATCCGGGCCGGGTCCAGGAGCATCGGCTGCTCCAGGCCCAGGTCGTCGTGCTGGCGCCAGGCGCGCGGCCCGGCCAGCAGCGGGAACCGGCTGCCCTTGGCACGGCCTTCTCGCGCACCGTTGAACCGGGCCCCGCCGCTGTTGCAGTGCTTGCATGCGATGCGGTAGTTGTCGATCGTGTAGGCGAGCCACCAGTAGCCGTCATGGCTTGGTTCGCCGAGCACTTCGGACTTCGGCCGGAAGTGGTCGACGGTGATATCCGCGCGCTGGATTGTGGTCTCGCAGTACCAGCATTTTTGTCCGACGAGCGCAAGCAGGGGGTCGCGTACCTCGTCATCGGTCCAGTGCTCCGTGAAGGCGCGCTTGGTGTTGCTGGCCATCGCGGCCCGCACGGCGTCCAAGGTGGTTTTAGTCTTGGCCGTCCACGCCTGTGGAGTGGAGAGTCCGCTCATGTCCACGTGTCGCATCGGCGTCAGATCACCGACGAGAAGTGCTCGTTGAACAGTTCGGCGACCATGGCCTCCAGGACCTGCGGCGGCGGAGGGTTGGTGCTGGTGGCGGCCTCGACGAGAGCACGGCGCCTGCGGTGGAGTTCGGCGAGGAAGGCCGTCACGAGAGGATCACGGTTCGCGGTGGTAAAGCCCAGTGCGTCGAGCTCGTCGGTGACCTCGCGGAGCTCCGTCTGCAGCACCGCGTCGTGGGCCGCCGCCGGCAGCAGCGTGTACTGGCGGTCGATCAACTCCTGGGTGTGTTCGTCCAGTTGGCTGGGCAGCCCGAACAGATCGGTGGTCAGCAGACCGCCTGCGCCCTGTCCCCGCGGGGTGGCCTCGGGAATTACGGCCGTGGCCTGACCTTCCTGATCGGTGGCGATGATCCGGATCTGCTGGCGGGTCATGTTGGATACCAGCAGGGGTTCGTGGGTGGCCGTGATGAACTGCGAGTCCTGATGTGCCCCGAGGACGGTGCGCACGGAGCTGTACCAGCGCCGGCTCCACTCGGGGTGGAAGTGTGAGTCGGGCTCGTCCAGGAGGAAGAGCGACTCCTGTGCGCGCTGGAGCCGCAGCAGGCCCAAAATGGTCAGAAGTTGCTGCTCTCCGGAGCTCAGGTCGTCCAGGCCGAGCATCACCGCGCCGGTCTTGTGCAGGCGGACGTCGACGGTGAGGTATCCGGCGTCGAGCAGGGTGGCGAGCAGCCCGAACATCGACAGATCACTGTCGAAGAGGTTGCGGAAGGCCCGGACGTCCTCGGTGGTGCCCAGCACGATCCGGAACCCGTCGGCGGGACTCCCGGCACCGTCCACCGGGTCGGCGTCGGGAATGGGGCCGAACCGGCCGGACTCGGCCACGGCCGCGAACAGCGTGCGGGCGGGCCCGCCCAGGCCCCAGTACGGCAGCTCGGCCAAGGGCGCCCCCCGCACGGTGTGGGGCGCTTTGACGCGCAGGACGGCCGAGGCGACGTGCTGGATGTAGGAGTGCTCCCGCAGGTAGGTACCGAACGAGTCGGCCCAGTGGGTGGTCTGCGCCAGGAGCAGCAGCGGCAGGTGAGCGGGGGTGCACAGGAAGACGGGGGTGTACAGGGGACAGCGGATGGGCAGGGTGAGCTGTTCCGGCCACGCCTCCTCGGGCGACCGGCTGGCAAGCCACTCGTCAAGGGCCTCTCGCCACTGCCGGCGCCAATCGCCCAGGCGGCGCGTCGCGAAGCGGCGGTGCTGGTCGAACTCCGCGGTCCAGGGGGCATGGGGGTGGGCCTGATAGCCGAAGACGTGATTGGGAAGATGGTGCGGCCAGTGTGCCCTCGGCACTCTTGTCGGCTCGCGGCCCTCCTGCGCCACGGTCAATTCGGGGGCGGCTGCGTGGGTGGTCTGCACAACCCTCACGGTTGTGCCGCGCAGCTCGTAGTGGACGTCGAAGGGGAATGCCGTGCGGTGTTTCGGCCGGTGCAGGGCACCGAAGATCTCAGCGAGCGCGTGCAGGGCCCGCGACTTGCCGCCGCCGTTGGGGCCGATCAGCGTGGCGATGGCATGGCCGCCGTCCACCGCGTCGGTGAGGTCCAGGTGGAAGTCGCGCAGCCCGCGGTAGTCGGGAAGGCTCAGGCGCAGCAGCCGCATGCGGTCCCTCCAGTCGCAGCAGAAATGGTCACGGTCACGTCGCCGGGCCCAGATCCGGGCCGTCGCCGTGTGCACCGTAGGGCCGCAGCGCTTCGGTGAGAGCGGTCAACTCCTCCAGGGCCGAGCGGAGTTCACCGGCGATTTCCTGGGCCATGTGGTGCAGGTCGGCTTCGGGCTCGGCGGGGGCGAGCGGATCGTCCGGTGGGTCTGCGGCCAGAAGATCGAAGTTGGTGCGGTCCCGGGCGAGCAGGTCCTCCACGCTGAAGGACCTGAACACGTGGGACTCGACCCGCTCGCTGCGGGGCCGTCCTGGCCGGTAGGCGGACACGAAGTCGTCGTAGTCGGCGCTGGTCAACGTGGTCGTCTTGGTGGACGCGGGGCGGTGGGAGCGCAGGTCGTACACCCACAGCTGCTTGGTTGACGGCCTGCCGTCTGGCCGGGGAGCGGCCTTGTCGAAGAACAGGACGTTGGTCTTGAGGCCGGTTGCGTAGAAGACGCCTGGCGGAAGCCGGAGCAGGGTGTGCACATCGCACGCGTCAAGGAGTCGGCGCCTGACATGCTCGCCGGCTCCGCCTTCGAACAGCACGTTGTCGGATACCACGACGGCGGCGCGGCCGTTGAGCTGCAGCAGGCTGTGGACATGCTGGAGGAAATTGAGCTGCCGGTTGCCGGTCTCCGCCCAGAAGTCAGGCCGATAGTACGCGTACGTCTCCCCGGCGATCGTGGATCGCCTGCTGAACGGGGGCGTGGTGAGGACCAGCGTCGCGTGCCGTGTCGGAGTCTGGGCGAGCGCATCGCCGACGGCGATCAGGGGCTGGGCGTCGGCCCGCGTCAGTCCGTGCAGGACGAGGTTCATCGTGGCCAGCCGCGCTGTGGCGTCGACGAGTTCGGTGCCGCTGAACGCGCCCGCAGTGAGTCGGGCGCGCTCGGCAGGGGTGACGCCGGGGGGAAAGTGCTCGACCAGGTACTCGAATGACTTGGTCAGGAAGCCGCCGGTGCCGCAGGCCGGATCGATGATCGTGTCGCCTACGCCCGGCTGGACACACTGCACGATCGCCTCGATCAGCGGGCGGGGGGTGAAGAACTGTCCGGCGCCCGTCTTGGTATCGGCGGCCATCCGGGCCAGCAGGGCTTCGAAGACCGCGCCGCGGCCGGGGCTGCCCTCTCCTGACCAGGGGTAGCTGTCGACCAGGTCGATCAGTCGGCTGAGCTTGGCGGGGTCCGGGATGCGGTTCTGCGCCTTGCGGAAGAGCAGACCGAGGTTGCCCGGACCGTATGCAAGGCGGTCCAGGGCCTGCTCGTAGCGCTCCTGCTGGCCCTCACCGGCGCTCCAGCGGATCTCTGCCCACGCGTCGTAGCCGGTCACCTCCACGGGGTTGAGCGGACGCCGGCTCTGCTCGTCGGCCAGCTTGAGGAAGATCAGGCAGGCGAGCTGCTCGACGTACTCGATGCCCGAGACCCCGTCTTCTCGCAGCACGTCGGCAAAGGACCACAGGACCTTGGCCAGGTCCTGGTCGGGGCCGGGGTGCGAGGAGGCAGGTGGGTTCACAGCGAGGACTCCTGGTGCCCGAACGGGTGGGCGGCGTGGGACAGTTGGCCGGTGAACGCCCGCTGCAGGAGGTTGCTCCGCAGCCGGTCGGCGACGTCAACCGCTCGTTCGGCCGCGGCGGAGGCGGTCTGCAGGGTGGTGAGGTGCGCGTCGACCAATGCGACCAGCCGTTGCTGCTCGCCGGCCGGCGCGACGGGGACCGGCATCAGCCGGATTTTCCCCAGACCGATGGACGCCAGCCCGGTGACCTGCGTGGCGTTGCGCTGGCACCATTGGCGGCCGAATCCGTTGGCGTGCCAGGCCAGCAGTTTCGGGTGCAGCTGCCGGTCGGTGATGCGTGCGCGGAACAGGTGGTTTTGGTGGACGCAGTCGGGCACCTGCTCCTCCCAGATCCATCCGCGGCCCAGCTGGCCGCGGTCTCCGCCGCCGGTCAGGAGCACGTCACCGGTGCGGAGGCGGGCGGCCTGAGCCCGCTGCGCGGGCACCCGGATCACCTGGATGTCGTCCAGGGCCAGTCGGCCTCGTTGCACGTTGGCGACGCGAAGGCAGGGAACCTCCACGTCTGCGGGATCCCACTGCCGTCTGCTGTTCTTGGCTACCCCGAGGGTCAGCTCGGCGACGGTCTCCAGACGGGTCCACCGCCAGTCGACGGGCAAGGCAGGCAGGGCGCCGTCGTGGGTGCCGGCAGCCGGCAGGCTTCCTGCTGCACGGTCGGTGCCGGACAGGCGGCCCAGGCTGGCCTGGGCGCTCATTGCGTGGACCAGTTCGCCGGCCTGGTCCACTGCCCTGCGGGTGCGGGTCGTGGTGGCGTCGATCCGAGCAAGATGGTCCTCCACCAGGCTGGTGATCCGGGCCTGCTCGCCAGGTGCCGGGAGCGGAAGCAGGATCTGCGCCAGATCACGGTGGTTGATCCGGTATAGCGCGGCGCCCCCCTGCCGGGCCCGGTCCGCGATCTGGCGGCGCACGATCGGCGAGTTCCACAGGTGCGCGAGGTATCGCGGGTCGACCAGGGAAGGCTGTACGCGCACGCGGATCATGGTGTCGGGGAAGGTCGTCGCACGGGGCGGGACGTCCACCAGGGCGCCCTCGCCGACCAGGGACCGGGAGCCGCTGACCCGGCTGACCAGCAGGTCACCGGGTTCGGCCAGGACGGGCGGGCTGTTGTGGGCTGTCTCGTCGCCGCCCTTGGTCTGGGTGAAGTCCACCGTCACCGGGCGAAGGGCCGTCGCCCGCAGCACGGGGAAGCCATCCTGGCGGGCGGGCAGGGACCGGCCGTTGGCCAACGGTTCGTGCAGGACGTCAGCCAACTTCACCAGGGTCCAACCGGTGGGAAGGTCACGGTTCAAGCGAGCGCCTCACCCAGGTCGTCGAGGAGGTCAATCGCGGCGTCGGCGCCGAACGTGCCAAGGAAGCCGTCGGTGCCACCCCGGCCCGAGAACGGGACGCTGTCGAGGTCCCGGGGGTCAAATCGGTCCTCGGCTGCGGCAGCGGCCTCCGCGATGTTCTCGATCCACCACACCTGGGCCGGGGTGAAGGGCCCGGCCTGCTGCAGGAACGCGGCCAGACGCCGTCGCATGTCCTCGGCGGCCGCACTCTGTCCGGTGGGCTCCCCCGCATCCGGTGTGGCCGGTCGGTCGTAGAGGCGGAGCAGCATCTGCCGCAGCGCAGGCCTGTTGCCCAGCAGAGCACCGGCATCGCGGACTTCCTCCTCGAGGGCCTCCGGCCCCCAGGCTGCGCGGACCTGCGCCACGTGGTCCGGATCGACGGTGCCGAGAAGCCGGGCTACCAACCCTTCCAAGGAAAAGCCGGCCAGTTTCCGCACGGCAGCGCCATCGGCGTCGCTCAACACGGGAACGAGCCGGGCAAGCCGCACCCCGAGTTCGGCCGTCTCGTCGGCGGTCATGCCGGCGTCCGCCGTGCGGTTCAGCAGGCGCTCCAGGGCGCGTCGGCCGGCCCGGCCGGACGCATCAGTGACGTTGACGAGCCGTCGGTGATGGTGACGCGAGGTTCCCACCGCGTCGATCACCACGAACTGGGTCTTGGCGAATGCTCCTGGGGTGACCGCGCGGAGCACCGCCGGTGCGATGCGCTGCGCCCCTTGCGCCAGTAGCCGCTCGTAGTAGGCAGCGGAGCGGACATCGCGCAGGAACAGCACGCATTCGACCGCCCGCATGTCGGTGGGGCCGGACATGATGTCCACCACCACGGCAATCCGAAACTGCGGAGCGGTCCGGAAGTCCCTCAGCAGCTGGTCCGGGTTATGACTGCGCATGGTGATCTTCTGGCAGAAGGTATCGCCGGCGCCGAACACCTCGCGGATGTGGTGCACGATGTCTTCCGCGTGCGCGTCGTTGAGTGCGAAGACCACGGTCTTGGGGACGCCCAGCCCGCCCTCGACCGCCCGCTCGGGGAACAGGGCAGGCAGTTCATCACGGAACTCCGTCATCACCGCGGCCAGCTGCTTGGGCCCCACGATCCGTGGGGCGCTGGCCGGTCCGGCGTGAGCCAGGTCCTCGTCCAACTGCTCGTACCAGCTGCGGCGCGGAGCCTTGGCCTCTGCGGTGATGCGCTCGGTCAGCGGCACCAGCGCCGCGCGTCCGGACGGCTCGAACCGTGCCTGGTAGAGGGCGTAGTCCACGACGAGTCCGTCGGCGACGGCCTGTTCGAAGGGGTATTCGCTGACCAGATTGGCGTTGAAGAAGCCGAACACCGGGGCGACCGGTGTCGCGGTGAATCCGATCACAGGAGCGTCGAAGTACTCCAGGAGAGCACGCCCTCGTCCGTAGACCTGGTGATGGCAGTCGTCGACGACGATGAGGTCAAAGGAGTCAGGCGGAAGGGTCGGGGAGTAGGTCACTTCGAGCGGCACGGTGTCGGACTGCGAGACCTGCTCGGCGGTCTCATAGGCCGATACGCGGGCGGACCCGTCCTCCGGCTCGGGCGTGCCTGCCAGCATGCCCTCCAACCGTTGTGCCATGGCCACGACGATGGATGCCGACGGAGGCACGCCTGCCGATGTCAGCTCTGCGACTTGGTACACATCGGCCAGGCTCCGACCCGTATCCGGGAGAGTGAACTGCCGGAACACGGCCGTCAGCTGATGGGCCATCACCACGCGGTCGACGACGAACAGGATGCGGGCGGCCCTGGCGTCTTTGAGCTGGCGGTAGGCCGCGAAGACCTCGGTATAGATCCGTCCTGTGCCGGTAGCCATCTGGACCAGAGCACGGCGGTCTCCGGCCGCGAGGGCTTGCTCGACTGCCAAAACTGCCTTGAGCTGCGGCTGGCGCAGTTGCCCGGCCGCCTGCGTGCCCTCCTGCAGAGGCGGCAGGGCCGCCATCCTGGCGCGATAGGTTGGCGCCTCACCGTCTGCCTCTGCTTCACGCTGCCAACGAGCCAACGTGGCCGGCCGGTGGAAGCCGCTGACCAGCCGGCCGCGCGGTTCTGGATCATTGGCGTCGTAGAAAAGCAGCCGTCGGCCGTCGCTCACGTACCGATAGGGCAGCGGAGAGCGCCAGACCGACCACGGCGAGGCGTCCGTCACCGCGGCGGCCAGCCTCCCCGCCTGCTCCATGGCCGTGCTGAGATCCGCGCCGTCCTTCTTGCACTCGATGATGCCCACTACCTGCCCGCCAACCAACAGCAGCAAGTCGGCACGGCTGCCGCCGGGCAGACGGGGCTCGATCAACACGCAACCGAGCGAGTGGTGCCGGTCATCATCCGCATCGGGGCCCAGAACATCCCACCCCGCCTTGGTGAGCCCGCGCTGCACCTCCGCCGCGATCGCCTCTTCTGCCAACGGCTCATAGGCAGCGTCGCGGGCGCTGACGATCAAGTGTTCGCGCTCGGAGGCCGGCAAGGAAGTTGGCCCCACCCGACGGTCGAATTCCCGGCGCAACCGGGGCAACACCGCGTCAAGCGGGGCCACTAGCTCCGCCACCACACGGAGGTCGGACGGGCTGGTGTGAACCAAGGACATCGGCTCCTTGTCGGAGGTCTGAAGACGGAAGAACCAGACAGCCAGCTCGAAACAGCGCTGCACCAGGTAAGACGCGGCCGCCGCTCCCCGGTCACCCTCTGAGGAACCGCGGAGGTCAGTGAACGCGGCAAGGACTCGTGCCGGCAGCAGCCCGGCTCGGGTCAGCACCCGCAGACGGGCCGACTGGTCCGCCGTCGGCGGCCGCACCCCGGCCATGTGGCCAAGCTTGGCGGCGAGAACCTCACCGAACTGACGCGCCGACGTCACCGCCACAGCAGGAGCAGTGGACGCACGAGCCTCGGCCGAGGCTCCATAGAGCACGAGGAGCGGTTCGTAGGGAAGAAGAAAACCGAAATTGGCTGAGGCGAGCGCCAGGTCCGTGAACCGGCTTTCGAGGTCGCTCGACTCCCGAGCCACGCCAGCCCTCCCTGCCTGCCTGACCTGCCTGGTGATGCGGTCGGCGGCGTGGTGCGCGCTACAGACCGGTCCCCTACCCTATCGCCCGTCAACCGTGTGGAACATCGAGGTTTCGCTTAATGCATCAGCTCCGCCCCAAGGCGAGCCAGCGGATGGCGCGACCCCTGAGATGCCCACTGCGGACCGGTGCCGAGTACAGAATCCGCCCGCTGAACACCTCCGTTTGGCAGCGCAGGCCATGGCGGCTCGCACCGGTCCCGGCTCGCCGAGCGGCTCGGCGTGACGTTCTGGCTCATGGTCCCCCAGGGATGGGTGCTTGAGGAATGCATCACTCCCAGCAATGAGGGCATGTGGGGGCGTTGTGGCGAAACTGGGCCCACACGGTTGGCCGCAGCGACTTCACGCGCCCACTCCGCCCTGCTCGAACTCCTGGCTGACGTCCTGGCCTTAAGCGACGAGGCGACCTGGGGTATCGATGTGGCCGATGGCGGGGCCGCTCTAGGCATCGCGATCCTTCGCAACCACGACCAGGCCGTGCACTGCATCTCTAGCCGAGCCATCAACCGCGCCAGCGAGAGCTACCGCGGCGAGGGCAAGACCGACGCCAAGGACGCCGCTGTTATCGCCAACCAGATCCGCGTCCGACACGATCTGCACCTCTTGCACCCGGGCGACGAGACCGTCTCAAGATCCTCACCGGCCGCCGCACCGATCGGGTCGCCGACCGCACCCGCACCGTCAATCGCCTCCTCGCCCAGCTGACCGGCGTCTTTCCAGGGCTCGAGCGGGCATTGGACCTGACCAACACCGGGCCCCTCACCTTGCTGACCGGCTACCAAACTCCAGCGGCCATCCGCCGGATCGGCCGCAAACGGCTGGAGACCTGGCTCCGCAACCGACGAGTACTTCGGGCCGACCAGCTGGCTGAGGCCGCAGTTCAGACCGCCGAGCGTCAACGCACGAGCCTGCCCGGCGAGAAGCTGGCCGCACAGCTGGTACACACGCTGGCCAAAGAGGTGATGACCCTCAACCAGCAGGTTGCCGAGATCGACAAGCGCATCGAGGCCCGGTTTCGCGAGCACTCCGCCTTCGATGTGATCACCAGCTTGCCCGGCATGGGCCCGATCCTGGGCGCTGAATTCCTGGCCGCTACCGGCGGCGAGCGGTCCGTTCCCGACGCACAACCGGTCATGCGGTACTCAACCCGCGCATATCAGGCTGACCGCGCGTCGACGCCACGACACGCACACCCCGGTCCGCCCCCCAGCCCCCACACCCCTCTCAACGGGGAGGGGCCGCCTACCCATGCCCCTTGACAAGAACCTGCTACATATCAGGAATCAGTCAGACGTCTGCGACCAGTTCCTTGCGGCTTGTCTCAGTCTCTTCTGGGCGGCGCTTCCGTCTGCTGGCAGGCAGAGTTCGGGTCGTTGTCAGGGTTCGCTTCAGTTTCGGAAATGCCGTGTTGAGTTCGGCGTAGCCGGTTTCGCTCAATTGAACCTGCCAGGTCTCGGTGCAGGTCGTGTGCCGTCGTGGTTGGTGGCTGAGATTTCCTCGGACCAGAAGCACCGTGCGTGCACGCCAGTGGCCGTCCTCTCCCCTCCATGTGAAGAGTTCGCATGGGTCATGCTTCCATCCAAGTTCGGCACCGACGGCTGGATGGAGCGCGAGCCAGTCTCTGTGTTGGGTGTCCGTCCAGTCTTCGTAACCGTGGACAACCAGCTCCTTGTCCGCCCAGTCAAGACCTCGACCGGCCGGGTACCGGGCGAATTCAGCATGGAATGCTTCCCAGGCCCGACGCTTGGGAAGGTAGAAGGCGGCACCGAGCGCGTTGCCGTGCGTCGTGTGGACTCTGCGTTCCTCTTCCGGCCTTCCCCATTCCAAGCTGCACCATTGACCGCGTTCAGCCAGTACGTACGGTTTGGCCGCAGCGTATGCGCGCGCGTACTCATCCACAGCCGGCCCTGCTTCGGCGCACCAGTTATCCACGTCGTAGGAGGAGGTTCCTTCCGGTCTCCAGATCGGCGGCAGCCATCCGGGGAGAGGCCGGGGTCTAACGGTGACCATTTGCTCGTCGATCAAGCCGAAGGAGTACGCGTGAAGTGCCGGAGCGTCCCCCAGCGTGTCGGCGTCAAGGAGCTCACCAAGGACGGTTCCAAGAGCTCGGCGGCCCGCCATATACGCCCACGGGCGATAGCTGTGGCGCTGACGGCGTGAGGTGAGACGCTGTGCGAGAGCGTGGTGACCTCCCGCAGTCCAGCGATCGGCGTTGGACCTGGCAATCTGGGCGGCCCGGTGGAGTACCGCCGAGTCTTCCAGCCCGGAGGCCTCGGAGAGCATCTGAAGAGCAAGGTCGAACGGGCCGAGCATGTGACGTGGATTGTGAGCGTCCAGGTGCGGGGTACCGTGCCGGTCCTCTTCTGGAACTGTGCGTTCTGGAAGAGGAGGAAGGGCCAGGCCGTATGCGGCAGGACGGGCTCGGTGCGGCGGATTCTCCAGCTCAATGTCGTGCTGCCGGGCGAAACGGCGGGCGAGGTCTCGGGAGATGGCGTCGGCCCCAGTGGCAGCGACCTGCAGCGCGGCAACGAGTTCGGCGGACACATCGTCTGCCCGTTCGTCTTTGGGCGTAGTGATCAAGGTGAGCAGGGCAGCTTCACATGCCCATCCTCCTCGCGAGATGTTTGCGGCGAGGATGGTCTGGATCACGTGCTGGTGGCGGGTGCCCAGCAACTGAAGGGCCCGTCGTGCGCCGAAATCGAGAGAGCGAACCGGGTGGCCGAGATACAGCCCGACCCATCGTGCCAGCGCCTCGACAGCTGAGATGGCTGCTGCTGGAGCAGCGGGGATGTCCGTGGTGTCGATAGCAGCGGGCGCTACCTCATCGAGGTAGGCCTCAACGTCGGGCCAAGCTCGGGCGACGGTTCCGGGTTCTGTGACCAGTTGGGTGATGTCTCGGATGTCGTCGGGCGACAACTGCGCGGACAGGGAGCCGGTGAGGAAGGCGTTGGCGAGGTCTTGTCGGGCGAGTTGCACGAGGGCGGGGTGCCGGTAGCGGAGGGCGGTGTGGAGGACGGCCAGCCGGGTTCCCCCGTCGTAGTGGCGCAGCCATCCATACGCCGGGGTACGGCTGAGCGCGTCTTTGAGGGCGTCTGCGGCTGCGCCGGATTCGCCCGATTGTGCAGCCAGTGCCGCGAGTCTGCCCAGGGCTGATCCTGACAGGCGCAGACGCCCGGCCTGTTCCAGCAGAGCACGGGCCTGAGCCGGAGTCGTGGACGTAATGGTGGCGGTTGCATGCTCGACGGCTAGGTCCCAGCCCTCCGGCGGGGAGGTTGCTGCTGTTGGCGCGGTTCGAAGAACGGTGAGCAGGCTGCCCAGGGTTTGGACGGACGGTGGAGCGTCTGCAGTATCTGCAGGCGCCTCTTCGATGGCCTCTTGGCCAACTGTCTGTTCGGCTGCGTCGCGATTCAATTCCTCGACGGCCCAGAGCTGCTGGGCTCGCTCCAGGGCCGACACAGCGTCGCCTCCAGAGCTCTCCGTCCTGCGAGCGTGTACGGCTTTGGCGATTTCCTCAGTCGGCTCGGGCATGATCGGGAACAGCAGATGGACCGCGACGGCCGTGCTGTCCGGGACGGGAATATCTGGGTGGCGGCACGCGGCCAGCACCACGGCTTGGACGGCGTCGGTTTCGGCGAGCGCTCCCACGGTGCACAGCCACTCAGCCAAGTCACAGGCCAGAGAGGGATCACGGGGAAAGGTTGAGGCGATGAGTTTTTCCGCTGCGCCTGAGGCGTGATGGCCTGCGTCGGCAGCGGAGATACGAGAGGCGTATGTGAGGACCGTCGCGGTGAACTGCGTGGGAGACATGTCTCCTTCATCTGCGGCGGTGACCAGCCAGTCGAACCACTCGACCAGTTGCCGGTCATGATCGCTGGCGTCGATGCCGAGCGATGTGTCGACAGCGCAGCGAGTCGCGTGTCGGGCTGCCTGTTCATCGCCGGCGAGCGCCCAGACTCGCGCTTGTGCCAGCCACAGTGACACCCGGTCGTGTGGGTCGGATGACCAGTCGTTGATCAGAGCATCGAGCCGTTGGAGTTGTTCCACGGCCCACGAAGTGGCGTCGGCGTGAGCTTTGAGGGCGGCCTCAATGACCGCTTGTTGGCGCTGGGGTGCCCAGTAGCCGGCCCGTTCTTCGCTCGCCCAGGCGGTGTCGAATCGCGAGAGCAGGCGTTGCAGGCCAGCGCTGCCGTGTTGTTTGGCCGCGAGGTCCACTATTCTGCCGAAGAGACCCAGGGCAGCGTCGCGAACGATGTACCAGCCTGTCCAGTCACGGGTGTCCTCGGAGGGGACTTCGAGAAGGCGGATGATGGGATCCGCCTGTGCCGGCACATCGGGCGGGTCTCCGAGACCGGCGGAGGCAGCAAGTCGCTGGCCCTCCAACTGGGCCAGGACACGCAGTGCTCGCCGGAAACGCTCGTTGCCAGCTTCCCGCGATGTCCAGTCCGAGGTCGGCATGGGGTCTGGCAGTGTCGGATCGGGGTGGACGTACCGGAGTCTGTTGAGCCCGATCAGTGTCCGGAAGGGTTCGAGGCCTTCTTGCCCGGACACGGTGGATGGCCAGGCAACGGCCGTGCCAGGGGGCACGAGTTCATCGATTTCGGGCGCGCTGTTGAAACCGTTTCGGACGAGCAGTTCGGCGGCGGCGATCCGGATGCTGAGATGTACAGCAGGGGCGGAGCCGTTGGCCGGCAGCTCCTCATCGTCCTCCTCGTCTGCATCCCCTTCTTCCGCGTTGATGGCGATGATTTCGCGCGCCCATCGCAGGAGATCGGCTTGCGCTTGGTCTTCTGAGGCAGCTTGGGCCCGCATGTAGCGTGCTCGTGCGCGCCAACTGGGTGTGGCTTCGGCATCGATCACGGCCGTCAAGGCGTCGAGAGCCACCTGGTCACGGGTCTCAACGAGGAGATCGAAGCAACGGGCATGAGCGAAGCTGCGACAGCTGATCGTGCTCGCCTCGCGCTCCAGCCGGTCCTGTTGCTCGCGGAGCAGCGCCCGTCGTGAGGATTCCGCCTCCTCGACGCCTGCGGGCTCTTCAGGTCGTTCGGTGCTGAGCGCCAGCTCATCCGCGTCGCCTGGAGGGTGGGGAAGTTGGTGGTCGAGTGCGACCAGCACCGCGTCGAGACCGGAGAGGTTCCATGTCGCTTCGGCCCAATCGGCGACGGCCTCCGGCGACGGGTCTTCCTCGCCTGCGATTCCGGCCAGGCCACCGCAGGCACGCAGGACTCTCTGGACCGCATCCACGTTGCCGCAGTTGGCAAAGGTCACGGCATGGGCAAGGGCCGCCTTCCGCGTGATCCGCAGTCGTCCGCCCCGGGCGATGTGGTCCAGGGCCAGCCGTGAGTCAAAGGCGTGCACCGCTTCCGCAAGCGGCTCCCTCTCCAACACCATCTCACGCAGCCGTAGTTCGCTGAGGAACGCCAGCGTGTGCACGAAGGCCTGCGAATCGTCCAGCAGGCTGGCGGAGCGCAGCGCCAGCAGCGCGTGATCTCTAACCGTGGCCAGGGGCCGCAAGTCGATCAGGGACTGGCGCAGCTTCTGCGGCGCAGCAAGCGCCAGAACGCGGTCGTACTGACCGGCCAGGAAGAGGTGCGCGGCTGCTTCGTCTTGATACAGGCTCCACTCAGGCCCGGAGTTGGCGCACACGTCCGCAAGTTGCCTATGGAAGCCGCGTTCGCGCACCTCCGCGGCCATGCCGGCGACGTGAGCCGTGGCGTCTGCGAGAAAGCGCCGGAAGCTGTTATGGATGAAGCGCCAGTCATCACCGACCGTGTGGAAAAACGTCGCGGCTTGGTCGGCAAAAGCAGAAACTGCACGCTGGTCCGCCCAGGCCGAGAGCCACCGCAGGTTCACCGGTACGCGCAGGCGTGCGACCATACCCAGCAAGTCGAGAACTTGCTGATCTTCCTGCACAGCCTGGGAGTATCCGCGATAGCGCGCGGCGACATCGCCACCGTAGCGTGATGCGTCTGCGAGTAGGCCGTCGGCCAGTTGACGTCGCACCCCTTCGTCGGGCTCACTGGCTTCCAGCGCGCTGAGCTCCTGCAAGAGGTAGGTGAGAGCGAGGGGATGCCCTTCACTGGCGTCGACGACCTTCGTCATCTGACCGGAATGCAACCAGCTTCCATGGCCAGCTGCCTTGGTCAGGTACTCGATTTCCTCAGCGGCCAGCGGTGGCAGGAGCGCGATACGGCCCTCCTGCTCCAGAGCTGTCCGCACCCTGGACGGAAGAATGCTCGTGGTCTGGGTGCCGAGGATAATGAAAACCCCATCGGGCAGCGCCGCCGGGTTGGGAAGCTCTTCCAGCAGGGAACGCGTCGGGTTCTGCTCTCGCGGGATGTGATCGAGTCCGTCCACCACAACGATGGTCCGCTCGCCGCGCGTCCTCCACCGTTGGCCGGCCTGGTCAAGCTGGTCGCTCAGCACGAGGCGCTGGGTGCGCAGGTCGTTACCGATTCCCCGGCGATACAGACCACTTTCCTGCAGAGCAAGCGAGACGTCGTGCAGGAAGCTGTCCGCTTCTCCCCTACTGCTGAGCGGGTCGGGTGCGTCGGGCACGAAGGCGTAGTAGCGCGCCACGTGTCCTTGTATCTTCAGGCTGGCCAGCAGTGTTGACTTGCCTGAGCCGGCTGGGCCGACGAGGGCCAGGTAGCCGCCCGACAGATGCTGCAGCCGTCCCTCCAGAGCCTGGCGGGCCACCTCGTTCGTCGTGTACACCGTCGGGACCGGGAACTGGTGGGGGTGGCGGTACCGCAACCGGTCCTGCCAGCCCAGGCGCTCCATCAGCTGGTCACGGCTCAACTCCACCGGCTGAGCAGGGTCCCGCACGATCTCCTCAAGCGTGTGCGCCAGATGCGCGACCTCACCGTCGACCGGTTCGTGATCAGGACGCAGCAGAGGATCGCCGAGCACGAGACCGAACCTCAGTTCCAGATCGCCGACGAAGGCAACGAAATCGTCGTCGGTCAGCTTCGTGAGGGTTCGAAGCGTCTCCCAGACCGGCGCCCACTCGACAACTTCCGGGAGGATGGCCAGATCCGCCCACTGCACCGTTCCTCGCGCGATCTCAAGGCGTACCGGGTCAAAAGAGCGCGCCACAAATGTCGCCAGACTGCGGGGGCCGGTGGCCCTGGCGCGAGCAATCGGGCCCGTCCCTTTAGCTTGCGTCTTCGACGCATGATTGTTCGTGCATAGGTGGACGGTCAGGGGCTCCGGTGAGGCCGTCCGCAACCGCACCCATGCGGCCGCGAGTTGTGTCAGCAAGCCCTGCTTTTCGCCTTCTCCACTCGTCAGGTCAGCCCATGTGAACGACCCGGCAGGCTGCGACCACTTCACCTGCAATGCGTGGCGTCGCAGCCCCGATTTGAATTGGAAATCATCAGCCACACCAGCCTCTGGATCCGCCACCCGGATCCATTCCAGCGTCGGGAGTTTGGCAAGCACCACGCGAGCGGCCAACCCGTATTGCCCGCCGAAGCCCACGACGGCCGCTACCTCACCCCTACTCGGCTGCAACAGAACCCCCTGCCCGCATTGCCCTAGGCTCCAAGTATGGCCCGAGGGCCACATCCTTCGCACAGCAGAACAGTCCAGGCAGCCCGAGGCCGCATCCGAGGATGGATACGCCGTTACGGCTTGATGGGCGCCGCCGTACGGATTCGGAGGCCGGTGCGGATGCACCCGTCTCGCGGCAGTCAGTACTCCACGGCCAGGGATCGGACCACGCCAGGGGGCTGAGGCTACCGGGCTGTAAGGATTTCCAAGTTCTCGATGACTGCCGGGTGGCCGGCATGAGCCGCCCGGGCGAGGAGTTGCCGTGACTCCCGCAATTCACCTCCATCGTCCCCGCCGACGCGGGGTTGCTCCCGTGGACGGCTTTGCGGGAAGTACGGGCCCTTCTTCTCCTGAGCGAAGATGCCCTCCACGAGGGCCTTCAGGGGTCGTGTCCCGCGTCGTGGTGTAGGGGATCAAGCATTGCGCGTTCCGGTACGACGCCCCTGACGATCTCCGCAGAGGCGGCGGTCCACGAGGCGCCCTGCTGGGGCGAGTTGAATGTCCGGCCCGGCGGAGCCACCGCCCCCGACCTGCGGATTCCGGCACCTTGATCGGCTACACCACGAAGCGGGACACCACCCCTTCAGTTCGCCACGGGAGCGGTCTCTGTGTCTGCGGTCACCACCCCGCTCGGTGCCTCGTCCGTGTTGTTGACGACTCGGCGGAAGAGGGTGTTCTTAGGGACATCCTCGAAGGTGTACGAGATGGAGCCGGGCAGGTCCACGAGCTCGATCGTGACTCGCTTGCCACGCTCGTGCTCCGCCACCCTCCAGGCGAGTTCCACCGTGCCGTCCGCGGTCCGGATGAACTCGGTGAACTCATCGCCAGGGAGGAACGGACGGTCGATGGTCCCGGTGACGGACCTGGTCAACACAGGCTACTTGGGCCAGAACCGGACCTAGGTGACGATATCGAACACCTGCTGGACGGGGCCGTTGATGGTCGAATCCAACGGGATGAACGAGGTCATGTTGCTCTCCCGTCCCCGCGCACCTGCCGCTGGCGATCTTCGACAACTGCGCCCTCGCCAAGATCCGCCACCTCTCCCTCACCAGCGTCGACATCGGCGCCCGCGAGGTGGGCCGACGCGTCACCCGCGCCCCGCTCGACTGGACTCCCGCCGAGAACGGCATTTGACCGACCCACGCTCTTGCAACGGCACCCAAGTCCGCGATGAACGGGCTTCTCGCCTGCGCCGCAACCCACCTGACACTCCATCACAAACGGCCACGGCCCGAGCTCAAGCCGGGCTACTCCTGGCCCGGCAGGTTCAAACAACCGCTTTACATAGGTCCGCCACCCCTTTGGCCTGCACTTATGTGCTACAGGGCCCAAAGAGCGGCGAATTCGACCCGGATTCGACCCCACGGCTTCATTTCACGGCGACACGCACACCTGATCAGCGATGACGCAACTTCTGCCGCTGTACCAGCGAATTGCGGAAACTTAATCACCACGAGAGCCCCAATTAGGATCAACCTCGCAAGTCGACAACCCTGAAGCGGACACGCAGCCCAGGGATGCAGACACAGTGCCGCGTGTTGGCCCGAGCCCATCCCGACTCAACCCCACGAGGGAGTACATACCCTGAACAGGCCTTTTACCGATCTGCTTCCGTGAGGCGGAAGAGGTATTGCGGCGCAGTGACGCCCTTCCGGACGATGTCGCCATCACCCAACGACGGGAGCCGCAGCCATGCCGCACATGACGAGTTTCGCCAGGAACCAGTGGTACGTCGCCGCCTACAGCCACGAGGTCGGGCGCGAGGAGTTGCTCGGCCGCACGATCCTCGGCGAGCCGATCGTGTTCTACCGGACCGAGGAGGAGGGGACGCCCGTCGCGCTGCACGACCGGTGCGTGCACCGGCGCTACCCGCTCTCCAAGAGCGGCCTCGACGGCGACCGCATCGTCTGCGGCTACCACGGCTTCACCTACGACCGGACGGGCGCCTGCGTGTACGTGCCGGGGCAGAAACGCGTCCCGCGCACCGCCCGCGTCACCTCCTACCCGGTCGTCGAGCAGGACTTGCTGGTCTGGGTGTGGATCGGCGACCCGGCGCTCGCCGACCCGCAGACCATCCCGCGCGCCCGCCACCTCGACTCCCCCGGCTGGGTCACCGTGCGCGGCATGGAGCCGATCGACGCCGACTACGGGCTGCTGGTGGACAACCTCCTCGACCTGTCCCACGAGACGTATCTGCACGGCGGCTACATCGGCACCCCCGAGGTCGCCGAGACGCCGATCACCACCGAGGTCGACGAGGGCGCCGGAATCGTACGGGTGAGCCGGCACATGGACGACGCCGAGTGCCCGCCGTTCTACGCCAAGTCCACCGGCATCCAGGGCCGGATCACCCGCTGGCAGGACATCGAGTACCACGCGCCCTGCCTGTACCTGCTGCACAGCCGGATCGCGCCGGTCGGTGTGGTTCCCGAGGCGGACGGCAGCGACCCGAACGGCTTCCACACCGAGATCACGTACGCCATCACGCCGTCCGCCGACGGCAAGGTGTACGACTTCTGGATGGTCTCGCGCGACTGGGCGACCGAGGACCCCGAGGTCACGGAGTTCCTGCGGGGCAACAACCACACCGTGGTGATGCAGGACGTCGACGCGCTCAACCTGCTCCAGGAGACGCTCGGCACCGAGCGCACCGGCTACCAGGAGCTGAGCATCAACATCGACACCGGCGGCCTCGCCGCCCGCCGTATCCTCGCCCGGCTGGTCGAGGAGGGCGCCAAGCCCATGGAGAAGGTCCAGTGACCAGCCCGACGGGCGAGGTCTACCGCATCGACTGGCTGCCGGGCACCGACATCCTGCACGGCACCTGCCACTGCGGCCGCGAGCACACCTCGCAGGACCCCATCGAGATGTGGGAGTGGATGCTCGCCCACCCGCAAGGCCACGAGCCGCAAGGAAACGAGCCGCGAGGAAACAGCTCATGACCCTGTACGAAGCCGAACTCGTCGTCGACCGGCTGGAGTCCGCGGCCGACGGCGTGCTCGCCCTCACCCTGCGCCATCCGCTGGGCGAACCGCTTCCGGCCTGGGAGCCCGGCGCCCACATCGACGTCGTGCTCGGGCCGGAGCTGGAGCGCCAGTACTCGCTGTGCGGTGACCCGGCCGACCGGGACGCCTGGCGGATCGCCGTACTGCGCGAGCCGGACGGGCGGGGTGGATCCGCCCATGTGCACACGCAGTTGGGGCAGGGCGACAAGGTGCGGGTGCGCGGGCCCCGGAACCACTTCGCTCTGCGAACCGCGCCCCGCTACCGCTTCGTCGCCGGCGGCATCGGCATCACGCCGATCCTGCCGATGCTGGCGGCGGCGGAGGCGGCGGGCGCCGAGTGGACGCTGCTCTACGGCGGGCGCAGCCGTGAATCCATGGCGTTCACCGAGGAGTTGGGCCGTTACGGGGACCGGGTCACGATCGCTCCTCAGGACGAGACGGGCCTGCTGGACCTGGGTTCGGTGCTCGACGACGTCCCCGAGGGCACGCTCGTCTACTGCTGCGGTCCCGGGCCGCTCCTGGACGCGGTGGAGGCGCGGTGCCCGGCCGGGGTGCTGCATGTCGAGCGGTTCCAGCCCAAGGACCAAGAGACCGGCGAGAACACCGAGTTCGAGGTCGAGCTGGCGCAGAGCGGCCGTACCCTCACCGTCCCGAAGGATGTGTCCGTGCTCGACACCGTACGCGCCGCGGGCGTCGAGGTGCTGTTCTCCTGCACCGAGGGCACCTGCGGAACCTGCGAGACCGACGTACTCGAAGGCACCCCGGACCACCGGGACTCGGTCCTCACGGACGAGGAACGGGAGGCCGGGGAGACCATGCTCATCTGTGTGTCCCGGTGCCGGGGGAAGCGGCTCGTCCTCGACCTGTAGACAGCCCGAGGTCGGTCTCGATCCCGGCGACCGCCGCCAGCAGGTGCGGCAGCAGGTCCCGGCGTACCGACGCCAGGGAGTTGCGGCTGGCGTGCACCGGGATGTTCACCGCCGCCACCACCTCGCCGCCCCGGTCCCGCACCGGGGCGGCGATCGAGCGCAGTCCCTCCTCCAACTCCTGGTCGACGAGGGCGTATCCCTGCCGGCGCACCCGGGCGAGCTCCGCCCGCAGTGCCTTCGCCGACACGATGGTGCGGGCGGTCAGCGGACGCAGGTCGGCGCGGGCGAGCCGCTCCTGAAGGTCGTCGTCCGGCAGATGGGCGAGCAGCACCCGGCCCACCGAGGTGACGTGGGCGGGGAAGCGGGTGCCGACGGTGATCGCCGCGGCCATGATGCGGCGCGCGGGCACCCGGGCCACGTACACGACGACGTCGTCGTCGAGCACGCACAGGGACGACGACTCCCTTGTGCGCTCGACCAGTTGCTCCAGATGCGGTTCGGCGATCTGCGGCAGCGAGAAGCTCGACAGGTACGCGTAGCCGAGCTCCAGCACACGCGGGGTGAGCCGGAACGTGCGGCCGTCCTGGTGGACGTAGCCGAGGTCGACGAGGGTCAGCAGCAGCCGGCGGGCGGCCGCGCGGGTCAGCTCGCAGGTACGGGCGACCTCGCTGAGCGTGCGCTCCGGATGCTCGGCGTCGAAGGCGCGGATGACGGCGAGGCCGTGTTCGAAGGACCTGACGAAGTGCGTTGCGCGAACCGGCTCGGGCATCTGGGCCTCCAGCACTGTCAACAATTCTGTCGGTCAACCCATTGACCCTGATTCGTTGCGAGCTCTACCTTCCCGCTGGGCAGACCTGCGCACTACTGTGCGGTCTGCGCACAACCTGTCGGAACACCGCTGCACCGATGTCTGCACAGGAGGAGCCATGCGTCGTCTGTTCGCCGGTCTCACCACCGGCGCTTTACTGCTCGCCGCAACGGCCTGTGGCTCGTCCGACGGCGGTTCGTCGGACGCGAGCGCGTCGTCCGGCGGCACCACCACCGTCAAGCTGGGGCTCATCCCCATCGTCGACGTCGCGCCGATCTATCTGGGCCAGAAGAAGGGTTTCTACAGCAAGCGCGGCCTGAAGCTGTCGCTCTCCACCGCCCAGGGCGGTGCGGCGATCGTGCCCGGAGTCGCCAGCGGACAGTTCCAGTTCGGGTTCTCCAACGTGACCTCGCTGCTGGTCGCCCAGTCGACCGGCGTGCCCGTCAAGGCGGTTGCCAACGGCATCGCATCAACTGGCGTGCAGGGCAAGGACTTCAGCGCCCTCATGGTGAAGAAGGGCAGCCCGATCAAGTCCCCCAAGGAGCTTGAGGGCAAGAAGGTCGCCATCAACACCCTGAAGAACATCAACGAGACCGCGGTGCGCGAGTCGGTGCGCAAGGCGGGCGGCGACCCCGACAAGGTGAACTTCGTCGAGCTCGCCTTCGACCAGATGCCCGCGGCCCTCGACAGCGGACAGATCGACGCCGCGAGTGTGGTCGAGCCCGCGCAGGCGACCGTCAAGAGCCAGGGCGGCGTGGTGATCGCCACGCCCATCGTGGACGTGGCCGAGGACACCACGGTCGCGCTGTACTTCACGTCGACGCGGTACCAGCAGCAGAACCCGGACGTGGTGAAGAAGTTCCAGGAGGCCACCGCCGAGTCCCTCGCGTACGCCGAGGCCCACCCCGACGAGGCCCGCGAGATCATCACGACGTACACGAAGATCCCGGCGTCGGTGCTGGCGCAGGTGACTCTCCCGAAGTGGCCGGCCGATCCCAACCGGGCGTCCATCGAGGCGCTGGCGAAGCTCGGCGAACAGGACGGTCTGTTCAAGAAGACCCCCGACGTGGACGCGCTGCTGCCGTGAAGGGTGAGAACGCGGCCCTCGGCGCCGCCGGACTCGCGGCCTTCCTCGCCCTGGGCGAGGCGGTGCCGCGGATCGGCCTCGTCAAGGAGGAGTACTTCCCGCCGACCAGCCGCATCGCCGAAGCCTTCGCGGACGAACTCGCCGACAGCGCCTTCTGGTCGGCGCTCGGCGACACCCTCACCGGCTGGGCGCTCGGGCTGGCGATCGCGGCCTGCGCGGGCATCGTCGCCGGGGTGGTGATCTCGGTGGTCCCGTATCTGCGCGAGGCGACGGCCTCCACGATCGAGTTCCTGCGCCCCATCCCCTCGGTCGCGTTGATCCCCCTGGCGGTGCTGCTGTACGGCACCGAACTGCGCTCGGTGCTCCTGCTCGTCGTCTACGCCTCCTTCTGGCAGATCCTCATCCAGACCCTGTACGGCGTCCAGGACGTCGACCCGGTCGCCGAGGAGACGGCCCGCTCCTACGGCCTCGGCACCTGGGCGCGGATCCGGCACGTGCTGTGGCCGAGCGCGCTGCCGTACGTCATGACCGGCGTCCGGCTGGCCGCCGCCGTCGCCCTGATCCTCGCCATCACCGCCGAACTCGTCATCGGGGCACCGGGGCTGGGCGCGCGGATCGCGGTCGCGCAGAACTCGCAGGCGGTGCCCGAGATGTACGCGCTGATCGTGGTCACCGGTCTGCTGGGGCTGCTCATCAACGTGGGCGCGCGTACCGTGGAGCGACGGGCCCTGGCCTGGCACCAGTCGGTGCGCGGGGAGGTGATGGTGTGAGGCGCGTCCTGCTGCGGCTGTTCTTCGTGCTCGCCCTGCCCGCGCTGCTCGTCGCGGTCTGGTGGCTCGCGTCCGACAACAGTACGGACGTGTTCTGGCCGCCTTTGCGCACGATCATGCAGACCTTCCCGGACGTGTGGACCGCCCGGCGTCTCGAGGACGACGTCCTGCCCAGCGTGCTGCGGCTGACGGGCGGTTACGCCCTCGCGGCCGTGGTGGGCGTGGCGGCCGGCTTGGTCATCGGCTCCTACCGGCGGGTCCGTGCGGTGTGCGAACCGGTCCTGGAGTTCCTTCGGGCCGTGCCGCCGCCGGTGCTCGTGCCGGTCATCACGCTGTTCGCGGGCATCGACAACACCATGAAGGTCACCGTCATCGCGAGCGGCTGCGTGTGGCCCGTCCTGCTCAACACGGTCGAGGGCGTCCGCGCGGTCGACCCGGTGATGGCCGAGACGGCACGCTCGTACGGCATCAAGGGGCCCTCGCGCCTCACGCACCTGGTGCTGCGCTCGGCGAGCCCACAGATCTTCGCGGGCCTGCGCCAGGCCCTGTCCATCGGCATCATCCTCATGGTCATCAGCGAGATGGTCGCGGCCAGCAATGGCATCGGCTTCACCGTCGTCCAGTTCCAGCGCAGTTTCGCGATCCCCGACATGTGGACCGGGATCCTCGTCCTCGGCCTGCTCGGCTTCCTGCTCTCCGTCGTCTTCCAGCTGGTCGAGCGGCGGGCGCTGGCCTGGTACCACGGCCTGCGCGCCTCGGCCCGGCGGTCCCCGTGAGTCTCGTGAAAGGGCGGTCCATGCACCCGCTTCTCGCCGTATCCGGCCTGAACAAGGTCTACGAGGGGTCCGGCCGCCGCGTGGAAGCCGTACGCGACCTGATTTTCACCGTCGAGGCGGGCGAACTCGTCTGCCTCGTCGGCCCGTCGGGCTGCGGCAAGACCACCCTGCTGAAGTGCATGGGCGGACTGCTGACGCCGACGGGCGGCGAAGTACTGCTGGAGGGACGCAAGGTGAACGGCCCGCCGCCCGGGATGGCGTTCGTCTTCCAGGAGTACGGACGCAGCCTGTTCCCCTGGATGCGGGTCGCCCAGAACGTCGAACTCCCCCTGAAGCAGAAGGACGTGACCAAGGCACGGCGTCGGGAGCTGGTGGCGGACGCGCTGGAGTCGGTCGGCCTCGCGGACGCCGCCGACGCCTACCCCTGGCAGCTGTCCGGCGGTATGCAGCAGCGGGTCGCCATCGCCCGCGCGCTGGCGTACGAGCCCCAGGTCCTGCTGATGGACGAGCCGTTCGCCGCGGTCGACGCGCAGACCCGCGCCGACCTGGAGGACCTCGTACGCGGGCTGTGGCGGGAGCGCGGGATCACGATCCTGTTCGTCACCCACGACATCGACGAGGCCATCTACCTGGGCCAGCGGGTGGTCGTCCTGTCCTCCTCCCCCACCGTGGTGCAGGAACAGATCAAGGTCGACCTGCCGGACGAGCGAGACCAGTTGCACACCCGGGTGGCCCCTCGCTTCGCCGAGCTGCGGACCCATGTGTACGAGCAGATCCAGGCGGCGAAGCGCGGGGAGGTCACCGCCAAGGCGGATGCGCCTCCGTCACCTCACTGAACTGGGCCGCGGGCCGCCCACAGCCCGCGGACATGGCCGAGATGACGGGTCATGACCTCGCGTACCGCGTCCTGGTCACGCGCCAGCAGCGCGTCGAGGAGTTCGAGGTGTTCCTCGGCGGAGGCCAGCAGGCGGCCCCCTTCCAGCAGCGCGGTGAGGCCGTACAGCCGGGAGCGCCCCCGCAGGTCGCCGACGACCTCGACGAGGTGCGCGTTGCCCGCGAGGGCCAGCAGGCCGAGGTGGAAGCGGGTGTCGGCCTCGACGTACGCGATGAGGTCACCGGCCACCGCGGCGTGGACGATCTCCCGGGCGGCCGGGCGCAGCGCCTCCAGCGAGACCGGGTCGGCGGCATGGGCCAGCTCCACCACCGTGGGGATCTCGACGAGCGCGCGGATGTGCGTGTACTCGTCGAGCTGCCTCTCGGAGACGGCCGTGACCCGGAAGCCCTTGTTGGGCACGGTGTCGACGAGGCCCTCCTTGACCAGGTCCAGCATGGCCTCGCGCACCGGCGTCGCGGAGACGCCGAAGCGGGCGGCGAGCGCGGGCGCCGAGTACACGTCGCCGGGCCGCAGCTCACCGGCGATCAACGCGGCCCGCAGCGCGTCGGCGACTCGCTCGCGGTAGCTGCTCTTCTTGCCGCCCAGCGTGGGCAGGGCGGGGGCAGCGGCGGACGGGGCGCTGGTGCGCTGGGCGGCGGGCATGGGGGTTCTCCTAGTGGTGCAATGTCACGTGTTACCGGTCATTGTCCTCGACGTCCAGAGCGTCTAGAGGACGAATCCGGCCGGGAACGGGTCGGTCGGGTCGAGCAGGTACTGGGCGGTGCCGGTGATCCAGGCCCGGCCGGTGAAGCTGGGCAGGACGGCCGGGCGGCCCGCGACCTCGGTGGTGCCGAGGAGACGGCCGGTGAAGTGCGTACCGATGAAGGACTCGTTCACGAACTCGGTGTTCAGGGGCAGTTCGCCGCGCGCGTGGAGCTGGGCCATGCGGGCGCTGGTGCCGGTGCCGCAGGGTGAGCGGTCGAACCAGCCGGGGTGGATCGCCATGGCGTGCCGGGAGTGGCGGGCGGTGGCGCCGGGGGCGATCAGGTGGACGTGGTGACAGCCGCGGATGGACGGGTCCTCGGGATGGACGGGTTCCTCCTCGGCGTTGATCGCCTCCATGAGGGACAGGCCGGCCTCGAGGATGTCGTCCTTGCGGGCCCGGTCGAAGGGCAGCCCGAACTGCTCCAGCGGCAGGATGGCGTAGAAGTTGCCGCCGTACGCCATGTCGTATGTCACCGTGCGCCCGTCGGCGAGGGTGATCTTGCGGTCGAGGGCGACGGAGAAGGACGGGACGTTCCTGAGGGTGACCGCCTTCGCGGCGCCGTCCTGAACCGCCACCTCGGCGACGACCACTCCGGCCGGGGTGTCGAGCCGGATCGTGGTGACCGGCTCGACGACCTCGACCATGCCGGTCTCCACGAGCACGGTCGCCACGCCGATCGTGCCGTGCCCGCACATGGGCAGATAACCCGAGACCTCGATGTAGACGACGCCCCAGTCGCAGTCGGGGCGGGTGGGCGGCTGGAGGATGGCGCCGCTCATCGCCGCGTGGCCGCGCGGCTCGTTCATCAGGAGCTGCTTGACGTCGTCGCGGTGCTCACGGAAGTACAGGCGCCGCTCGTTCATGGTCGCGCCGGGGATGGTGCCGATGCCGCCGGTGATCACGCGGGTGGGCATGCCCTCGGTGTGCGAGTCGACGGCGTGCAGGACGAGTTTGCTGCGCATGACGCTCCTGATGAACCTGCTCGAATCCGATGGGGGGGGACTGCTTACGCGAGTCCGGCCGCGACCGCCTTCTCGGTGGCCGTGCGGACGGCGGCCTCCTGCTCGGGCAGCAGTGGCACGCGCGGCGGGCGCACGGGTCCGCCGTGGCGGCCGACGATGTCCATGGACAGTTTGATGGCCTGCACGAACTCGACCTTCGAGTCCCAGCGCAGCAGCGGGTGCAGCTGCTCGTACAGCTTCTTGGCCGTGCCCAGGTCGCCGCCGACGGCCGCGCGGTAGAGCTCGACGCTCGCGGCGGGCAGCGCGTTGGGGTAACCCGCGACCCAGCCCTTGGCACCCGCGATCGCGAGCTCCAGCAGCACGTCGTCGGCGCCGATCAACAGGTCCAGTTCCGGGGCGAGTTCGGCGAGCCGGTAGGCGCGGCGGACGTCGCCGGAGAACTCCTTGACGGCGTGGATGTACCCCTCGCCGTGCAACTCGGCGAGCAGTTCGGGCACCAGGTCGACCTTGGTGTCGATGGGGTTGTTGTAGGCGACGATCGGCACGCCCGCCTCGGCGACCTCGGCGTAGTGGGCGAGGACGGAGCGTTCGTCGGCACGGTAGGCGTTGGGCGGCAGCAGCATCACGGCCGCGCAGCCCGCGTCGCGCGCCTGCTCGGCCCAGCGGCGGGCCTCGGCGGAGCCGTAGGCGGCGACCCCGGGCATGACACGCTCACCGCCGATGGCGGCGACGGCCGTCTCGACGACCTTGGCCCGTTCCTCGGGGGTGAGGACCTGGTACTCGCCGAGCGAGCCGTTCGGTACGACGCCGTCGCAGCCGTTCTCGACCAGCCAGGCGCAGTGCTCGGCGAACCTGCCGTGGTCGACGGAGAGGTCGCCGTTCAGCGGGAGGGCGGTGGCGACGAGGACGCCGCGCCAGGGTCGGGATTCGGTGAGGGTCATCCGGTGCCCCATCTCAATAGGGTGTGACATTTTACTGGTCGGTCAACGAGTCTGGAACGGGTCTGGAACTGACTGACTGATGATGATCTGGAACTGATCTGGAAGCAGCTGACGGGACGAAGGCGCTCAGTCCTCCTCGGACTCTCCGGCGTGGGCCAGCACACCGAGCGGCACCGGGCGCGCGAACGGCCGCCGGGACGGCGTGAACTCGCACCCGGCGAGCCCCGCGACCGCGGGCCCGCACATCCGGCCCTGGCACCAGCCCATCCCGGCCCGCGTCAGCAGCTTCACGGTGCGCAGGTCACCGGCGCCGAGTTCCGTGACGGCCTCGCGGATCGCGCCGCCGGTGACCTCCTCGCAGCGGCAGACGACGGTGTCGTCCGTGACCTGCTCGGTCCAGTGCGCGGGTGGCGCGTACACGCCGTCGAGCGCGGCGAAGAAGGCCCGCAGTCGGGTACGGGCCTTGGCCGCGGCCGCCCATGTGCGCGGGTCGGGTGCGGTGTCGTGCAGGCGGGCCGCGACGGAGCGTCCGGCGATGTGTCCCTCGGCGAGGGAGAGGGCCGCGCCGCCGATGCCGGTGGTCTCGCCCGCCGCCCAGACGCCCGGGACGCCGGTGCGTTGTTCGTCGTCGACATGGACGTTCGGCCCGTCGAGGCGGCATCCCAGTGTTTCCGCGAGGTCGGTGTGCGGCAGCATGCCGTGGCCGACGGCGAGGGTGTCACAGGGGATACGGCGCCCGGTGCCCGGCCGCACGCGTCCTCCGACATCGAGTGCGGCGACGGTGACCGCCTCCAGCCGCTCGCTGCCGTGCGCCTCGACGACGGCGTGCCCCACGAGGAGCCGCACCCGGCTGCGCAGCAACCGGGCCGCGTATCGGGCGCCTTCGGCGACCTTGGCCGGCTGGGCGGCCAGTGCGCGGGTCCGCCGTACGAACGCTCTGGGATCGGCGGACTCGACGAGCGCGGCCACCTCCACCCCGGCCGCGGCGAGGCCGGTCGCCACGGGCAGCAGCAGCGGCCCGGTCCCGGCGACGACCGCGGTACGGCCGGACACCACGAGGGCACCCTTGAGCAAGGCCTGGGCGCCGCCCGCGGTGACGACGCCGGGGAGGGTCCAGCCGGGGAACGGCAGCACCTTCTCGTAGCCGCCGGTGGCGAGGAGGACGGCGTCGGCACGTACCTCGACCGGGTCCACCTGCTCGGGGCCGAGCAGGGCGTGCACGGTGAAGCCCTTGTCGTGTCGCTCGACGAACCAGACGTGATGGTCCGTCAAATGGGTCACAGCGCCGGTCTTCACGCCGGTGCGCAAGCCGTCCCTCAGTCGTTCCCAGGTCCGCCACCGGTGATGCAGGGCCTGCGGGCGGGCGGCGCGCAGTTCGCTCGCCGGCTGACGGTAGAACTGCCCGCCCGCCTCCGCGGCCGAGTCGAGCAGCGTGACGCGTACCCCGTGAGCCGCCGCGGCGACGGTGGCGGCGAGACCCGCGGGTCCCGCGCCGATCACCGCGAGATGCGGTACGACTGCCTCCCGTGCCCGCTCAGTCATCGTGGCCCGTCCCCTCCTGCGTACGGATGGCGTCACCCGGATGCAAGGTCACCAGGCAAGCACGCTGGTTCGGGCGGTCGTTGACGGTGACCAGGCAGTCGAAGCAGACACCGATCCCGCAGAAGATGCCGCGCGGGCGGCCCTCGCCGCGGGTGGTGCGCCAGGAGGTGACGCCGGCCGCCCAGAGCGCGGCGGCGACCGTCCGGCCGGGCAGTGCCTCGATCGCACGGCCGTCGAGGGTGACCGTGAAGGCGGGGCCCGGCCGGGCTCCGGCCAGGTCCAGGGGGGAGCTCATGCGGCCTCCTCGGTGAAGCGGTCGGGTCTGAACGGCGTCAGGTCCAGTTCGGGGGTCTTCGCGGTCAACGCCTGCGCGATCAATTGCCCGGTGCCGGTGGCGAGGCCGATGCCCGCGCCCTCGTGCCCGCAGGCGTGGTACAGCCCGGGGGCGCGGGGGTCGGGGCCGATGGCGGGCAGGTGGTCGGGCATGTAGGGGCGGAAGCCGAGGTAGGCGCGCAGGGCGCGGACGTCCGACAGGAAGGGGAACAGCAGGGTCGCGCCGGCCGCCAGGGCGCGTACGGGCGGCAGCGAGAACGTCCGGTCGAAGCCGACCCGTTCCCGGCTCGCGCCGATCAGGATCGGCCCGGCCGCCGTGCCCTCGACGACCGGCGAGGTCTGCAGCGCGGCCGAGTCGCTGGCCACGTCGGCCACGTAGTCGGCGGCGTACACCTTGTGGTGGACCATGCGCGGCAGCGGTTCGGTGACGAGGACGAAGCCTCGGCGCGGGAGGACGGGGAGGGCCGTCCCGGCCAGGGCGGCCAGTTCGGATCCCCAGGTGCCGGCCGCGTTGACGACGGCGGGCGCGTGGATGTCCCCTCGGCCGGTACGCACTCCACGCACAGCACCGTCCGGGGTGCGCAGTACCTCGGTCACGGTACGGCCGGTGAGCAGCCGGGCGCCCGACGCGCGGACCAGGTGGGCGGCGGCCAGGGCGGGCATCACCTGGCAGTCCTGGGGGTAGTGGACGGCGCCCGGAAGCCCCGGCGCGAGATGGGGTTCGAGGTCGTACAGCGCGTCGCCTTCGACAGGTTCGGCGACGACTCCGACGGCGCGCTGCTGTGCCGCGAGACGCTCCAGTGCGGCGAGTGAGTCGGGCGAAGAGGCCACGACGACACCCCCCTTGGCCTCGTACTCGACGAACTGACCGAACTGGTCGGCGAGTTCGGCCCACAGACGGCCGGACAGCAGGGCGAGGTCCAGTTCCGGACCCGGTTCCTTGTCGGAGACCAGCAGGTTGCCCTCGCCGCCGCCGGTCGTGCCGCCGGCCACCGGTCCGCGGTCGACGACGGTGACGTCGAGGCCGGCCCGGGCCGCGTACAGCGCGCAGGCGGCGCCGACCATCCCGGCTCCGACGACCACGACATCGCAGGTCAGTCGCTCGCTCACGTCAGTACTATGTCACATACCTCCCTGGCTGAGAACGGCACCGCGGCACAAGTGAGTGGCAGCAGAAGACAGAACAGAAAGTCGCCTTTGACGAGGCGCCGTCGGCGACCTGAACGCCGACGGTGCCTGTCAGACCTCGGGGGCGGGCACCACGCTGAGATGGTGACCTGCCGTACGGCGCGGGCGCACCGCCCGTCGCGCCGGGGCCGCCGGGCGGCGGGCGGGGCGCAGAACCAGCGTCAGCCGGGTGTAGCCCATGTCGGCCAGGGTCCTGGGCGTCTCGTCGACGACCCGGCACTCGGTGGCGCCCCAGCGCGGGTCGGGATGCTTCAGCGGACGGACCGCGCCGTCATGCTCGACCGCCCGCTCGCCGACCGCGCGGATCCAGTGCGGCAGGCCCTGCCGGTAGGCGGCCTCCATGATGGGGTCCTGGGCGATGTCCCGGCGGATCGACTGCAGGCCGTGGTCGTGGCCGTGCCGCTCCACGGCGGCGGCGAAGTGCGCCAGCATCGGCAGGCACCAGCGTGACTCGTGCTCACCGAGGACGGTGTGCGCGTCCGGGTGGAAGAGCACGAACCTCAGGAAGTTGTCGCCCGGCATCGCTGTCGGGTGAGGGCCCACGCCACGGAAAAGTGACGCGAAAGCCGTGTTGGCCAGGACGACGTCCCAGCGATGGTCGAGGACGACGGAGGGAAAGGGAACGGACTCCAGGAGGGTGGCGTAGTCCTGGAGATACGCCTGGGCCTCAAGACTCTCGGGGACTGGCCGCGGTACCGACCGCTGCCCACCTGCCTGATACGCCATCGGGAGGTCACCCCTCTTGCCTATGCGGCCTTCTCGCGGCCTTGTTGATCCTGGTGCCCCGACGCAAGGCGTGTCAACTATCGTGGCATTCCGTGCCTGTTGACGGCTGAAATTGGCCACAGTTGTGGCGAGACCTGGATGTAAGTTCGAACAACCCGCTACTCTCCGGGAAGTTCACGGCAACCGCTTGTGAGAAGCCAGTGAGAAACGTAGGAGATCTGTCGGTGTCGGAAGGCTTCGAGGGCCCGGGCGACGTGGCGTCGACGGTACTGCCGGCCGTCGTAGTCCGCGTCACCGCGCTCGCGGACCGGCTCGGCGTGCCGCACGCGGAGGTCTTCGACACCGGACGGCTGTCCGTCGCCTCCGGCGTGACCGAGCCCGTGGTCAAAGCCCTGCTGAGCGGCCGGCCCGCCGGCGAGCCCGATGTGCAGGCGCGGTTCCTGCAACGCCTGGACCTGCTGCGCCGCACCCGGCTCAAGCCGAACGGCCGCAAGTACACCCAGCAGGAGATCGCCGACGGCGCCGGCATGTCCCGGCAGCAGGCCGGAGCGCTCATCAACGGCGACCGGCGTCCCACCATGGAGCACTGCGACGCCATCCAGCGCTTCTTCCGGGTGCACGCCGGGTTCCTCACGGCCGAAGACCCCGAGGCGCTGGCGGGCACCCTGCAGCGCACCGAGCAGGAGCTCCTGCAGAAGCTCGCCGACCGTGAGCGACAGGCGGCCGCGGCCGCCGACGATCCGCTGGAGCGGCTGTTGCAGGACCACGGCGTCCGCGGGATCGCCTGGCGGGCCGCACAGCTGCCCACCGACCAGCACCGCGACAAGGTGGCGGAGTGGCTGGACATGCTCTTGGAAAGCGTCAAGCGGCCCGAGTCGTGACCCGGGGGAGAACTGTGGGCATCGGTAAGGAAATGCGCCGCCTGTGCGGCGAGCTGGTGGCGGAGCTGACCCTTCCCGCACCGGCACGGCCCGCGGACCTGTACGGCGCCCTGTGCGGCGCGATGAGCAGACGGCGCGGCCGCCCGGTCCACTTCCGTACCTCCGCCTTCCCGCCCGGCACGGCCAGCGGGCTGTGGCTCGACATGGCCGACCAGGACCTCGTGGTGATCGAGGAACGCACCGCGCCCGACCACCAGTTGGTGATTCTCGGCCATGAGCTGTGGCACATGAACGCCGGGCACTGCAGCCACCACGTCGAGGGCGCGGCGGTCGCGGCCCGCTTACTGTGCGACGACGCGGACCTGCAGGCGACGGTCCTGAAGGTCGCCGCCCGCAGCCGGTTCGACCAGACCGACGAGAAGCAGGCCGAACGCTTCGGCCTGCTCCTCGCCAGCAAGTGCCGTGCCTGGCTGGCAGGTTCGTCACTGCGGGGGCCGGTGCAGCGCGATCATCTGGCGGGGCGGATCGAGGCGTCGCTCGGCTACCTGGGATCGCAGGGCTGACGCCCCGAGGCCACTCATGTGGCACTGCGTTCGCTGGCCTCCCGCATATCCCGCTCCACGGCCCGGTTGCGGGCGGAGTCCGGCCGCCCCGCTGACGTCCCAGGTCGCCCCGAGCACAGCAGGTCGCGCCAGTGGTCGCGGCTCCAGTGGGCGGGTTCCGTACCGGCGGTGAACTCCTCCACGAGGGCGACGAAGCGGGCCGGGTCGGTGTGGAACGGGAAATGGCCGGCCTGTTCGAAGATCTCCAGTCGGCTGCCCGGCATCGCCTCGTGGGCCCCGTAGGCGTGCCGCACGGGCACCACGCTGTCCCGGTCGCCCCACAGGAGCATGGTGGGCATGCCCTCGGTCAGGTAGCAGCGGTCGAGCATGGTCACGACCTGTCCGCGCCAGTCGACGACCGCGCGCAGGGTGCGGATGAAGGCGTTGCGGGAGGTTTCGTCGGGCAGCGCGTCCACGAGGGTGAGCAACTCGGGGGCGTCCTGGCCGAGGTCGGTGTCGAGGAGCTTCATCAGGCGGACCGCGAGGCCCACTTGGAGACGCATGCCGGGCAGGCGGAGGCCGGCCAGCATGAGGTGGGCACCGGGCAGGGACACCAGCCGCAGGACGGGGGTGACCTCGCGGCCGACGCCACCCGCGCTGACCAGGATGAGCCGTTCGGTGCGCTCGGGGAACTGGTAGGCGAACTGCATGGCCACGCCGCCGCCGAGGGAGTGTCCGACGAGGGTCGCGGACTCGATGCCGAGGGTGGTGAGCAGGTCGCGCACGCCGTTGGCGTAGGCGGCCACCGAGTAGTCGGCGCGGGGCTTGTCGGAGTGGCCGTGGCCGAGGAGATCGGGGGCGATGACGGTGTGGGTGCGGGCGAGGTCGGGGATGAGTTCGGCCCAGGTGGCGGAGGAGTCCCCGATGCCGTGGATGAGCACCAGCGCCGGCCCCTTGCCGGCCATGCGGAAGGCACGGCGGTAGCCGTGCACGACGCGGTACTGCAGTTCGAGTTCTGTGTCGCCCACCGAGCGCAGCCGTACGGTGCGCGCGGGGTGACGTCGCGGGGCGTCGACCACGCGCTCGCCTCCCGTTCCCTTGGCCGCGGCCTGGCGGCCGAAAGCCCTTCAGGTCAGCGTAAAGGGCCATTCCCTCCGGGGATTTCGGGGAGGTTTCGCCTCCGCTAAGCGGGCGAACCGACGCGTACGGCGGCCGGATTGTCAGTGGTGGACGGCAAGCTGGATGTGCGCCGCCGTCCGGGGGCGCACGACCGACGACG
Organism: Streptomyces sp. NPDC006602; assembly: GCF_042870385.1. NCBI lineage: Bacteria > Bacillati > Actinomycetota > Actinomycetes > Kitasatosporales > Streptomycetaceae > Streptomyces > Streptomyces sp. NPDC006602. Next base: position 89,887 of record NZ_JBIAHG010000019.1, on the reverse strand, counting down.
CCGACATGGGGGAGCCGCCCGATGCCCACCGCCGTACTGACCGACCGCGAGCGCACCGCCGTACAGGCCTATCTGCGGCTGCTGCACACCGTGCGCGCGGCTTTCGACGTGGCGCCCGGCCCGCCGCGGGCCGCCCGGCCACCCGTGGTTCCGCCCGCCGTCCTCGCCGAGGCGGAAGAGGCCCTGGCCCGGGCGGGCCTGGTGGGCAACGAGGAGGCGTTCTTCCGGCTGTTGCACACCTGGTGCCCACCCGACGCGTAGCGCAGGACGTGTCAGCCGTGTCGCACCGCGTCCGTCAGGCGTGCCGCACGGCGACCGCCGTCGCCACCAGCCCCTGCCGTGCGGTCCAGCGGCCCTCGAAGTGTCCGAGCCGTCGCCCGCCCACCGTCGGTCCCGGTACGAGGAGTTCGGCGCGGAGGGTGCCGCCGAGCCGCTCGCCGGGGGCGACGAGGATCTCGATGTCGGCCTCGCTGAAGTCCAGCCACTGCCCGGTGAGGGGGAACCATGCCTTGTAGACGGACTCCTTGGCGCTGAACAGGAGCCGGTCCCAGTGTGTGCCGGGGTGGTCCTGGGCGAGCCGCAGCAGCCGGTCGCGTTCCGCGGGCAGCGACACCGAGTGCAGGACGCCGTCGGGCAGCGGGCCGTCGGGTTCGGCGTCGATGCCCACTGAGGCGAGGTCGGTGGCGCGGACCAGGGCGGCGGCGCAGTATCCGTCGCAGTGGGTCATGCTGCCGGTGAGGCCGGCCGGCCAACGCGGTGCGCCGCGTTCCCCGGGCAGGACGGGCTGCGGTGGCACGCCGAGCTTCTCCATGGCCCGGCGGGCGCAGCCGCGTACGGCGGTGAACTCGCGGCGCCTCTTGGGCACCGCCTGGGTCAGGACGGCCTCTTCCTCGGGGTACAGGCGCGTGTTCACGGGTTCGTCGTGGGCGTACGCCTCCACGGCCACCACCGTGGCCGGCAGGAGTTCCTCGATCATCGCGCCCCGGCCTCCCTCGGCACGATCCGCCGCAGTCGCCCCGGCGGCTCCTGGCGTTTGCGCCATTCGCGGGGGTATCCGACGGACACCTCCTCGAAGCGGACGCCCTCGTGCCAGGTGGTGCGGGGGATGTGGAGATGGCCGTAGACCATGGTCTCGACGCGGAACCTGCGGTGCCAGTCGGCGGTGCGGGTGGTGCCGCACCACATGGCGAACTCGGGGTGCCACAGGACCTCGGTGGGGTGCCGGTCCAGCGGGTAGTGGTTGACGAGGATGGTGGGCAGGTCGTCGGGCAGGGCGGCGAGCCTGCGTTCGGTCTCGGCGACCCGGGCGCGGCACCAGGCCTCGCGGGACGGGTAGGGGTCGGGGTGCAGCAGGTACTCGTCGTTGCACACGATGCCCGTGCCGTGCGCGTACTCCAGCCCCTGGTCCTTGGTCACGCAGCCGGCCGGCAGGAAGGAGTAGTCGTACAGGAGGAACAGCGGTGCCACGACGACCGGGCCGCCCGGGCCCTGCCACACGGGGTAGGGGTCCTCGGGTGTCGTGACGCCGAGTTCCCGGCACAGGGCGACGAGGTGGTCGTAGCGGGCGACTCCGCGCAGGGTGACGGGGTCCTTGGGGTGGGTCCACAGTTCGTGGTTGCCGGGGGCCCACAGGACCTTTCGGAAGCGGCCGGCGAGGGTTTCCAGGGCCCAGCGGATGTCGGACACGGTCTCCGAGACGTCGCCGGCCACCAGGAGCCAGTCCTCGTCCGTCTCGGGGCGCATGTTCTCGACGAGCGCGCGGTTCTCCTCGTACCCGATGTGCAGATCGCTGATGGCCAGCAGCTGTCCGGCACCGCCGACCGTCGACGTCACTTCCGCCCCCTCCGAGCACCTCAAGAGGACCACGAGAACACAGTGGCCCTTCGAAGGACAAGGCGGCATCGGGTCGACCGATCTTCCGGCGCGGCGCGTGACACGCGATCATGCCCCCCACCACGGGAGTAAGCATGATCGGGAAATCCGTAACACGCACGTTGCACGCGGCACCCCTGCAAAGCCGTATGATCGCCCCAACACCACCGCTCATGAACGCCCTTCGCACGGGGCGGTTTGGTGTTCCTCCAACCACCCTGCCCGGGCACGGGCGTGCTCCGCCCTGCCCGCGAACCGTGAAAGGCGGCCTGCATGGTCTCTCGCGTACGCGTCTGGCTCAACCGCACGTACGCGGAGAACGTGTTCTTCATGGATCAGCTGCGGCGAAATCCCAGCGACCGCGCCGTCGAGATCCATGCAACGCACGGCGACGCGGACTCCCCCGTACTGGCCGCGGCCGACACCGCAGACCTGGAGCCGGAGGGCCTGTCCCCGGCCGCGTACGTCGAGTACGCGCTCGACCAGTGTGCGCGGCGCGGCATCGACGTCTTCGTGCCCCGGCTGCACCAGTCGGCGATCGTGACGCACCGCGCCGACTTCGAGGCGGTGGGTACGGCCCTGCTGGCCCCGCCGCCCGAAGCCGTGGCGGTCTTCCACGACAAGGTGATCGCCTACGAGGCGGTCCAGGCGATCGGCGCGCCGGTGCCGCCGTGGTGGCGGGTCCGCAACGCCGACGAACTCGTCGCCGCTGTCGAGGAGTTGGAGGCGGGCGGCTACAAGGCGTGCTTCAAGCCGGCGTCCGGTGCGGGCGGGGTGGGCTTCCGTGTGATCACGCGCGCCCCCTTCTCACTCATGCACCTCAACGGCTTCCCGAGCCCGTACGTGCCGCTGGATCTGGTGCTGGAGGCCCTCGATCAGGCCGCGGAGGACGGGGAGGAGCAGGTCGACTGGCTGGTCATGCCGCGGCTGGAGCAGCCGGAGGTGTCGGTGGACTGTCTCACCGGCCCCGACAACCGGATCCGGCTGGCCATCGGCCGCACCAAGAACGGCCGCCGCCGCGGGTTCACGCTCGCCGAGCAGTGGCTGGAGCCGGCGCGGCGGATCGCGGAGGGCTTCGGTCTGCACTATCTGTCCAACATCCAGTTCCGGATGTTCGGTGAGACGCCGGTCCTGATGGACGTCAACACACGCCCGGCGGGCGGACTGCACCAGCTGGCGCTGTGCGGGGTCAACGCCCCGTGGGCGGCTGTGCAGTTGGCGCTGGGCGAGGATCCGGGCGAGATCATGCCGCCGTTCCTGGGTCAGGACTACACGGTGGTGTCGGGCCCGCGCCAGTTGCGTCCGGTGTCCCTCCCGCAGCAGCGCGCGGAGGTGCCGGACCCGCTGCCGACGACCCCCGCCCCGGCCTCACAGCCGGCGGAGCCGATCACCGCGGAGACCGACACCACGGCGTCCGCGACGGCTTCGGCTTCCGCTTCGGCCATCGCACCGGCCTAGCCGCTCCCGTCACGCACTCACCCGCGCCGACCGCGAACGCGGCGGCGCGGCTGCGGACCGGGGGAAGTCCGCCTCAGAAGCGGCCCGACCCCCGATACAGTTCCACCTCCCCGTCCAGCTCGAGGGCCAGGACGGTGGCGTGCGGATCGAGGTCGGCCGCGGTGGGCGGGTCGATCCACAGCACGCCGACGGCCTCGTGGAGTCCGCCGACCACCCGGTGGGCGAGCTCGGTGCCGGTGCCGAGGACGGTGACCCCGCGGACCGGCGTGACGAGGCCGCGTACGCCGATCTCGGCACGCGGGATGTCGTAGAGGGTGAGGTAGAGGGTGCGGCGGTCGGCCGAGAGGGTGCTGGGCCCGTAGTGGTGCCCGGCCGGCAGCCCGCGCACCGTGCCGTACACGGCCTCGGAGTGTTTGCGGATCCACTCCCCCAGGCCTTCGAGGCGCTCGACCTGCGGCTCGGGGATGGTGCCGTCCTCCATCGGGCCGACGTCGAGGAGGAGGTTGCCGCCCCCGCCGATGGTCTCGGTGAAGTAGCGGATCAGCTGGGTGAGCGACTTGTGGTTGTGGTCGTGGTGCTGGTAGCCCCACGAGTCGTTGATCGTCAGGCACAGCTCCCAGGGCCCGTCGGGCGGTTCGATGGGGGCGCCCTGTTCGGGGGTGGCGTAGTCGCCCTCGCTGAGCATGCGGGCGTTGAAGACGACGTCGGGCGAGTACGAGCGGATGAGCGCCGCGAGTTCCTTGATGCGCCACTGCTCCTCGCTGCGGTCCCACTCGCCGTCGAACCACATCAGGTCGGGCCGGTAGCGGGAGGCCAGCTCGCGGATCTGGCCGTCGCGGTAGGCGATGAACCGCTCCCAGGCATCGAGGTCCTCGAACTCGGCCGCGACCTCGGAGTAGCGGTTGTCCTCCTGTTCCGGCGGGCGGCCCGGCTTGCGGGTGCTGGCGTAGTCGGGGTGGTTCCAGTCGGAGTGGGAGTAGTACAGGCCGACCTTGAGGCCCTTCTCGCGCAGGGCGTCGGCGTAGGGGCCGATGTGGTCGCGGCCGAGGTTGAGGTCGCCGTACGCGGTGTCCCACAGGGCGACGCCGTCGTGGTGGCGGCTGGTGAGGACGGCGTATCGGGCGCCTGCCCGGGCGAAGAGCTCGGCCCAGGCGCGCGGGTCGTAGTTGGCTGCGGTGAAGCGGTCGAGCTGGGACATGTACTGCTCGTGCGGCACGATGTCGTCGTAGAACGACCACGATTCCTGGACGCCGTCGACGGCGTAGATCCCCCAGTGGACGAAGATCCCCAACTTTGCGTCGGTGAACCACGGCTGCATGGGCACGGCTGAACTCCTCGCAGAACAAGGTCACTTCGGGAAGGGGGCGGGCGCGCGGCGAGCGTGCCCGCCCCGGGGGCCGGTGTCTACCGGCTCTACCGGCTCCTGGCGCCGCGCTGCAGGCGGAGCGTCAGGACCTGGAAGGGGCGCAGCGAGACTACGACCGCTCCGTCGCCGTCGATCTCCGCGGCCTCGTCGGGCAGGGGCCGCTCCAGCAGGTCGGTGACCTGGGCGCCGGCGAGCGGGAATCCGGTGCGCAGGACGCCCTGGGCGCGGCCGCCGCGCGACTCGTACAACCGCACGACCACGTCGCCGGACTCGTCGTCGGCGAGCTTGACCGCCTCGATGGTCACGCCCTCGCCGTCCACGGACACCACCGGCTGCGGGGCGCCTGCCGCGTCGGCCACGCGCAGCGGCAGGTTGAGGGCGTAGCCCTCGGCGACCGCGTCGCCGATCGTGGCGCCCGGGAGCAGGGAGTACCTGAACCGGTGCAGGCCCTGGTCGGCCTCGGGGTCCGGGATGCGCGGGGCGCGCACGAGGCTGAGGGCGACCGTGGTCGTCGTTCCGCCGTCCTCGCGGACCGTGCGGGAGACGTCGTGTCCGTACGTCGAGTCGTTGATGACCGCGACGCCGTAGCCGGGTTCGCCGATGTGCACCCAGCGGTGGCCGGAGACCTCGAAGCGGGCCGCCTCCCAGCTGGTGTTGGTGTGGGTGGGCCGCTGGACGTGGCCGAACTGGATCTCCGCGGAGGAGTGCGCCGCCCGGACGTCCACCGGGAAACCCGCCTTGAGGATCTTCTCGGTCTCGTGCCAGTCGATCTCGGTCTCGAAGTCGATGCGGGGGCTGTCGGCGCGGACGGTGATGGTCTGCGTGAGCGTCGAGCCCTTGCCGAAGGACCGGGTGACGCGGATCGCGCCGAGCAGGGGGTCGGCCGAGACGAGTTCGACGGAGTCGGGGGACAGGAGATCGGTGTAGCGGTTCTTGTAGTGCTTGTCGATGTCCCATGCGTCCCAGTAGTTCGGGAGGTCGGTGTGCAGGCGGAGCAGGTTGCCCTTGTCGGCGAGCACTTCACGGTTCGACCGTAGATCGCATACAGAAGCCAGTGTGCCGTCTTCCGCAACCTGTACACGCACCAGACCGTTGTCGAGGACCAGCCCTTCCGCCTTCACCGGCTGACCGGGCCTGGCGTCGGACAGGGGCGCGCTGCCGCTCGCGGGCACCTCCACGTACACCGGTGTGCCGTCGGCCGTGCGGAGGACCTCCGCGCGGTCGCAGGGGCTGGTGTTGAACACGCGGGTGCCGCCGGCGCCCAGCGCCGCGACCGCCTCCGCCGTCAGCGTCTCCAGCTCCTCGGCCACCCGCGCGTATTCGGCCTCCGCCTCCCGGTGCACCCACGCGATCGACGAGCCGGGCAGGATGTCGTGGAACTGGTGCAGGAGGACCGTCTTCCACAGCCGGTCGAGCTTGTCGTACGGGTACGCGTAGCCCGGCGCGTGCAGCGCGGCCGTCGTCGCCCACAGCTCGGCCTCGCGGAGCTTGTGTTCGCTGCGGCGGTTGCCCTGCTTGGTGCGGGCCTGGGAGGTGTAGGTGGCGCGGTGCAGCTCCAGGTAGAGCTCGCCGTTCCAGACCGGGGCCTCCTGGTACTCCTCGCGGGCCTTGGCGAAGAAGGCGTCGGGGTGCTCGATGACGACCTTGGGCGAGCCCTCCAGGTCGGCGAGCCTGCGCGCCCGTTCCATGATCTCGCGGGTGGGGCCGCCACCGCCGTCGCCCCAGCCGAACGGCGCGAGGGAGCGCGAACCGCCGCCCTTCTCACGGTAGTTGCGCACCGCGCGGTCCATCTCCTCGCCGCTGAAGCGGGCGTTGTAGGTGTCGACCGGCGGGAAGTGGGTGAAGACGCGGGTGCCGTCGATGCCCTCCCACCAGAAGGTGTGGTGGGGGAACTTGTTGGTCTGGTTCCAGGAGATCTTCTGAGTGAGGAACCACTCGTTGCCGGCGAGCTTGGCGAGCTGCGGGTAGGCGGCGGTGTAGCCGAAGGAGTCCGGCAGCCACACGCCCTTGGTCTCGACGCCGAAGTGCTCGATGAAGAACCGCTTGCCGTGGATGAGCTGGCGGGCGATGGCCTCGCCGCCGGGCAGGTTGCCGTCGGCCTCGACCCACATGCCGCCGACCGGGGCCCACTGACCCTTCTTCACCGAGTCCTGGATGCGGGCCCACACGTGCGGGTAGTTGTCGCGCACCCACTCGTACTGCTGGGCCTGCGAGCAGGCGAAGATGAAGTCCTCGTACTCGTCGGCCAGGGACGTCACGTTGGAGAAGGTGCGGGACGTCTTGCGCTTGGTCTCGCGGATCGGCCACAGCCAGGCGGAGTCGATGTGGGCGTGGCCGACGCCGGAGATCGTGTGGGCGCTGGCGTGGGCGGGCCTGGCCAGGACGGGCGCGAGCACCTCGCGGACGGCGGTGGCGCTGCCGGAGACGTCGTCCAGGTCGAGGGTGTCCATGGCCCGGTCCAGGGCGTGCATGATCTCGTGCCGGCGCGGTTCGTGCTCGGGGAGGTGGACCATCAGCTCGGTCAGCACCTGGAGGTCCAGGTCGAGGTGCCAGACCTCCTCGTCGAGGACGGCGAGGTCGGCGCGCTGGAAGGTGTACAGCGGCTTGTCGCCCGCCGTCAGGACGTCGCCGAGCGGGGTCGGGGCCGAGAAGTTGTTGGCGAGAATGTCGGGATTGGAGGCCGCTTCGACCAGGTAGTCGATCACCTCGCCGCCCGTCGCGGGGTTGGCGATCGGCACGTACTGGTTGAGCGGATTGACCGCCTTCAGCGGCGTTCCGTCCGTGAGGTGGACCAGCGCCTCGGCCTGGTTGCCGGGCCAGTCCCCCACGAAGCCGAGGTCGATGACCGCCTCGACGCGCTTTCCGGCCCACTCGTCCGGGACCTGCCCGCTCATCCGGAACCAGGTGGTGCCCCAGGGCGGACCCCAGGGGGTGTCCATCGCGAAGGGCTCATAGGGCGCGGCGGCGGCCTCCGCGAAGGGGACCGGCTCCCCCGGCGCCTGCCAGGCCTCGACCTCGAAGGGGACGGCGGCCGCGTAGATCGCGGGCTTGATGCGCTGGGTGTGGACGCGCTCGACGCGCTCCTCGATCCGGCGGCGTTCGTCGTGCATGAGGATCTCCAGGAAACCGGGAAGCCAGCAAGGGGGAAAGCGCTTGCTAAACGCGCTTAGTCAAGGTACGCCAGGCCAGGATGGACCGCTGTGTAGCCCTCGACCAGCTTGCGGGCCACGTTGACCGAGTCGACCAGCGGGTGCAGCGCGAAGGCCTTCACAGCCGTCGCCCGGGAGCCGGACTCGGCGGCGGCCAGCACCTCGCGCTCGACGGCCTTCACCGAGCAGACCAGGCCGGTGGCGTGGTCGGGCAGCGGGGCGACGGCGACCGGGTGCGCCCCGTTGGCGTCGACCAGGCAGGGCACCTCGATGACGGCGTCCGCGTCGAGGACGGAGAGAGTGCCTTGGTTGCGCACGTTGAGGATCAGGGTCGTGCGCTCGTCGCGGGCGATGGCCCGCATCAGGGCGAGGGCCACCTTCTCGTAGCCGCCGGACAGGTCGTCGGCGTCGCGCTCGCCGGCGCCGGCCGTCTCCCGGTTCTCGGACATGTAGGTGGCCTCGCGCTCGGCGCGGGTGCGGTCCCACACGGTCAGGGCCGCCGCCTCGGGGCGCTTCATCTCCTCGTAGAAGCGGGCCTGCTGGTCGGCGAGGAAGGCGCCGCGGGTCTTCTCGGCCTGCTGGTAGGAGCGGACGGCTTCCCGGTTGAAGTAGTAGTAGTGCAGGTACTCGTTGGGGATCGCGCCCAGGGACTGCAGCCAGTCGACGCCGAAGAGCTTGCCCTCCTCGAAGGAGCCGAGCAGGTCGGGGTCGGCGAGCAGGCGCGGGAGTTCGTCGCGGCCGGCGACGCGCAGGCCGCGGACCCAGCCGAGGTGATTGAGGCCGACGTAGTCGATCCAGGCCTCGCGGGGGTTCGCGCCGAGGACGCGGGCGATACGGCGGCCGAGGCCGACCGGCGAGTCGCAGATGCCGATGACGCGGTCGCCGAGGTGGCGGGACATGGCCTCGGTGACCAGTCCCGCCGGGTTGGTGAAGTTGATGACCCAGGCGTCGGGGGCGAGGCGGGCCACGCGTCGCGCGATGTCGACGGCGACGGGGACCGTCCGCAGACCGTAGGCGATGCCGCCCGCGCCGACCGTCTCCTGCCCGAGGACGCCCTCGGCCAGCGCGACCCGCTCGTCGTCGGCCCGGCCCTCCAGGCCACCGACCCGGATCGCGGAGAAGATGAAGTCGGCGCCGCGCAGGGCCTCGTCGAGGTCGGTGGTGGCGGTCACCTTGGGCGCGTCGGGAACGGCGGCGGCCTGCTCATCCAGTACACGGGCGACTGCATACAGTCGACTGTCGTCCAGATCATGCAGAACGACTTCCGTGACCCGGCCCTCGGCGCGGTCCGTGAGCAGCGCCCCGTACACGAGCGGCACACGGAATCCGCCGCCGCCCAGAATCGTCAGCTTCACGCTGATCCTGCCTTTCCTGCCAGGAACACGTCGACGCCGGCCTCCTCCAGGGAGGACCGCGTCGCCGCGTTCACCGGCGCGTTCGTCACCACCGCGTCCAGGTCCTCGGGACCGCAGACCTGCGCCATGCCGGTACCCGGGAACTTCGCCGAGTCGGCGAGCAGGACGATCTTGTCACTGGCCTTGATCATGGCCCGTTTCACCGGCACCTCGACGACCGTCGTGTCCATCACCTGCCCACCGGGGCGCACTCCACTGGTGCCGAGGAAGAGCCAGTCGGCGTGCAGCTGGCGCAGGTTGTCCTCGGTGAGGAAGCCGACCAGGGAGCGGTACTCGCGGCGGACCATGCCGCCGAGCAGCACCAGTTCGATGCCCTCGTCGTCGGCGAGCTCCTCGTAGACCACGAGGTTGCTGGTGATCACGGTGAGGCGGCGGCCGTGCAGCTGGCGGGCCAGGCGGTAGGCGGTGGTGCCGATGTCGAGCAGCACCGACTGACCGTCGGCGACCATGGCGGCGGCGTGCGCGGCTATGGCGTCCTTCTCGGCCACGCGCACCTCGGCGACCTCGGCGAAGGGCTGGTCGCCCTCGTCGGCCACGGCGCCGCCGTGCACCCGCGTCAACAGTCCGTCCTCCTCGAGTTTGACCAGGTCGCGCCGGACCGTGGCGGGGCTCACGCCCAGCTGCTCGGAGAGATCGGTCACGGCCGCGGGCCCGCCGGAGCGAAGGACCCGCAGGATGAGTTGATGTCGTCGTTCTGCCAGCACGACGTGAACACTACTCGTCATCTTCAATCATTTCTATGCTCAGTTCTGCTGAGGTCTTGACCAATGTCGCCGATCGGCGCACGATTCCGGTCACGAAATGAAGAGTTTTGACGAGCTCTCCCGACGAGAGGAAGTGCGCGTGGACGACGACCGGCCCGACGTGCTGCTGACCGGGCTGCTCTTCTACGACCTCGTCCTCACGGGTCTGGGCAGGCCGCCGACGCCGGGCGAGGAGATCTGGACGGACGGCATGGGCTGCGGTCCGGGCGGCATCGCCAACCTGGCCGTCGCCGCCGCCCGTTTCGGCCTGAAGACGTCCCTGGCCACGGTCTTCGGCGACGACTTCTACGGCGCGTACTGCCAGGAGGTCCTCGCCGGCCAGGAAGGCGTCGACCTCTCCCACTCCCGCGTCGCGGACGGCTGGCACACCCCGGTCACCGTCGCGCTCGCCCTCCCCCACCCACGGCTTCGCTCGAGCGGGGGGACCCCCACCCACGACCGGGCCCTCGTCACCCACGGCCAGGAGCCGCCCTACTCGCAGGACGCCCTGATGGGCGACCCGCCCGAGGCACGCACGGCCCTCGTGCACCTCGAGGCCGAACCGCGCGCCTGGCTCGCCAAGGCCGCCGCGAACGGCACACAGATCTACGCCGACGTCGGCTGGGACCCCACCCAGGAGTGGTCCACCGACCTCCTCGACCAGCTCTCCTTGTGCCACGCCTTCCTCCCCAACGAGACCGAGGCGATGGCCTACACCCGCACCGACAGCGCGGTCGCGGCCCTCGGCACGCTCTCCGAGCTGGTTCCGGTGGCCGTGGTGACACGCGGCGGCGACGGCGCCGTCGCCGTGGACCAGACCACCGGCGAGTACGTGGAGGTTCCCGCCCTCGACATCGACGTCCTGGACGCGACGGGCGCCGGAGACGTCTTCGGCGCCGGCTTCGTCGCGGCCTCGCTCGGCGGCTGGCCGCTGGAGGAACGGCTCCGGTTCGCCGTACTGGCCGCGGGATTGTCCGTACGGCATCACGGCGGCGCGCTGGCGGCGCCGGGCTGGTACGGCATCGACCGCTGGTGGCGCTCGCTGACCGATCCCGAGCTGAAGCGGGCGTACGGGTTCCTGGCCGAGCGGCTGCCGCAGAACCCCGGCCCTCCGGTGCGCTACGCCCCCGTCACCCCGCCCGCACGGCAGTACTGACCTCGTCCCCCCACCTGAGCGAAGTCCCGAACAGATCCGAAAGGCGGTGGGAGCTGTGCGGCTCTCACGAAGAGGGCTCCTGCGCGCGGGCCTGGCCGGCACGGCCACCACCGCGCTGGGCGGCCTGGCGTCCGGCTGTGCCGTTCCGACCGGCTCGACCGGCCGGAACATGGTCCTGTGGTACTGGGACGGCGGCCTCGGCGACACGGTCATCGGCAAGGCCAGGGCCCGCTACGACAGCACGGTCGACCTCAAGGCCGTCAAGATCGGCGGCTACTACCGGTCCAAGCTGATCACCACGCTGGCCGGACGCGCCCACGTCCCCGACATCGCCGGCCTCAAGGGCGAGGACATGGCGTCCTACCTGCCCAACGCGGACCAGTTCGTGGACCTGCGGACCCTGGGCGCGGAGAAGTACAAGAGCCAGTACCTGTCCTGGAAGTGGGACCAGGGCATCGCCGACGACGGCTCGATGGTGGGCTTCCCCATCGACTGCGGGCCGGTCGCGCACTTCTACCAGTACGAGGTCTTCCGCAAGGCGGGACTGCCGTACGAGCCCGCCGACGTGTCCCGGGAGCTCAACACCTGGGAGAATTTCTTCGCGGCGGGCGAGCAGCTCCGGAAGCGGATTCCGGGGGCCTCCCTGCTCACCGACGTCAACAGCGTCTTCGAGAACGTGGTGCAGCAGGGCAGCAAGCGGTACGTCGACAAGGACCGAAACTTCATCGGCGACCAGGAGCATGTGCGGGCGGCCTGGGCGCTGGCCGTGGAGGCCAAGCGGCGCAGAATCGTCTCCAACCTGGTCACCGGCACCCCGGACCAGATCTCGGCGGTGGATTCGGGCAAGCTGCCCAGCCAGCTCGGCGCCTCCTGGGCGACGTACGACATCAAGAACGGCAACCCGAAGACCAAGGGCAGATGGCGGATCGCCGACATGCCGGTGCGGCCCTCCAACAACGGCGGCTCCTTCCTGTCGGTCACCAAGGCGTGCCGGGACCCCGAGCAGGCCTTCGAGATCATCGCGTGGATGCTCGACGCGGCCAACCAGGCCTCGGGCTACGTCGACGCGGGCCTCTTCCCCTCGACCCCTGCCTCCTACGGCCTGAAGCAACTGCGTGAACCCGACCCCTTCTTCGGCGGCCAGGTGACGACGGACGTCTTCGGGCCCGCCGCGCAGAAGATCGTCGTCGCCTACAACAGCCCGTTCGACGTGGCGCTCGGGCAGCCCATCAAGGACGAGATCAAGAACGTCGGCGTCCTCGGCAAGGACCCGAAGAAGGCCTGGAGTGACGCCATGAGCAAGTGCCGGCGGATCGCGCAGCACCTGGGGGTGAGCTACTGATGGCCACCGTCCCCGCGCTGGAGAAGCCGCCCGTGGTCCTGGCGGACGTACCCGCCGTGCGGCCGAAGAACGGGTGGCGCAAGTACTGGCACCTGTACGCCGCGATCTCCCCGTTCTATCTGTTGTTCCTCGCCTTCGGTCTGATCCCCGTCGGCTTCTCCCTCTACCTCTCCTTCCACCGCTGGGACGGCCTCGGCTCGATGGAGTGGGCGGGCCTGTCGCAGTACCGGTACCTGGTGAGCGACAGCGACTTCTGGAGCTCGATCGGCAACACGATCATCATCTGGGCGCTGGCCACCTTCCCCATGATCTTCCTGGCGATGGTCACGGCCGTGATGCTCAACGCGGCGGTCCGCTTCAAGAACGTCTACCGGTTCGCCTACTTCCTGCCGAACGTCACCTCGGTGGTGGCGATCGCGATCGTCTTCGGCTCGGTGTTCTCCACCAACTTCGGCCTGGTGAACGCCTTGTTGCGGGCCGTCGGCCTGGACCAGGTGGCCTGGCTGAACACGCCGTGGGGCATCAAGGTCGCCATCGCGACACTGATGACCTGGCAGTGGGTCGGCTACAACGCGATCATCTTCCTCGCGGGACTGCAGACCGTCCCGGGCGAGTTGTACGAGGCGGCACGCATGGACGGCGCCGGGCCCGTGCAGACCTTCTTCCGGATCACGCTGCCCCTGTTGCGGCCGACCCTGCTGTTCGTGCTCGTGGTCTCCACGGTCACCGGCCTGCAGAGCTTCACCGAGGCGCAGGTCCTGCTGCAGAACACCTCGAACGACTCGACGTTCTCCGGCGGTCCGGACCACGCCGGCCGGACGATGGTCCTCTACTTCTTCCAGCAGACCTTCGACAACAACGACTTCGGCTACGGCGCCGCCGTGGCGTGGGGCATCTTCCTCGTCGTCGTCATCTTCTCGATCATCAACTGGCGCCTGGTGCAGCGCCGGGACGAAGACTAGGGAGGCTCGAACACCATGGCATCCATCCAGGGCACAAGGCGCCCCAAGGGCATCCAGGGTGTCCGGCGCCGGGGCATCGCGCTGCACGCGGTCCTCGTCATCGGGCTGCTGCTGTCGGCCTTCCCGTTCTACTGGGCCATCATCATGTCGACGCACACGTCGACCGAGATCTTCTCCTACCCACCGAAGCTGCTGCCCGGCTCGCACTTCCCGCAGAACGTGCGCAGTCTCTTCGACAACATCGATTTCTTCGGCTCGATGTTCAACTCGCTGCTGGTGGCGTGTTCGGTGACCTTCCTGGTCCTGTTCTTCGACTCGCTGGCCGCGTTCGTCTTCGCCAAGTTCGACTTCCCGGCCCGCAGACTGCTGTTCGTCGTGCTGATGGCGATCTTCATGGTGCCGACGCAGATGGCGATCATCCCGCAGTTCGTGATCATGGCGAAGATCGGCTGGATCGGCTCGATGACGGCGCTGATCGTGCCGGCGGCGGCGAACGCGTTCGGCATCTTCTGGATGCGGCAGTACATGCAGAGCGCGATCCACGACGAACTGCTGGACGCCTCGAAGATCGACGGGGCGAACTTCCTGCGCCAGTACTGGCACGTCGCCCTCCCGGTCGTCCGCCCGGGGCTCGCCTTCCTCGGCATCTTCACCTTCATGGCCCAGTGGAACGACTACGCCTGGCCGCTGATCGCCCTTACGAATCCGGACAACGTCACTCTCCAGGTCGCGCTGTCCCAGCTCAACGGCGTCCATGGCACCACCGACTACGGCATGGTGATGACCGGCGCGCTGCTCGCCCTGATCCCGCTGCTGATCGTGTTCGCGATCGGCGCCAAGCAGATCATCGGCGACCTCGGCAAGGGGGCCATCCGCTGATGGATCCCTTGCTGGCGCTCCGCCCGTGGGAGGCACCCGAGGTGACCTCCTGGCGACGGCTGCCGATGAACGCCGTCGATCGCCGCGCCGGGGCGCTGAAGCTGGACGGTGACTGGCGCTTCCAGCTGCTGCCGGCGCCGGACGCGCCGCTCTCGGACGTGTGGTCGTCGGCGTACGTCCCCGGTGTCTGGACCATGCAGGACACCGACGACCTTCCGCAGTACACCAACGTCCGTATGCCATATACAGAATTCCCTCCGCTGTCGCCCGCCGACAATCCGACGGGTGTGTACGAGCGTGCGGTGGACGTGCCCGCCGAGTGGACGGGGCGGCGGATCGTGCTCCAGGTCGGGGCCGCCGAGAGCGTGCTCCTCGTGCACGTGGACGGGCGGCCCGTCGGCATCTCCAAGGACTCCCATCTGGCCGCCGAGTTCGACCTGACGGAGGTGGTGCGCTCCGGCGAGCGGGCCGTCGTACGGCTGACGGTCGTGAAGTGGTCGGACGCCTCGCACATCGAGGACCAGGACCAGTGGTGGCACGGGGGTATCACCCGGTCGGTGCTGCTGTACGCGACGGATCCGCTGCACCTCGCCGACGTGACCGTGCGGGCGGGACGGTACGGCGACCTGCGGGTCGACTGCCGGGTGCGGGACGCGGGCGGTGCGCTGCCCGAGAGGTGGTACGTCAGCGGGGAACTCGACGGTCACCTGCTCACGCAGGACACCGGGTTCGACCGGGACGACGTCGACGACGACCGCGTCTCCGAATTCCTCGGCGAGGCACGGCTGCTGACCACCGTCCCGGACGTGCGAACCTGGAACGCCGAGACACCCGAGCTGTACGACCTGACCGTGCGCCTGCACCGCGCCGACGGCACCGTCGCCGACGCCTCGCACCAGCGCGTCGGCTTCCGGGCGGTCGAGATCGTCGGGCGGGACCTGCTGGTCAACGGCGAGCGGGTGTTCGTCCGGGGCATCAACCGGCACGACTTCCATCCGCTGACCGGGCGGACGGTGTCGTACGACGACATGCGCGCGGACCTGGTCGTGCTGAAGCGTTTCGGCTTCAATGCGATCCGTACCTCGCACTACCCGGGCGACCCCGCGCTGTACGACCTCGCCGACGAGCTCGGTTTCTACGTCGTGGACGAGGCGGACATCGAGTCCCACGACCACGCCCACGAGATCGCCGACGACCCGCGCTATCTGAACGCCTTCGTGGACCGGGTGTCCCGCATGGTCCTGCGGGACAAGAACCATCCCTCGGTCATCATCTGGTCGCTGGGCAACGAAGCCGACTACGGCGCGAACCACGACGCGGCAGCGGGCTGGTTGCGCCGGCACGATCCGACGCGCCCCCTCCAGTACGAGGGCGCCGCCAAGCTCGGCTGGGCCGCCCCGGAGCTCGCCTCCGACATCGCCTGCCCGATGTACGCGGCCCTGGAGGACTGCGTGGCGCACGCGCTGTCCGGAGAGCAGACCAAGCCGCTCATCCAGTGCGAGTACTCCCATGCGATGGGCAACAGCAACGGCACGCTCGCGGACCACTGGGCGGCAATCGAGTCCACCCCGGGTCTTCAGGGCGGCTTCATCTGGGAGTTCTGGGACCACGGCATCCTTCAGCGTGTGAACGACGGAAGACCGGTCGGGCGAGGGGGCGCCGGACTCTATGACAACGGTGTCACCTCGCCCGGCCACCGCTGGGCGTACGGCGGCGACTTCGGGGAGCGGATCCACGACGGCGCGTTCATCGCGGACGGCGTGGTCTTCCCGGACCGCACTCCCAAGCCCGTGATGTACGAGCACCGGGAGATCGCGGCGCCGGTACGGCTGGAGTGCTTCCGGCACGAGGGCATCGTCATCGGCAACCATCAGCACTTCCGCGGCCTGGACTGGTTGTCGGCCGAGTGGGAGTTGGCGTTGGCGGACGGCGGCGCTCTCCCGGTCTCCGGCCGGGGGGACCCCCATCTCGCCACGCTCACCGCGCCCGCCGAACTCCCCGAGCTGCGCCCCGGTGAGACGGCGGCGGTGCCGCTGCCGTTCGAGCTGCCCGAGGACGGCGGCGAGGCGTGGCTGACGCTGCGGGTGACGACCGCCGGCGACGAGCCGTGGGCGCCGCGCGGAACGGTGGTGTGTCTGCCGCAGGTGCGGCTGCGCACGGCTGAGCCGAAGCGGTCCGCCCCGGCCGTGCAGAACCGTTCCGTCGAGGTCGACGTCGACGGGGACGGGCTGCTGGTGCATCCGCTGCTCGCCTCCGCACCCGTTCTCTCGCTGTGGCGGGCGCCCACCGACAACGACGAGCTGGGCGGAATGGCGCTGCGCTGGCGGGCCTGGGGCCTGGACACACTGGTGCGCAAGGTCGTCGACATACGCCGGGCGGCGGGGCAGGTCACCGTGCACGCCGAGCACGCGACGGAGGCGGGCGTCGTGAGCCATGTGCAGGTGTTCACGCCGGTCGAGGGCGGCATCCGCGTCGAGGAGCGGGCCGAACTGCCGGAGGGGCTCGCCGATGTGGCGCGGGTCGGCTCCGTGTTCGAGACGGTCGCCGGCCTCGACCTCATGGAGTGGTACGGGCAGGGCCCCTGGGAGTCGTATCCGGACCGCGCCTTCGGCGCGCCCGTGGCCCATCACTCCGTACCCGTGGACGAGTTGTTCACCCCGTATCTGCGTCCGCAGGAGAGCGGCGGGCGGCACGGCGTACGGCGGTTCACGCTGTCGGCGCCGGACGCCACCGGTCTCACGGTCGCGCTGGACGAGCCGCGGCAGGTGTCCGTGACCCGTTACCGCGCCGAGGACCTGACCGCCGTGACCCATCACGACGAGCTCGTCCCGCGGGCGGGCTGCGTGGTCCATCTCGACGCGGCCCACCGCGGCCTGGGCACCGCCTCGTGCGGGCCCGACACCTCACCGTCGTATCTCGTCCCACCGGGCGTCCACCGCTGGAGTTGGACCCTGCGCGCTCTCTGAACCCAACCCCCCACGCCTTCTCTGTCACCTTTTACGCAGTGTTACGGAGCACACGTGTGCGTTTCGCATGAGCACAACCGGGGCGAGGCCGCGCAGGCCGGTGCCGGAAGACGCGGATTCCTGCGGGCGACGGCGCTGCTGGGGGCCGCCGCGACGGCCTCTCTCGCGCTGCCGACGGCCGCCCAAGCAGCAGCCACTACGGCGAGTTGGCGGCCCGACCCCGACAGCCGCCGCTTCACTCTCGCCGTCATGCCCGACACGCAGTACCTCTTCGACGGGCCCAGCATCGACCAGGCGCCGTTCGAGGCGTCCCTGCGCTACCTCCTGGAGCACGGCGAGGCAGCGAACATCGTCTTCCTGTCCCACCTCGGCGACCTCACGGAGAACGGCGCCCAGGCCGAAGTCACCGCGATCAGCGAGGCGTTCGGGCTGCTGGACCAGCGCGGCGTCGGCTACAGCGTGCTGGCCGGCAACCACGACGTGAAGTCGTCGACCGACGACCAGCGCGGCTCGACACCGTATCTGGACGCCTTCGGGCCGCAGCGGTTCCAGGGCAGACCGACGTTCGGCGGTGCCTCCCCGGACGGCTACAACACCTTCCACCTCTTCAAGGCGGCCGGCCGGGAGTGGATGGTGCTCGCGCTGGACTGGCGGCTGTCGGCGAAGGGGTACGCCTGGGCCGAGGAGGTCATCGCCCGGCACCCGAAGACGCCGGTGATCCTCACGACGCACGAGCTGGTCGTCGAGGACGACACGCTCTCCTCCTACGGGCAGCAGCTGTGGGACCAGCTGATCGCGGACCACGACCAGATCTTCCTCACCCTCAATGGGCACTACTGGCCCGCCGGCCGCGCGATCCGCGAGAACGCGGCCGGACATGAGGTCCACTTGCATCTGACGAACTATCAGAACCGCTACTTCGGCGGAGCGGCGATGATCCGCCTCTACCACTTCGACCTGGACCGGAACGTCATCGACGTGGAGACGGTCTCCCCGTGGATCCTCGGCCGGGCCGCACAGGGCCTCAACGAACTGGAGCGGCAGGAGATCGAACTGAGCGGCGACGCCGACCGGTTCTCCGTCGACATCGACTTCGCGGACCGCTTCTCCGGCTTCGCCCCGGTGCCCCCGCGCCCGGCACGCCCCGCGTCGAAGATGCTGGTCCCCGGCACGGCCGCCTACTGGCGCTTCGACGGGCAGGACGACAAAACGACCGTGACCGGCACGGTCCGCGACCTCTCCGGGCGCGGCAACGACCTCACCCTCGTCACCGTCGGCGGCTCCAAGCTCACCTGGTCCTCGGACCACCACCCGGACCAACCCGGCCACGGCAGCCTGGAGTTCCACGGCTTCAAGTCACCGCTGAAGGGCGCCTACCTGCGCACGGTCGACGGCGCGCCCCTCAACTCGGCGACCTTCAAGTCCGGTTACACCATCGAGGCCTTCTACCGCCTCCCCGCCGACTGGGACCCCTCCCACAACGCCTGGGGCGGGCTCGTCAGCCGCACCGGCACCGGCGGCGCCGCGGGCAAGACCGAGGACGACCCGGACGAGCCGCTGGCCACGCTCTCCCTGTCGGACGGACCCGGCCCGCAGTGGGCGGTCCGCCCGCTCAACCAGCAGGGCATCGCCACCAACTGGGGCGACGAGACGGCCCGCGAGGCGTGGTGGCACGTCGCCGTCGTCAACGACGGCTCCCACACGACGATGTACGTCCAGGGCTGCCCCGTCGCCCGCAACCCCACCGCGCCCGCCGTCGGGCTCACCTCGGTCGGGCTGCCGTGGCTGCTGGGCGGTTACGAATACGGCGGCACCATCGATCAGATCCTCTACGGCCGGCTCGGCGACGTCCGGATCGTCGAGCGGGCGCTGCCGGTCACGGCGTTCATGAACCACTGAACCACCTCAAGCATCCTCAAACTCCCCCGCACCTGATCAAACCCTCCCCACCCCCATGCTCGACGCTTATCCGACTCCCCGAGAGAGAGATCACCCCATGTCCGAGCAACAGCTGCCCAGTTGGGCGGATCCGTCCGTCTCCCCCGCCGCCCTCGACCCACAGGGACTGTCCCGACGTCAGCTCATGTGCCGCGCCGGCCTGTTCGGCGCCGCCTTCGCGCTCGGCTCGACGGCCGTCCCCGCGGCGGCCTCGGAGCAGCGCTACGGCGGCGAGGACCCCCGCCTCGCCTACCTCGTCGGCGACCACCACGTCCACTCCGTCTACAGCCACGACGCGAAGTACACGTTCAATCAACTCGCCCAGGGAGCCGCCAAGTACGGCCTCGACTGGATGGTGTTCAACGAGCACTCCAACTTCGGGCACGCCCAGTACGGGGCGAAGCTGGAGCACGAGGAGATCCTGAAGGCGCGTGCCCACAACCCGCGCCAGCTGATCTTCCAGGGCCTGGAGTGGTACATCCCGGGCGCCGAGCACTGCACGATCTTCGGGGCGCCGGGCCCTCACGAGGTCGACCTGCTCACCCAGTTCGAGCTCGCCTACGACGGCAAGCTGCTCAACTACACGGCCGGCGGCCCCACCGACCCGGACACTCCGCGCAACGAGGCGCACGCCGTCAAGGCCATCAAGTGGCTCGCCGAACAGCGCCGCACCGGGTACGTCGACGACGTGCTGGTCTTCGCCAACCACCCTATGCGCCTGGGCATCGACTCCCCGCACGAGTTGCGGGGCTGGCGGGACGCGGCCCCCGAGATCATGATCGGCATGGAGGGAGCGCCCGGTGCGCAGGGCGGCGGCATCCCGGGCTGGGTCGGCTCGGGCCAGCAGCGCGGCGAGTACGTCAACAAGCCGTCCGCGAACTCCTGGCCCGGCTATCCGGAGAACGCGTACGTCCTGTACGGCGGCTTCGACTGGATGACGGCGACGGTCGGCGGCATGTGGGACGCGATGCTCGCCGAGGGCAAGCCCTTCACGATCACCACCAACTCCGATGTGCACCGGGTCGTCTTCGACACCTGGAAGAACGGCGACTGGGCGCCGGGGCAGAACTTCGACAACACCGGGCACATCCCCGACCCCGTGAACACCGACACCGAGCAGCCGGGCGGCGACTTCTGGCCCGGCCAGTTCAGCCGCACCCACGTGGGCGTGACCCGCTACGGCTACCGCGCGGTGATGTCCGGCCTGCGCGCGGGCCGGGTCTGGCTCGACCACGGGCATCTGTTGGACGGCCTCGACGTACGGCTGAAGCGGACCCACGACCTCGGCCAGGGCGTCACCCTGGGCGGCCGGCTGCGTGTCCGCAAGGGCGACACGCTCACCCTCGACGTCACCGTGACGACGGCCTCGCGGCCCAACCCCCAGGGAATCCTGCCCGAGTTGGCGCACGTGGACGTGATCCGGGGCGCGGTGCGCGGCCCGGTGACCGACCGGGACACCTGGCAGGCGCCCGACACCAAGGTCGTCCGGACTACGGACGTCTCCGGCCGTACGGGGACGTACACCCTGCGTATCCCGGTGACCGCGGGCGACGAGTCCTTCTACGTCCGGCTGCGCGGCAGCGACGGCAACCGCAACGGCACGGGTTATCTGGGCGCCGCCATCGACCCGCACGGTCCGATTCCCCACGTGCCCGGAGACGGTGACCCGTGGGCCGATACGTGGTTCTATTCCAATCCCATCTTCGTCGACGTGGCTGGTGCCTGATGAAGCGTCAACTGTTCGCCCTCTTCTCCTTATTAGGTGCCTTCACGCTCGGTGCGGGCACGGCGCAGGCCGCCGGTGACCCGCACTGGACGGAGACCGGCACGGCGTACACCGACACCCTCGGGGGCGGGCAGGGGCTCGCCACCCGGGCGGACGGCTCGCTGCTGTACCGGGGACTGGCCTCCATCCCACTCGACCTGCGGATCAAGGGCTGGAACCACATCGGCGACCCGGACATCGCGCGCGGCCATACCTTCGACGCCTACCAGGGCCCGGACACGGCCACGTCGAAGATGTTCGCCGTCACCACACCGGCCGGGAAGCGCTACGAGTACGT
Organism: Streptomyces sp. NPDC006602; assembly: GCF_042870385.1. Classification (NCBI taxonomy): domain Bacteria; kingdom Bacillati; phylum Actinomycetota; class Actinomycetes; order Kitasatosporales; family Streptomycetaceae; genus Streptomyces; species Streptomyces sp. NPDC006602. Next base: position 68,578 of record NZ_JBIAHG010000019.1, on the reverse strand, counting down.
CCATCAGCTCAACCCGGGCGAGAAGCTGAACAACTCCTTCGCCGCCGTCTCGCCCGACGGGCAGTGGCTGGTGTCGGGCGAGTGGGGCGGGCAGACCAGACTCCAGGTCTTCCCCGCCCCGCTGCTCAACCCGGCCACTCCCCCGACGGGCGGCGACCTGAAGGAGGCCTGGCAGATCACACTCGACAAGCCGGTGCGCGACATCCAGGGCTGCGACTTCGTGAACGACACCCGGCTGGTGTGCGCCTCGAACGACGCAACCGGCACGCTGTTCCCCGAGATCCGGCCGCTCCTCCAGGTCGACCTGCCGCGGGCGCTGGACGGGCGGCCGGTCACCGGCTCGGTGACGAGCCTGTTCGCACTGCCGCAGCGCAGTGTGTGCACGGGCACGTTCGAGGCGGAGGGCGTCGACTACTTCGCCGGCAGCGGCACCCTGCGGGTGGAGATGATCCCGCCGGGTGTGTGCGCGGTGGCGACGGCCGTCTACTCGTACCAGCAGGTCACGGGCTGATGACCGGAGGAACGGTGAATTCTCAGGCGTAGAACCGCGACAGGCTCTGCAGCACCGCCGCAGGCTTGGCCCCGCCCTCCATCTCGATCGTCCCGTCCACGGTGATCTGCACACCGCCCGGCACGTCCTCGACCTCCGCCAGCTTCCCCACCAGCCGGATGCGTGAGCCCACCTTCACCGGGGAGGGGAAACGCACCTTGTTCAGGCCGTAGTTGACCTTCGTGGCCACGCCCTGGACGTCCAACAGCTCGGTGAACAGGGGGATGAAGAGGGAGAGGGTGAGATAGCCGTGCGCGATGGGGGCGCCGAAGGGACCCGCCGCGGCCTTCTCAGGGTCGACGTGGATCCACTGGTGGTCGCCGGTCGCGTCGGCGAAGGTGTTGATGCGCTCCTGCGTGACCTCGATCCACTCGCTCGTGCCGAGGTCGCTGCCGGCGAGCTTCTTCAGTTCGTCGAGGCCGTTGACGGTGATGCCCATGTGGCTTTCCTTAACTGGGAGAACGAGAGAACGGGGAGAACGGGGGGACTGGCAGTCGGAAGCTCAGGAGTGGGTGCCGAACTGCTTGCGCACCCGGGACTTGAGGAGCTTGCCGGAGGCGGTGCGCGGGAGTTCGTCCGCGACGACGACCGACTTCGGGATCTTGTACTTGGCGAGCCGGCCGGCGAGTGAGGCCAGTACCTCGTCGGGGTCCGGCGAGGCGCCCTCGCGCGGCACGACGACCGCCCGCGGCACCTCGCCCCACTTGTCGTCGGGCACGCCGATGACCGCGCACTCGACGATGTCCGGGTGGGCGAGAAGCAGGTCTTCGATCTCGGCCGGGTAGATGTTCTCGCCGCCCGAGATGATCATGTCCTTGATGCGGTCGACGATGAAGACGTAGCCGTCCTCGTCGACGCGGGCGGCGTCCCCGCTGCGGAACCAGCCGTCCGCGAAGGAGGCGGCCGTCTCCTCGGGCAGCCCCCAGTAGCCGGACATGACGTGCGGACCGCGGACCACGACCTCGCCGGTCTCGCCGATGTCGACGGGGACCAGGTCCGGCCGTACCACCCGTACGTCGCTGAAGAAGTGCGGCACGCCCGCCGAACCCGCCTTGCCGATCGCGTGTTCGGCGTCGAGGAACAGTGTCCCGGGGGCCGCCTCCGTCATGCCGTAGCCCTGTAGGAAGGTCAGGCCCCGCTCCTGGTAGGCGGCGATGAGCGGCGACGGCACCGGGGAGCCGCCGCAGGTGAGGATCCGCAGGGAGGACAGGTCGGCGTCCTTCCAGCGGGGGTGCCGGGCGATCTGGTCGAACATCGTCGGCACACCGAACATGAAGGTGATCCGGTGCCGTTCGACCAGGTCGAAGGTGGCGTCCGGCTCGAAGGCCTCGACCAGAACGCAGGTGCCGCCCTTGAGGAGGACCGGGAGGGTGAGCATGTTCAGGCCGGCCGTGTGGAACAACGGGGCGGAGACCAGGGCGCGTTCGTCGGTGATCAGGTCGGTGTCGACCAGAACGTTGATCGCGTTCCAGGTGAGGTTGCCGTGGGTGAGCATCGCGCCCTTGGGGCGGCCCGTGGTGCCCGAGGTGTACATGATGATGCAGGTGTCGTCGGCGGCGACGGGTTCGTCGATGGGGTCGGCGGCGGCCGCGGCCAGCGCTTCCTCGTATTCGGCGCCGACCTCCAGGTACGTCCGTACGTCCGTGCTGCCCGGCAGCCCGGCGACCAGCCCCTGGAACGACGGGCCGTAGACGAGCGCCTTGGCGCCCGAGTCGCCCAGTTGGTAGGCGATCTCCGGGCCGGCGAGGCGGGTGTTGAGGGGGACGAAGACCGCGCCGAGGGTGCCGGCGGCGAACAGGGTCTCCAGGTAGGAGGGGTGGTTGGGACCGAGGTAGGCGATGCGGTCGCCACGTCGGATGCCGCGGGCGCGCAGGGCGTGAGCCAGACGGGTGGTGCGTGTATGCAGTGTGCGGTAGTCCGTCGACTGCTCACCGTGGACCAGGGCGGTGCGGTGCGGGGTCTTGCGGGCCCGGCGTGCGGGCCACGACCCCAGTCCCTCGTTGCGCATGTCACACCCCTTACGGTTTGGTCAGCCCGAGCAGGCGGGCGGCGTTCTCCTTGAGGATCTTCGGCTTGACCTCGTCCTTGATCGAAAGCTTCGCGAAGTCGGCGAGCCAGCGGTCGGGAGTGAGAAGGGGGAAGTCGGAGCCGAAGAGCACCTTGTCCTTCAGAAGTGTGTTGGCGTACTGCACCAGCTGCGGCGGGAAGTACTTCGGCGACCAGCCGGACAGGTCGATGTGCACGCCCGGCTTGTGGGTGGCGACTGCGAGGGCCTCGTCCTGCCAGGGGAAGGACGGGTGCGCCAGGATGATCTTCAGGTGCGGGAAGTCGGCCGCCACGTCGTCCACGTGCAGCGGGTTCGAGTACTTGAGCCGGATCCCGCCCCCGCCGGGCACGCCCGCGCCGATGCCGGTCTGGCCGGTGTGGAAGAGGGCGATGGTGCCGGTCTCCTCGATCACCTCGTACAGGTCGTACGCCACCGAGCGGTCGTTGGGGAAGAAGCCCTGGACGCTGGGGTGGAACTTGAAGCCCTTCACCCCGTACTCCTCGACCAGGCGCCGGGCCTGCTTGACCCCCGCCTTTCCCCGGAAGGGGTCGATGGAGGCGAACGGGATGAGGACGTCGGCGTTGGCGGCGGCCGCCTCGGCGACCTCCTCGTTGGGGACGGGGGCCGTGCCGGTTGCGGACTCGGCGTCCACCGTGAAGATCACGGCGGCCATCTTCCGCTCCCGGTAGTAGGCGGCGGTCTCCTCCAGCGTGGGCTTCCGTTTGCCCTCGACCTTGAAGTAGGCGGAGGAGGCGTCGTGCAGGTCGTCGTCCAGGGAGGAGTGGCCCTTGGAGGACACCTCCGCGTGGGTGTGGACGTCGATCGCGACGAGATCCTCGACATTGAGGGTCGTCATGGTCAGGCCTCCGGGAACTTGGGGGCCGGGATGCCGACCGTCTGGAGCTCGGCGCCGACCGACGTGGGGAAGGCGTCGGCCAGGGTCTCGGGGGTCCAGCCGCCGTCGGCGTAGGCCGCGCTGATCTCCTGCGGATGCGACCAGAGTGCCACTTTGTCGCCGCCGATGCCGATGGCCTGGCCGGTGATGGAGCGGGCGGCCTCGGAGGCGAGGAAGGGGACGAGGGCCGCGCAGTCCTCGGGGGTGCCGAAGCCCTCGCCCTTGCGGAGGAAGTCCGGCAGCGGCTCGCCGTTCTTCATGGCCTCGATGTACGGGGCGAAGGCGGGGATCGTCTCGGTCATCGCGGTGGCGGCGACCGGCACGATCGCGTTGACGGTGATGCCGGCGCGGCCGAGCTCCATCGACCAGGTGCGGGCCATCGCGGCGATGCCGGCCTTGGCGGCGGCGTAGTTGGTCTGCCCGAAGTTGCCGCGCTGTCCGGCCGGGGAGCCGACCAGGATCAGGCTGCCACCCTCGCCCTGCTCGCGCATGCGCACGGCGGCGGCCCGGGCGCAGGTGAAGGTGCCCTTGAGGTGAGTGGTGATCACCGCGTCGAAGTCCTCGTCGGTCATCTTCCACAGCACCTTGTCGCGCAGGATGCCCGCGTTGGTGACCAGGATGTCGAGGCGCCCGAACTCCTCGACCGCGCGGCCGACGAGCCGGTCGGCGGCCTCGGACGTGCCGACCGGAACCACCTCGGCGACGGCGGTGCCGCCCGCCGCGGTGATGGACTTCACGGCCTGCTCGGCCACCGCCTCGTCGATGTCGTTGACGACCACGGAGGCGCCGTGGGCGGCCAGGGCGTGCGCGTAGGCGAGGCCGAGGCCTCGGCCGCTGCCGGTGACGACGGCGGCCTTGCCGGTGAGATCGATGCTGGGCACGGGCGGGTCCCTTCACAACGTGACACGGGTGATGCGGCCGCGGCTGTGCGGCTCTGGATCGAAGCTAAGAGCAATAATTGGTGACGTCAATAGTTGTTGCCACCCGTCCCGTACGTCAGACTGGACCCAGCACCGATCCGGAAACGACTCAGCCACTGCTCAGCACGCCGAACCGCCCCGCCCGGGGCCTCTCCCAGGGAGCCCGCCATCGCCCGCCAGCCACATGTCACCGACCACGCCGCAGGCCCCGCCCCGATCGACGCCGCCGAGCCGTGGATGCGCGGGCTGCACGCGGACACCGGCTATCTGCTGTACCGGCTGGGCCTGCGCTCCGGGCAGCTGTTCAACGGCTTCCTCCAGGAGTCCGGCCTGCGCCTGCGCCACTACGCGCTGCTCCGCCTCCTCGCCACCTCCGGGGGCGCCCTCCAGCGCGAACTGAGCACGACCCTCGGATACGACCCGAGCGCGATCGTCGGCCTGGTCGACGACCTGGAGAAACTGGGCTTCGCCGAGCGCCGCCCCTCCCCGGACGACCGCCGCAGCCGCATCGTCGTCCTCACCGAGGCGGGCCGCGGCTTCCTGCGCGACACCGACGAGGCCGGCCTGCGCGTGACCAACGAACTCCTCGGCCCGCTCGACGCGGCGGAGCGGGACACGCTGCACGCGATGCTGCTGCGGATCGCCGAGGACGGACTCAACTGAATGTTGTGCAACTGATTGACGGCCGCATGATTGATGCCTAACTTCACCGGGGCACACCGGTGAAGTCCCCCACCGGTGACACCCCCACGGCATCGGCATCAGGGAGCTCATCGTGCAGCCACCCCGCACGTCCGCACGTCAACCGTCCCCGGACCAGCGGCAGTTGCGCCGCGTCGCCCTGTCCGGCCTGCTCGGCACGGCAGTGGAGTTCTACGACTTCCTCGTCTACGGCACGGTCGCCGCACTGGTCTTCGGCGACCTGTTCTTCCCCGGCGCCGACCCCGCGGTCGGCACCATCGCGGCCTTCGGCACCTTCGCCGCGGGCTATGTGGCCCGCCCGCTCGGCGGCATCGTCTTCGGCCACTTCGGCGACCGCCTCGGCCGCAAGTCGATGATGCTGCTGACCATGGCCCTGATGGGCGCCGGCAGTTTCCTGATCGGTGTCCTGCCGACGTACGACACGATCGGCGTCTGGGCCCCCGTCCTCCTGGTCGCCCTGCGCGTCGTGCAGGGCCTCGCGATCGGCGGCGAGTGGGGCGGCGCGACCCTGATGGTCGTCGAACACGCCGAACGCGTCCAGGGCTCCCGGCGCGGCCTGTGGTCCAGCTTCACCCAGCTCGGCGCCCCGCTCGGCTCCGTGCTGTCGGCCGGCGTGGTCACGCTGGTCTCCGCCCTGCCCGACGACGACTTCCGCTCCTGGGGCTGGCGGGTGCCGTTCCTGCTGAGCATCCTGCTGCTGGCCGTCGGCATGTTCGTCCGCCTCAAGGTCGCGGAGAGCCCGCTGTTCGCCGAGGTGAAGCAGGAGCCGTCGGCGAAGCCCCCGGTCGTGGAGGTACTGCGGCGGCCGAAGCCGGTGCTGCTGGCCGCCAGTGTCGGCATCGGCGCGTTCACTGCCCAGTCCTTGCTGACCGGATTCATGATTTCGTATGCGGTCGACCACGGGTACAGCCGTCCGCAGGTGCTGACCGCCGTGACGGTCGCCTCCTGTGTCGCGCTGCTGGTGCTGCCCACCGCGTCCGCGCTGTCCGACCGGATCGGCCGCCGCCCGGTGGTCCTGGCCGGCGCCGTCGCCTCGGCCGCCCTCGCCTTCCCGGTGCTGGCCCTGGTCGACTCGGGCTCCCCCGGCCTGCTGATCCTCGCCCTCGTCCTCGGCCACGGCATCGCCCAGTCCACGATGTACGGCCCGCTCGGCGCCCTGCTCACCGAGATGTTCGGCACCCGCGTCCGCTACACCGGCGCCTCCCTCGGCTACCAGGCGGCCACCCTCGTCGGCGCCGGGTTCTCGCCACTGATCGCGAGCAGCCTCCTCGCCTCCAACGGCGGCGGCAGCACGCCCGTCTCGCTGCTGTTGTGCGGCGGCGCGGCGATCACCGCGCTCACCGTCTGGCGGATGCGCGAGACCCACACCGACACGCTCGACTCGTCCCCCACCCGCACCACCACCCCCACCCCGGAAAGGTCACCCCGATGAGGACACCCACCCGCGTCGCGTTACTGACCGTCGCCCTGTGCGCCACGACCTCACTGCCCGCACAGGCACAACCGGCACAGCAGGCCGCGACGGACGCCCACATCGAAGGCAAACTCCCTTCGGGTGCGGCCTACTTGATGGACGTACCGGCCGACTGGAACGGCACGGTCCTCCTCTTCAGCCACGGCTACCGCCCCGCCGGCCTGCCCAACCAGGCCCAGAACTCGCCCGATTCGGACTCCGGCGGGGCGACGACCGCCCGCCTCCTGGCCGAGGGCTACGCCCTCATCGGCTCCTCCTACGCGACGAACGGCTGGGCCGTCACCGACGCGGTGCCCGACCAGCTCGCCACGCTGGACCTGTTCACGCAGAAGTTCGGCCCGGCCCGGCGGACACTCGCCTGGGGCAGGTCGTACGGCGGCCTCGTGACGACGGCCCTGGCCGAGCGGCACGCCGACCGCTTCGACGGATCGCTGTCGATGTGCGGGCTCGTACAGGGCGGCGTCGCCAACTGGAACAGCACCCTGGATCCGGTGTTCGCGCTGAAGACCCTCCTCGCGCCGGACACCGACATCCCGCTCACCGACTTCGCCGACCAGGCGTCCGCGGTCGACGCGTCGAAGGCCCTCACCTCGAAGGTGGCCTCGGCCCAGCAGACGCCGGCGGGCCGCGCCCGGATCGCCCTGACCGCCGCCCTGCACAACATCCCCGGCTACAACGACCCCGCACAGACCAAGCCCGGCCCGTCCGACTGGGACGGGCAGCAGGCCAACCAGTACGCGGCCGTCACCGGTCTCCTGGGCCGCCCCGCCTTCTCCTGGCGGCAGGAGGCGGAGAGCCGCGCCGGCGGCAACCCGTCCTGGAACACCGGCGTCGACTACACCGCCCTGCTCGGGCGCTCCCCGCTGTACAAAGAGGTGACGGAGCTCTACAAGGAGGCAGGCGTGTCGCTGCGGGACGACCTCACGACCCTCGCCCGGTCGCCGCGTGTCTCCGCCGACCCCGCCGCCGTACGCTGGATGCGACACACCAGCACCTTCACGGGCCGCCTCACCGATCCCCAGCTGAACATCCACACCACCGGCGACGCGCTGATCCCCGTACAGTCCGAGAGCGCCTACCGGCGGGCCGCCACCGCCGCCGGCGCGGGCCCACTGCTCAGCCAGGCCTACGTCGACGGTCCCGGCCACTGCACCTTCACCACCGGCGAGATGGTCGGCGCCCTGCACACCCTGGAGCACCGACTGGACACCGGCCGCTGGGACACCTCGCCCGCCACCCTCAACTCCCGCGCGCAGCAGGAGGACCCGGCCACCCCGGGCCGCTACCTCGCGTACCGGCCGACCGCCTACCCCCGCCCCTACGACCTCGCCCACCCCGGAGACGCCCGGCCATGACCACCCGCTCCGCGCCCGACCGGCTGCTGTCCGTCCTCGCCGCGTTCGACCACGAACACCCGGCACTGGGCCTGACGGACATCAGCCGGCGGGCCGGGCTGACCCTGACCACGGCGCACCGGCTCGTCGGCGCGCTGACCGAGTGGGGCGCCCTGGAGCGCGACGAGTCCGGCACCTACCACGTCGGACTGCGCCTGTGGGAGGTCGCGGCGCTCGCACCCCGCGCCCTCGCACTGCGGCAGGTCGCCCTGCCCTACCTGGAGGACCTGTACGAGGCCACGCACGAGAACGTGCAGTTGGCGGTACGCGACGGCGCCGAGGTCGTCTACATCGAGTGGATCTCCGGCCGCTCGGCGGTCGGCGTCCACATCCGCGTCGGAGCCCGCTGGCCGCTGCACGTCACCGGCGTCGGACTCGCCCTGCTGGCGTACGGCGACCCGGACCTCCAGGAGGAGTACTGCGCCCGCCCGCTCGCCTCCTACACCCCGCACACGATCACCGACCCCAGCCGGCTGCGCCGCGTCCTGGCCGAGGTACGCCGCTCGGGCGTCGCGGTCAGCGACCGCCAGGTCACCGAGGACGCCCTCTCCGTGGCCGCCCCGGTACGCGGGCCGGACGGGACACTGGTCGCGGCCGTGTCGGTCGTCGTTCCCCAGGAGGGTGCTCAGGTACCGGCGCTGATCCCGGCGGTGCGGCTGGCCGCACGCGGGATCTCGCGGGCGTTGGGGTGGCAGCCGCAGAAGAGCCGAGCGTAGGCGGTCGACGGTATAAAGCAGACCGCGGGCATCAAGCCGACGGTATGCAGTAGCCCGCAGACATCGGGCCGACGGTCGGCAGTAGCCCGCAGACATCAGGCCGACGGTCGGCAGTAGCCCGCAGACATCAGGCCCACGGTCGCCAGTAGCCCGCAGCCCGGAAGACGAGCAGCCCGCCTTAGCACATTCATGTCTTCATCGGGTTAACTCACCTGGGCCATAAGCACTTTCGCTGTTACACCTCTTGACGACCGGAGTGGCCGGGAGCACATTGGGCGCACCTTGAGAGCGCTCTCAAAGCGGTCTGAGCGGATCTCGAAGTGTCTCCCAAGGCACCCGCGCTTCCCCTTCCGTACCCGAGAGGCACCCCCATGAGTGATTCCTCCGGCATACCCCGCAGACGGCGCCCGTTGCGTCGGGCGCTCGTCGCCGTCGTCAGCACGCTGGGCCTCGCGGCGGCCGCCGCCACGGTCGCCTCCCCCTCCGCGAACGCCTCCGCGCCCACTCCCCCGACGGGCTGGTCGCAGGTCTTCCTCGACGACTTCACCGGTGCCGCCGGCGCCGGGGTCAACACCTCCAACTGGCAGTACACGACCGGAACTTCGTATCCCGGCGGCCCCGCCAACTGGGGCACCGGCGAGGTCGAGAGGATGACGAACAGCACGAACAACGTCTCGCTCGACGGCAACGGCAACCTGCGCATCACCCCGCTGCGCGACGCAGCCGGCGGTTGGACCTCGGGCCGCATCGAGACCAACCGCACCGACTTCCAGCCTCCGTCGGGCGGCAAACTGCGCGTCGAGGCCCGCATCCAGATGCCGAACGTCACCGGCACCGCCGCGGAGGGCTACTGGCCCGCGTTCTGGATGCTGGGCGCGCCCTACCGGGGCAACTACCAGAACTGGCCGAGCGTCGGCGAGCTGGACATCATGGAGAACGTCCAGGGCCGTAACACCGTGTGGGCCACCATGCACTGCGGCACCAACCCCGGCGGCCCGTGCAACGAGACGACCGGGATCGGCAACTCCGCGGCGTGCCCCAACACGACCTGTCAGTCCGGCTTCCACACCTACACCATGGAGTGGGACCGCTCGGTGAGCCCGGAGGCGATCCGCTTCTACGTCGACGGCGTCAACTACCACACCGTGACGGCGAGTCAGGTCGACGCGACGACCTGGACCAACGCCACCAACCACGGCTTCTTCATCATCCTGAACGTGGCGATGGGCGGCGCCTTCCCGGACGCGTTCGGCGGCGGCCTGGACGGCGACACACGGTCCGGCGTCCCGATGGCCGTCGACTACGTCCAGGTGCTGCAGTCCGGTGGGGGAGGTACCACACCGCCGCCGACCGGCAACCGTGACGCCTACAGCGCCATCCAGGCCGAGTCGTACGACAGCCAGTCCGGCACGAGCACGGAGACCACCTCCGACATCGGCGGCGGCCAGAACATCGGCTCCCTCGCCAATGGAGACTGGGCCCTCTACAAGGGCGTCGACTTCGGCTCCACGGCGGCCACACAGTTCTACGCGCGCGTGGCGAGCGGCGCCGCGTCCGGCGTCAGCGGCCTGGTCGAGGTGCGCCTGGACAGCCGTACCAGCACCCCGATCGGCAGCTTCGCGCTCGCGGGCACCGGCGGCTGGCAGTCCTGGAGGACGGTCCCGGCCAACATCACCTCGGTGACGGGCACCCACGACGTCTATCTGACCTTCACCAGCGGCCAGTCACAGGACTTCGTGAACGTGAACTGGTTCGACTTCGGTCACTGACCGGGCCGTTGACCGATGCCCCGCGAGGAAGACCTCGTGGGGCGTCGTCGTGCGGCCAGTCCGCCGGGATCAGGCAGAACCGGCCTCGGGTACGCCCGGGAACCACAGCCAAGGGCCTGCGTCGGCCGGCTCGACGAGAACGGTCGGATCGTCCTCGGTGTTGGTGATGCACAAGGCCCGCAGGTGTGCGAGTTCCGTCTGGTCGCAGGACCTGTCCGGCGGGGGCTCGTGTGGATCTCGACGGCTCGGGCGGCGGATCCCGTCACCAGCTACTCGAAGGTGTGATCCGGTCCCAAAAGGGAAGAAGCTGCATCACTAGGCACGTACACGGATTTTTCGGAGCCGCGACCGCGTCCGGCCCCGGTGCGTTACCTCTACGGCGCAACCCGACGGTGCCAGGCAGAGGGGCGGACGCATGAACAACGGGCCGAGACAACCGGACACCACGGCGCAACCCACCTGGCGTGAGCAGGTGCGGGCCGCGAGGCAGGCCTGCAAGGCCGCACAGCGCAACCGCAGGGCGGTGCGCCGTGCGATGCCGTGGTGGCGCCGGGTGTTTCCCACCTGGAGGATGGTTCTCAGCGGCCTGCTCACCGTGCTCGTGATCGGAGTCACCGCCTTCGTCGCCCTCTACGTGACCGTCCAGATCCCCAGCCCCAACGCCGCCGCCGTCAGCCAGAGCAACATCTATTACTACGCCGACGGCACCGAAATGGGCCGCACCGGAAGGGTCAACCGCGCAGCGCTGCCCCTGTCCGAGATCTCGATCAATGTGCAGCACGCCGTGGTCGCCGCCGAGGACCGCACGTTCTACTCCAACAAAGGAGTGGACGCCCGCGGCATCCTGCGCGCGGCCTGGAGCACCGTCAGCGGCCATGAGGTCCAGGGCGGCTCCACGATCACCCAGCAATATGTGAGGAACTACTACCTCAACCACGAACGGACCGTCGCCCGGAAGGTCAAAGAAGCCGTCATCGCGATCAAGGTCAATGAGACACAGAGCAAGGACGCCGTCATGGCCGGGTATCTGAACACCAGCTACTTCGGCCGCAACGCCTACGGCATCGGGGCCGCGGCGCAGGCTTACTACGGCATCCCCGCCGCACGGCTGAACATCCCGCAGAGCGCCTACCTCGCCGCCCTGCTCAGGGCTCCCAGTGTCTATGACGTCTCCACGACCGACCTACCGCACCGGACAGCGGCAGTCGCGCGCTGGGACTACGTCCTGGACGGAATGGTCCAGCTCGGCTATCTCGACAGCACACAGCGGGCCAAGATGGCGTTCCCCGAGCCCAAGGAACCCCGGCCCACCCCCGGGGTCGGCGGCCAGGTCGGATACCTCATCGACATCGCCCGCCGCTACCTGGTCGACACCGAGATCGTGGACGACGCCACGCTCGCTTCGGGCGGCTGGCACATCACCACCACCTTCGTGAAGAAGGATCAGGACGCGTTGGTCGCGGCGGTGAGGAAGGGACTGCGGCAGCTGCCGCACACCCGCAAAGCCGACGTCATCCGCGTCGGCGCGGCTTCCGTCGAACCGTCCACCGGAAAAATCGTCGCCACCTACGGTGGGCCGGACTACGCCGTGCGCCCGTACAACGACGCCACCCGCCACGACGTCCAGGTCGGCTCCACGTTCAAACCGTTCGATCTCGCGGCCGCGCTGCGGGACCGTGCCGCCACCCAGGACGGCCGCACCATCACCCCCGGCACCCGCTACGACGGCACCAGCCGCCGCTGCGTCCAGGGCCTGCCCCGTGGTCTGCGCTACTGCCCGCCCAACGAGGACGACCGCGACTACGGCCGTATCACCCTGCGCCGCGCCATGATGAAGTCCGTGAACGCGGTGTTTGCGCAGGTGGGCGCCGACGCCGGCCTGGCCGGTGTCCGCAGGGCCGCCATCGACGCCGGCCTCCCCTCCGGCACGCCCGACATGCGCGCCAACCCGGCCGTGACCCTCGGCGTGGCCACCCCCAGCCCCCTCGACATGGCCGGGGCGTACGCGACCTTCGACAACCACGGTCGGCGCATCCCCATGTGGTCGGTGCAGAAGCTCGCCCGGAACGGCAAGACGTACGACGTGCCCGGCCACGAAGCAATCCAGGCGTTCCCTCGGGCCGCCGCCGACCAGGTGACCTCGGTTCTGAGGGGCGTCGTCAGCGCGGAGGGCACCGGCTACCTGGCCACGGGCCTGGGGCGGCCCGCCGCGGGGAAGACGGGCACCACGGACAGCAACCTCTCGGCGTGGTTCGTCGGCTACACCCCGGAACTGACCACGTCGGTCGCCATGTTCGCCGAGGAACCCCGGGCCCACACCCGGATCTCCCTCGGCAAGGCCGCCGGCATCAGCCGCGTCAACGGCGGCTCCTACCCGACTCGGATCTGGACCGCCTACATGGCCGCGGCACTCAAGGGCCTGCCGGTGAAGGATTTCAACCTGGTGGCGGCCGCGCAGCCCGCCGGCCCCCGGACCACCCGGCCACCCACCTCGGATTCCCCGACCGAGACGACGCCGCCCGCCCCTGCACCCACCACCACGACGGCTCGCCCCACCCCGACAGCGAGCACCACGGCGCCGCCCGCCCCTGCACCCACCGACACGACGGCTCGCCCCACCCCGACAGCGAGCACCACGGCGCCGCCCGCGCCGACACCAAGCCAGCCGGCGCCGCCCGCGCCCACGCCGACCAGCGGCGCGCCCACCGAGGACCCATCCCCCACCGCCACGTCACCGGCCCCCACCACGACCGTTCCTCCCGCCCCGGAACCGAGCGCGACGGAGCAGCCGAGCGTGACTGGTGCCGGTCGCTCGCTCGGCGAAAGCGGGACCATCGGCACAGGAGTGCCCCAGGGCTGAGCGTTCGTCACTCCGGCCCGACCCGCCGGACAGTCCCTACCGCAACTCCGCCCGGAACGCCGCCGGCGTCAGGTCCGTGTGCTGGTGGAAGAACTTCGAGAAGTTGGCCGCGTCCGGGAAACCGACCGCCGCCCCGACGCGGCCGATCGGCATGTCGGTGTGGGCCAGCAGCCGCTTGGCCTCCAGGACCACGCGTCTGTCGATGAAGCCCTTGGGGGTCTGCCCGGTGGCGGCGCGGACCGCGCGGACGAGGGTGCGGCGGGAGTAGCCGAGGGCGTCGGCGTAGGCGCTGACGCTGTGGTTGGTGGCGAAGCCCTTTTCGACGGCGTCCCGGAAGAGGGTGAAGGTGGTGTCCGACTGCCGCCCGGCCGCCTCGGCGGAACTCGCGGCGAGGTGGGCGAGGCGCAGCAGGAACGCCGTGAGCGAGTGGCGCAGTACCGAGGTGTGCAGGCTCGGCGGGAGGGTGCTGGAGTCCTCGTACTCGCGCTGGAGCTGGGCGAGGGCGGCCCGGAGCGCGGCGAGTCGGGGCTCGTCGGGGCGCAGCAGGGGCCGGAGGTCGTAGCGGTACAGGCCGGTGGCCTCGACGATCGAGCGGGGCAGGAAGCCGGGCTGCATGGTCAGGACGGTTCCGCGGTACTCGCAGGCCGACGAGAAGCGGTGGACCTGCCCCGGGCGGATCCACAGCAGGTCGCCGGCCGTCGCCTCGTACTCGGCGAAGTCGATCATGTGGCGTACGGGGCCGTGGCTGAAGAGCATGACCACGTGGAAGTCGATGCGGTGCACGCGTTCCAGCGGCGCGTCCGCGTGCCAGGTTCGGCCGGTGCCCATGGGGCCGACCTGCATGCCGACACCGCCGACGCTCAGTTCGACCGGGAAGGGGAACGTTCTGATCCCGTCCATGCCGCCGTCACCGTCTCCGCCTTGGATGGTTCTGTCCGCCATGTCCTTCTCGTGTCGCCTCGGTCGTAGACCGTGCCTCGTGGGGGTGTCCCATTTTCACCACAGGCTGACACACCGCGACCTTCCCTCGTAAAAGTCAGACTTTTAAGTTTGAACGCGTCAGACCAGCTACTTCGCTCCGATCGAGGACTTCTTGAAGATGAGCACGCAGACACCGGACAGCTTCGAATGGACCGAACTCGACCGGCGTGCCGTCGACACCGCCCGCCTTCTGGCGGCGGATGCCGTGCAGCGGGTCGGGAACGGGCACCCGGGCACGGCGATGAGCCTGGCCCCGGCGGCGTACACGATCTTTCAGAAGGTGATGCGCCATGATCCGGCCGACCCGGAGTGGACGGGCCGTGACCGCTTCGTCCTGTCCCCCGGGCACACCTCGCTCACCCTCTACACGCAGCTCTTCCTCGCGGGGTACGAGCTGGAGCTCGACGACCTGAAGGCCTTCAGGACCCACGGTTCGAAGACGCCGGGGCATCCCGAGTACGGCCACACGGCAGGTGTCGAGACCACCACCGGTCCGCTCGGGCAGGGTGTCGCCAACGCCGTCGGCATGGCGATGGCCACCCGCTACGAGCGCGGCCTGTTCGACCCGGAGGCCCCTGAGGGCGAGTCGCCCTTCGACCACACCATCTGGGGGATCGTCTCGGACGGTGACCTGGAGGAGGGCATCTCCGCCGAGGCCTCCTCCCTGGCCGGCCACCAGAAGCTCGGCAACCTCGTCTTCGTCTACGACGACAACCACATCTCCATCGAGGGCGACACCGCGACCGCGTTCTCCGAGGACGTGCTGAAGCGCTACGAGGCGTACGGCTGGCACGTGCAGCGGATCGAGCCCGGCGCCGACGGCGACATCGACGTGCACGCCCTGTACGCGGCCCTCAAGTCCGCTCAGGCCGAGACCGGCCGGCCCTCGATCATCGCGATGCGCACGATCATCGCCTGGCCCGCTCCGAACGCCCGGAACACCGAGGCCGCGCACGGCTCCGCGCTCGGCGAGGACGAGGTCGCGGCCACCAAGCGCGCACTCGGCTTCGACCCGTCCCGCTCCTTCGAGGTGGCGGACGAGGTACTCGCCCACTCCCGCCGGGCCCTCGACCGGGGCGCCGAGGCGCACGCCGCCTGGGACAAGCGGATCGACAAGTGGCGCGGGGCCCAGCCCGAGCGCGCCAAGCTCTTCGACCGGGTCGTCGCAGGTCAGCTGCCCGAGGGCTGGGAGGACGCCCTGCCGGTCTTCGAGGAGGGCAAGTCCGTGGCGACCCGCGCCGCCTCCGGCAAGGTGCTCCAGTCGCTCGGCGCGGTGCTCCCCGAGCTGTGGGGCGGCTCCGCCGACCTGGCCGGCTCGAACAACACCACCATCGACAAGGAGAGTTCCTTCCTGCCGAAGGACAACCCGCTTCCGGAGGCCGACCCGTACGGCCGCACCATCCACTTCGGCATCCGCGAGCACTCCATGGCCGCGGAGATGAACGGCATCGCGCTGCACGGCAACACCCGTATCTACGGCGGCACCTTCCTGGTGTTCTCCGACTACATGCGCAACGCCGTCCGCCTCTCCGCGCTGATGCAGCTGCCCGTGACGTACGTGTGGACGCACGACTCCATCGGCCTGGGCGAGGACGGCCCCACCCACCAGCCGGTCGAGCACCTCGCGTCCCTGCGCGCCATCCCGGGCCTGAACATCGTCCGCCCGGCCGACGCCAACGAGACCGCGATCGCCTGGGCCGAGATCCTCAAGCGGCACGCCGTCAACCCGGCCCCGCACGGCCTCGCGCTCACCCGCCAGGGCGTGCCGACGTACGCGCCCGACCCGGACGCGGCTCGCGGCGGTTACGTGCTGAAGGAGTCCTCCACAAAGACGCCGGACGTCGTCCTGATCGCCACCGGCTCCGAGGTGCAGCTCGCCGTCGCCGCGCGGGAGCAGTTGGAGGCCGAGGGGGTCGGCACCCGGGTGGTGTCGATGCCGTCCGTGGAGTGGTTCGAGGAGCAGCCGCGGGAGTACCGCGAGAACGTCCTTCCGCCGTCGGTGAAGGCCCGCGTTGCGGTCGAGGCCGGTATCGGCCTGACGTGGTACCGGTTCGTGGGTGACGCAGGACGCATCGTCTCCCTCGAACACTTCGGCACTTCCGCCGACGCCAAGACCCTGTTCGCCGAGTTCGGCTTCACCCCCGAGAACGTCGCCGCCGCAGCCAGGGAATCCCTGGCCGCCGCCCGCGGTTGATCCGATCGCCCGAAAGAAGATGATCACAGTGACCGAAGAAACCGCGACCGCGGAACCACTCGAGCGCCTGTCCGACGAGGGCGTCTCCATCTGGCTGGACGACCTGTCGCGCAAGCGGATCGAGTCCGGCAACCTCGCCGAACTCGTCGCGACCAAGCACGTGGTGGGTGTCACCACCAACCCGTCCATCTTCCAGGCCGCCATCGGCTCCGGCGAGGGCTACGAGGAGCAGCTCACCGACCTCGCCGTGCGCGGCGTCACGGTCGACGAGGCCGTCCGCATGATGACGACCGCCGACGTCCGCGCCGCCGCCGACATCCTGCGGCCCGTGTACGACGCGACCGGCGGCCGGGACGGCCGGGTCTCCATCGAGGTCGACCCGCGCCTCGCCCACAACACCGAGGCGACGATCGCCGAGGCCAAGCAGCTCTCCTGGCTGGTCGACCGCCCCAACGTCATGATCAAGATCCCGGCGACGAAGGCCGGTCTCCCGGCGATCACCGAGGTCATCGGCCTCGGCATCAGCGTCAACGTCACGCTGATCTTCTCCCTGGAGCGCTACGGCGAGGTCATGGACGCCTACCTCGCGGGCCTGGAGAAGGCGCAGAAGGCGGGCCTGGACCTCTCGCAGATCCACTCCGTGGCCTCCTTCTTCGTCTCCCGCGTCGACTCCGAGATCGACAAGCGGCTGACGCTGCTCGGCACGGACGAGGCTCTCGCGCTGAAGGGGAAGGCCGCCCTCGCCAACGCGCGGCTCGCCTACGAGGCGTACGAGAGCGTCTTCTCCGGTGAGCGCTGGACCGCCCTCGGCGGGGCCCGGGCCACCAGGCAGCGTCCGCTGTGGGCCTCCACCGGAGTGAAGGACCCGGCGTACAAGGACACGCTGTACGTCGACGAGCTGGTCGCGCCGGGCACGGTCAACACCATGCCGGAGGCCACGCTGAACGCCGCCGCCGACCACGGAGACATCACCGGCGACACCGTCACCGGCTGCTATGTCCAGTCCCGCGCCGACCTCGCTGCCGTGGAGCGGCTCGGCATCTCGTACGACGAGGTCGTCCAGCAGCTGGAGGACGAGGGCGTCGCCAAGTTCGAGGCGGCCTGGCAGGACCTGCTGAACACCGTGACGAAGTCCCTGAACAGCAAGGGGGTTGACGGGGAATGACCAGGAAGCGTTCCGAGACGACCACAGAGGAGACCGCGGCGGAGGTGACCGTCCCCGTCCTTCCGGCGGCCGACTGGTCCAACCCGCTGCACCACCCTCAGGACCGCCGGCTGCCCAGGATCGCCGGCCCGTCGGGTCTGGTCATCTTCGGGGTCACCGGCGACCTGTCCCGCAAGAAGCTGATGCCGGCCATCTACGACCTCGCCAACCGCGGTCTGCTGCCGCCGGGTTTCTCGCTCCTCGGGTTCGCCCGCCGGGACTGGGAGGACCAGGACTTCGCGCAGGTGGTGCACGACGCGGTCCGTGAGCACGCGCGCACCGAGTTCCGCGAGGAGGTCTGGCAGCAGCTCTCCGAGGGCATGCGGTTCATCCCCGGCGACTTCGACGACGACACCGCGTTCAAGCAACTGCGGTCCGCCGTCGAGGAGCTGGACGCGTCGCGCGGTACGAGCGGCAATTACGCGTTCTATCTCTCCGTACCGCCGAAGTTCTTCCCGAAGGTCGTCCAGCAGCTCAAGAAGCACGGCCTCGCCAACGCCCCGGAGGGGTCCTGGCGGCGCGCGGTGATCGAGAAGCCGTTCGGGCGGGACCTGGCGAGCGCCCGCGAGCTGAACGCGCTGGTGCACGACGTGTTCGAGCCGGACCAGGTCTTCCGCATCGACCACTACCTCGGCAAGGAGACCGTCCAGAACATCCTGGCGCTCCGCTTCGCCAACCAGATGTACGAGCCGATCTGGAACCGGTCGTACGTCGACCACGTGCAGATCACGATGGCCGAGGACATCGGCATCGGCGGCCGGGCCGGCTACTACGACGGCATCGGCGCCGCCCGTGACGTCATCCAGAACCACCTGCTCCAGCTGATGGCGCTGACCGCCATGGAGGAGCCGATCGCGTTCGACGCCGAGTCGCTGCTCACCGAGAAGCTCAAGGTGCTCAAGTCGGTGCGGCTGCCGGAGAACATCGGCGAGCACACCGTGCTGGCGCAGTACGCGGAGGGCTGGCAGGGCGGCGCGAAGGTGCCCGGGTACCTCCAGGAGGAGGGCATCGACCAGCAGTCGAAGACCGACACCTACGCGGCCATCAAGCTGGAGGTGGACAACCGCCGCTGGGCGGGCATCCCCTTCTACCTGCGCACCGGCAAGCGGCTGGGCCGCCGGGTCACCGAGATCGCGGTGGTCTTCAAGCGGGCCCCGCACTCCCCCTTCGACTCCACCGCCACCGAGGAACTCGGGCAGAACGCCATCGTCATCCGCGTCCAGCCGGACGAGGGCATGACGGTCCGCTTCGGTTCCAAGGTGCCGGGCACGTCGATGGAGATCCGGGACGTGTCGATGGACTTCGCCTACGGCGAGTCGTTCACGGAGTCCAGCCCGGAGGCGTACGAGCGCCTCATCCTGGACGTCCTCCTCGGCGACGCCAACCTGTTCCCCCGCCACCAGGAAGTGGAAGAGTCCTGGAAGATCCTCGACCCGATCGAGGAGTACTGGGCGAACCACGGCAGGCCGGCGCAGTACGCGTCGGGCAGCTGGGGACCCGAGGAAGCGGACGAGATGCTCGCACGAGACGGACGGAGCTGGCGCAGGCCATGAAGATCGACCTGACCGACACCACGGCAAGCAAGATCAACAAGGCGCTGGTGCAGGGTCGCCGCGCCATCGGCACACCCGCCGTGGGCATGGTCCTGACGATGGTGATCGTCACGGACGAGGAGAACGCCTACGACGCGATCAAGGCGGCCGAGGAGGCCTCGCACGAGCACCCCTCGCGCACCCTGGTCGTCATCAAGCGGCACGCCCGCACCCCGCGCGACCGCACCAGCTCGCGCCTCGACGCCGAGGTACGGGTGGGCGCCGACGCCGGCACCGGCGAGACGGTGATCCTGCGGACCTACGGCGAGGTGTCCGACCACGCCGACTCCGTGGTCCTGCCGCTGCTGCTGCCGGACGCCCCGGTCGTCGTGTGGTGGCCGGTGGACGCCCCGGAGAACCCGGCGAAGGACCCGCTGGGTGCGCTGGCCCAGCGCCGGATCACCGACCT
Source organism: Streptomyces sp. NPDC006602 (assembly GCF_042870385.1). Classification (NCBI taxonomy): domain Bacteria; kingdom Bacillati; phylum Actinomycetota; class Actinomycetes; order Kitasatosporales; family Streptomycetaceae; genus Streptomyces; species Streptomyces sp. NPDC006602. Next base: position 48,871 of record NZ_JBIAHG010000019.1, on the reverse strand, counting down.
GTACGCCGTCGGGAACCCCCTCCAGATGCTGGAGACCCGGGTCCGCTCCTACGCGCCCGGCGACACCGACCTCGCCTGGACCCGGCTGACGCCGTGGCGCTCGATGCTGGCCGCGGCCCTGGACCAGGCCCGGGTGAAGGTGACCTCGGCGGCGGTGGAGGCCGAGGAGGAGAACCCGGCCGCCGAACTGCTGGCCCGCTGGCTGGAGGCCCGGCTCGGCGTCACCGTCGACCGGATCGTCACCGCCGGACCGGTGGTCACGGCCGTGCGCCTGGGCACCGCGAACGGCGAGATCGTCATCGACCGCCCCGAGGGCCCGCTGGCCACGCTGTCCCTGCCCGGCCAGCCCTCCCGCACCCTCGCGCTGAAGGTCCGCACCACCTCCGAACTCATCGCCGAGGAGCTCAGGCGCCTCGACGCGGACGAGATGTACGCCGTCGCCCTGCGCGGCGAGGGCACCAAGGAGATCCCCGCACATGTCTGACTCCCCCACCGACTCCCCGGCCGGCTCCCCTTCCGGCACCCCCCGGCTCACCCGGCGCCCGCAGTGGACGGCCCTGGAGGACCACCGCGCCCAGTGGCACCCGCATCTGCGTGAGCTGTTCGCGACGGACCCCGGGCGCGCGGAGCGGTACGTCGTGCGCGTCGGCGACCTGCGCATCGACTACTCCAAGCACCTGATCACCGACGACACCCTCGCGCTGCTGCGGGAACTCGCCGCCGCCACCGACGTGTTCGGGCTGCGCGACGCCATGTTCGACGGCGAGAAGATCAACACCACCGAGGACCGCGCCGTCCTGCACACCGCGCTGCGTGCCCCCGCGAACGCGGTGATCGAGGTCGACGGCGAGAACGTCGTCCCCAAGGTCCACGCCGTGCTGGACCAGATGAGCGACTTCGCGGGCCGGGTCCGCTCCGGCGAGTGGACCGGTCACACCGGCAAGCGGATCAAGAACGTCGTCAACATCGGCATCGGAGGCTCGGACCTGGGCCCGGCGATGGCGTACGAGGCCCTGCGCGCGTTCACCGACCGCTCGATGACCTTCCGGTTCGTCTCGAACGTGGACGGCGCCGACCTGCACGAGGCGATCCGCGACCTGGACCCCGCTCAGACCCTGTTCATCGTCGCGTCCAAGACGTTCACCACCATCGAGACCATCACCAACGCCACCTCGGCCCGCTCCTGGCTGCTGCACGGCCCCGGCGGCCTCGGCGAGGACAAGGCCGTCGCGAAGCACTTCGTCGCCCTGTCGACGAACGCGCAGAAGGTCACCGAGTTCGGCATCGACCCGGACAACATGTTCCAGTTCTGGGACTGGGTCGGCGGCCGCTACTCCTACGACTCGGCCATCGGCCTGTCCCTGATGATCGCCATCGGCCCGGACCACTTCCTGGAGATGCTCGACGGCTTCCGGATCGTCGACGAGCACTTCCGCAACGAGCCCGCCGAGGACAACGCCCCCCTGATCCTGGGCCTGTTGGGCATCTGGTACGGCAACTTCTTCGACGCCCAGTCGCACGCCGTCCTTCCCTACAGCCACTACCTGTCCAAGTTCACCGCGTACCTGCAGCAGCTGGACATGGAGTCCAACGGCAAGTCGGTCGACCGCGACGGCAACCCGGTCGAGTGGCAGACCGGGCCGGTGGTGTGGGGCACACCCGGCACCAACGGGCAGCACGCCTACTACCAGCTGATCCACCAGGGCACCAAGCTCATCCCGGCCGACCTGATCGGCTTCGCCCGCCCGGTGGCCGAACTGAGCGACGAACTGGGGGCGCAGCACGACCTGTTGATGGCCAACCTGTTCGCCCAGGGACAGGCGCTCGCCTTCGGCAAGACCGCGGACGAGGTGCGCGCCGAGGGCGTGGCCGAGGAGCAGGTGCCGCACCGCACCTTCCGGGGCAACCACCCCACGACGACGATCCTGGCGAAGGAACTCACGCCGTCCGTCCTCGGCCAGCTGATCGCCCTCTACGAGCACAAGGTGTTCGTCCAGGGCGCCATCTGGAACATCGACTCCTTCGACCAGTGGGGTGTCGAGCTCGGCAAGGTCCTCGCCAAGCGCGTCGAGCCCGCCCTCACCGAAGGCGCCGACGTGCCCGGGCTCGACCCCTCCACCGCCGCCCTCGTGGCCACCTACCGTCAACTCAGGAAGTGAACGACATGCAGTTGGGACTCATCGGCCTCGGCAAGATGGGCGGCAACATGCGCGAGCGGATCCGCCGCGCCGGCCACACCGTCATCGGCTACGACCGCAACCCCGAACTCTCCGACGTGGCGAGCCTGGCCGAACTGGTCGACAAGCTCGAAGCCCCGCGCACCGTCTGGGTGATGGTCCCCGCCGGTGGCCCCACCCAGTCCGTCGTGGACGAACTCGGCGACCTCCTGTCCGCCGGTGACACCGTCGTCGACGGCGGCAACTCCCGCTGGACCGACGACGAGAAGCACGCCGCCGAACTCGGCACCAAGGGCATCGGCTTCGTCGACGCCGGTGTCTCCGGCGGCGTATGGGGCCTGAAGAACGGCTACGCGCTGATGGTCGGCGGCGACAAGGAACACGTCGACCGCCTCCAGCCGATCTTCGACGCGCTCAAGCCGGAGGGCCACTACGGCTACGTCCACGCCGGGAAGGTCGGCTCCGGGCACTTCTCCAAGATGGTCCACAACGGCATCGAGTACGCCATGATGCAGGCCTACGCCGAGGGCTGGGAGCTCCTGGAGGCGGTGGACTCCGTCACCGACGTGCGCGAGGTCTTCCGCTCCTGGCAGGAGGGCACGGTCATCCGCTCCTGGCTCCTCGATCTCGCCGTCAACGCTCTTGACGACGACGAGCACCTGGAGAAGCTCAAGGGCTTCGCGCAGGACTCCGGCGAGGGCCGCTGGACCGTCGAGGCCGCCATCGACAACGCGGTGCCGCTGCCCGCGATCACGGCGTCGTTGTTCGCCCGGTTCGCGTCCCGGCAGGACGACTCCCCGCAGATGAAGATGGTCTCGGCGCTGCGCAACCAGTTCGGCGGCCACGCCGTCGAGTCGGCGAAGGAGTAGTCCGGCCGTGGGGGATCTCCTTCTGGTCCGCCACGGTGAGACGGAGTGGAGCGTGTCGGGACAGCACACCAGCTGGACCGACCTGCCCCTCACCCAGCACGGCGAGGAACAGGCCAAGTCCCTCGCTCCGCTCCTCTCCTCGCGGACCTTCGCTCTCGCACTGACCAGCCCGCTCGGCCGCGCGATACGCACCACCGAACTGGCCGGCATCACCGGGGTCGTACCCGACCCCGACCTGCACGAATGGGACTACGGCGGCTACGAAGGCGTCACCACCGTGGACATCCACCGCACCCGGCCCGACTGGTACCTGTGGACCGACGGCGTACCGCCCGGCCCGGACGGGCATCCGGGCGAGTCGCCGGCCGAGGTGGGGCTGCGTGCCGACCGGGTGCTCGCCCGGGTGGACACCGCCCTCGCCGACGGCGACGTCATCCTCGTCGCGCACGGCCACTTCCTGCGCGTGCTGACGGCACGCCGGCTGGGACTGGATCCTGCGGACGGTCGACTGTTCCAGCTCGCGACGGCAACCTTCAGTCGACTGTCCACAGAACACGGTCGACCGGTGATCGCGGAGTGGAACACCAGGCCGTAGGACAGCACGGGACCCACTGCCCAACTCCTCCGAAGCTCTGAGCGAGTTGAGAAGGTGGGTCCCGCTGTCTGCCTGTTGACAGGAGCGGTGGAGCACGTCAGAGTCCCCGCTGATGGAGATCGACAACCTGACCCCGGCCGAGCTGCGGGTGTGGCGGGCCTTCCCGCGGGGCGAGTCCGTGAACTTCCGCGCGGCGGACGACGAGGACACGGCGCTCGGGGCCGACTGGGGTTCCGAACGGACCGTGCGGGCCTCGGTGTTGCGGACGCTGCTGCTGGGCGGCCCGCAGGAGGACGGGGAGATACCCGCCCTGAAACTGTCGGGCGCCCGCGTCACCGGCGTACTCGACCTGCCGTACGGGACGAGCGACCACGCCGTACGGCTGAGCCACTGCTTCTTCGAGGACGCCCCCTTGTTGTACGGTGCCCGGCTGCGCCAGTTGAATCTCAGCTGGTCCGTGCTGCCGGGGCTGACCGCGGCCACCATGAAGGTGGAGGGCGTCCTGCGGATGACGGACTGCCGGCTGCGCGGTCCGGTCCGGCTCGGCGGCGCCCAGATATCGGGGGCGCTGTTCCTGGACCGCGCCCACCTCACCTCCGCGGACGGCTCGGAACCCGTGCTCCAGCTGAACCAGGTGACCATCGGCGACGACCTGTGGGCGCCCGGGCTGCGGATCGACGGGGAGATGCGACTCAACGGTGCGAACATCGCCGGGTCGGCCAACCTGAACGAGGCCCGGCTCAGCCGGCCCGGCCACCACGCCCTCGATGCCGAGACCCTCACCGTGGAGGGTGACGTCCTGATGCGGAACGCGCAGGTGCGTGGCTGGATCGGGCTGCGGGGCGCCCGTGTCGCGGGCCGGCTCGACCTGTCGCATGCGACCCTCTCGAATCCCGGCGACGCGGCCCTGCGGGCCAGCAGTTGCACCATCGGCGAACTCTGGTTGCGCAAGAGCCCCCGCATGGACGGCACCCTGAATCTGCGTCGCGCCCAGATCGACGTCCTGTTCCTCGAACCGGACGTGGTACCGGACGAGGTGTTGCTGAGCAGCCTCGTCTACACCACGCTCACCCCGCACGAGCCCGCCGAACGCCGCCTGCCGATGCTGGAGCGCGACGGCGACGGCCATGTTCCGCACTCGTACGAGCAGTTGACCGCCTCCTACCTGCGCATCGGCGACGACCAAGCCGCCCGGCTCGTCCAGCTCGCCAAGCAGCGCCGGCACCGCACCACGCTCCCCTGGTACGGCCGCGTGTGGGGCCATGTCCAGGACGCCACCGTCGGCTACGGCTTCCGCCCGCTGCGCGCCTGCGTGTGGCTGCTGTCGCTGCTCGCCATCGGCTCGGTCGCGTACGCACTGCACCATCCGCGCCCGCTCAAGCCGTCCGAAGCCCCGGACTTCGACCCGGTGTTCTACACGCTCGACCTGTTGCTGCCGGTGATCTCCTTCGGCCAGGAAGGCGCCTTCGCCCCGGCGGGCGGGTACCAGACGCTGTCCTACGCGCTGGTGATCGCCGGCTGGATCCTGGCCACGACGGTCTTCGCCGGCGTGACCCGGACCGTCAGCCGCCAGTGAGCCGCCGCGCCGTGTGCTGGGCGGCCAGGCGGACCGGGGCGTTCTGGGCGCCGTAGCCGCGGTAGCCGCCGTCGCGCTGGACCAGTTCGAAGAAGACGCGGCCGATGGTGGGCGTGTAGCAGTGGCGGAACTCGCCGTGGGCGTCACGGTCGTAGAGGATGCCGAGTTCGCGGTACGTCTCCAGCTCACCGTCGGCGAACTCGTACCGGGCCGCCAGGTCGTCGTAGAAGTTGGCCGGGATCGGCAGCAGCCGGCCGCCCGCCTCGGCGAAGCGGCGGGCCGCGGCGACCACGTCGTCGGTGGCCAGCGCGATGTGCTGGGCGTGGGCCGTGTCGTCGGTGGGGGCCGCGCCGACGGTGAGGGCGATACGGACGCTGCCGTCGTCGTTGGTGACGGCGCGGCTGCGCATCAGCCCGTAGGGGTCGGCGACGTCGACGCTCTCCTGCGCGTGCAGGCCGAGGACGCTGTGGTGGAAGAGGGTCGCCTCGTCGAAGTGGTGCCAGGGCTGGGTGAGGGCGAGGTGGTCGATGCGGGCCGCGTGCGGCTGCGGTGCGGCGGGCACGGCCTCGGTGTCCGCGAAGTCCGCCCGCCAGTTGGGGTGTTCGGGGCGGTCCGTGGCACAGAAGAACAGTTCCGTGCCATCGGGGGCGAGCACCGCGTCGAGCTGGGCGTCCTCCAGGGCGCGCCGGCGGGGCAGGACGGGCGCCAGCAGCGCCTCGGCGCGGTGGGCGGCGGCCGTCGGGTCCGGTGACTCCAGCCCGATCGCGGCCAGCCCGGTGCCGTCACGGCGTACGGCCGTGCCGGTGTTGACCAGGAGACGAGCCTCGCCCTGCTGCCACAGGTCGACGGGTTTGCTGCGGTGCCGTGCGGTGCGGGCGAAGCCCAGCGCGCCGAGCACCGCCGAGAGCGGCTCGGCGTCGGGGGTCACGAGTTCGGCGAAGGCGACGCCGGTCGGGGCGACCGAGGCGGGCGGCGCGGCGATGCCGACCGTCTCCTGGAGGACGAGGAGGGAGCGCCGTGCGTCCACGGCCGTGGGGCCGGCCTCGGCCTGGCGGAAGACGTCGTTGAAGACCTCGAGGGAGAGCGGACCGTCGTATCCCGTATGCAGAACGCTGCGGACCAGCCCGGCGATGTCGAACCCGCCCTGTCCCGGGAAGCAGCGGTAGTGGCGGCTCCACTGCAGGACGTCCATCGCGAGCAGCGGGGCGTCGGCCAGTTGGAGGTAGAAGATCTTCTCGCCGGGGATGTCCTCGATCCCCTTGGCGTCGGAGCCCCGGGACAGGATGTGGAAGCTGTCCAGGCAGGTGCCGAGGGCGGGGTGGCCGGCCGTCTCGACGATGTGCCAGGCGTGGTCGTAGGTGCTGACGTGCCGACCCCACGCGAGCGCCTCGTAGGCGACGCGGATGCCGAAGTCCTGGGCGAGGTCCGCGAGTCGGGCCAGTTGTGCGGCGGCGAGGGCGTCGTCGTCGACCGCGAGGGGACAGACGCTGGAGCAGACGAGGACGGTGTCGGCGCCGAGCCTGCGCATCAGCTCGAACTTGTGCCGGGCGCGGCGCAGGTTGCGGGCGAACTCGTCCTCGGGCACTGCCTCGATGTCGCGCATCGGCTGGTAGAGGTCGATGGTGAGGCCGAGGTCGGCGCAGCGCGCGCGGATCTCCTCGGGGGTGAGGGGGCTGGCGAGCAGGTCGTTCTCGAAGATCTCGACGCCGTCGAAGCCGGCCCGGGAGGCGGCCGTGAGCTTCTCGGTGAGGGATCCGCTGAGGGAGACGGTGGCGATGGACGTACGCATGTCGGTACCTCTGTCTTTCGAGACGCCCGGTACTACTTCGGTGCCGGCACGGCGCCGGCCAGCTCCGCGATGTCCGCGAGCATCCGCGTGCTGTCGGGTTCCCGACCGGTGAACAGGCGGAAGGCGTCCGCGGCCTGGAAGACGGCCATGCCGCCGCCGTCGAGCGTGGCGCAGCCGAGCGCGCGGGCGCTGCGCAGTAGTTCGGTCTCCAGGGGGCGGTAGACCACCTCGGCGACCCACAGGCCGGGGTGGAGGAGCTCGGCGGGGAAGGGCAGGCCGGGGTGGGCGGCCATGCCGGTGGGGGTGGCGTGGACCAGGCCGTCGGCCCGCGCGAGCAGGTCCGCCAGCCCGTCGGGAGTGGCGGCGAGTGTCCGGCCGTCGCCGAAGTGGCGGCTCAGGGAGTCGGCGAGAGCGGCCGCCCGCTCGGGCATCGCGTCCACGACCGTGACCCGCTCGGCGCCGAGGGTGAGGGTGGCGTGCGCTACGGCCGCGCCCGCGCCGCCCGCGCCCAGCTGCACGATCCGCTCCAGGGGTGCGTCGGGCAGACCGCGCGCGAAGGAGGCGGCGAAGCCGGTGACGTCGGTGTTGTGGCCGACGGCCCGGCCGTCCTCCTCGAAGACGACGGTGTTGACCGCGCCCAGCGCCTCGGCCTGCGGGGCGAGGGCGTCCAGGTGCCGGATGACCTGCTGCTTGCAGGGGTGCGTGATGTTGAGCCCGTCGAAGCCCAGGTCGCGGGCGGCCCGCACCAGGTCGCCCACCGCCTCGGGCGGCACGCCGAGGGCGTCGATGTCGATGAGCCGGTACAGATAGCGCAGGCCCTGACGGTCGGCCTCCCGCTCGTGCAGCGCGGGACTGAGCGACGGCCCGATGCCCGAGCCGATCAGACCGACGAGATACGAGTCCTTGGGCACCACGCGGGACCTCCTGAGCGGCTCACTAATGTACGAACTGGTACGTTAGCTATATCAGCATCACCGGCCCGCGGGAAGCCCTTGCCGGTGATCGGACTCCTTGGCGGCGGCCTCCTTCTACAATCTGCGGCACTGTCCCGTAGCAACGAAGGAATCCGATGACCAGCGTCGAAGAACCGGCACGACCAGGCGGGCGCATTCGTGACGCCGTCCGCACCCAGGCCGAGATTCTCGACGTGGCGACACAGGAGTTCGCCCGGGCGGGTTTCGCCGGGGCCCGCGTGGACGAGATCGCGGCCCGCACCCGCACCACGAAGCGGATGATCTACTACTACTTCGGCGGCAAGGAACAGCTGTTCACGGCCGTGCTCGAGCGGGCGTACGCGGTGATCCGCGAGGCCGAGCAGGGGCTCGACGTCGAACACCTGGACCCGGTCGCCGCCATCCGGCGCCTGGCGGAGGTCACCTTCGACCACCACGAGCAGCACCCCGACTTCATCCGCCTGGTGAGCATCGAGAACATCCACGAGGCCGTGCACATCGCCGCCTCCGAGAAACTCGGCAAGATCGGTTCGCCGGCCCTCGACGTGATCCGCCGGATCCTGGAGCAGGGACAGAAGTCCGGGCTGTTCACGGCCGACGTCGACGCCGTCGACCTGCACGCGATGATCAGCGCGTTCTGCTTCTTCCGGGTCGCCAACCGGCACACTTTCGGCGCCCTGTTCGGCCGCGACCTGACCGACCCCGCCCGGCGCGAGCACTACCGCGCGATGCTCGGCGACATGGTGATCGCCTATCTGACGGCGGAGCGCGCGGCGGACTGAGTGCGCCCCCCGAGGCGGAAGATCCTTCGACGCGACCTCTTGACAGGCGGGAAACGTCGGCGCAACATCCACCCACCGCCACTAACTACCCAGTGGGTTAATTAGCCGAAGATCCGGCCCTTCTCCCCTCCGCTCACTCCGCCCAGGTCGGAGTTCCCCCGAAGGAGCACGCCGTGTCCGTCCCCGTCGCCGCACCGCCCGGCCAGCCGAAAAAAGCCGCCACCGCGGCCTGGATCGGCAGCGCCCTTGAGTACTACGACTTCTTCATCTACGGCAGCGCGGCCGCGCTGATCTTCCCCGAGGTCTTCTTCGACGAGTCCGACCCGGCCACCGCGACCCTGCTGTCCCTGGCCACGTTCGGCGTCGCGTACGCGGCCCGCCCGGTCGGCGCGCTCTTCCTCGGGCACTTCGGCGACAAGCTCGGCCGCAAAAAGATCATGGTCTTCACACTGATCCTGATGGGCCTGTCGACGTTCCTGATCGGCTGCCTGCCCACCCGCGACCAGGTCGGCACCCTCGCCCCCGTCCTGCTCGTCCTGTGCCGGGTCCTGCAGGGCATCTCGGCGGCCGGTGAGCAGGCCAGCGCCAACTCCATGTCGCTGGAGCACGCGCCGCCCCACCGGCGCGGCTTCTTCACCAGCTTCACCCTCAGCGGCACCCAGGGCGGCCAATTGCTCGCCACGCTGGTCTTCATACCCGTCGCCGCGCTGCCCGACGACCAGCTGCTGTCCTGGGGCTGGCGGGTGCCGTTCTGGATGAGCGTCGCGGTCGCCGTCGTCGGCTTCGTCATCCGCCGCAAGCTGGAGGAGACCCCGGCCTTCGCCCAGCAGACCGCCAAGGAGGGCGTCGTCAGGATGCCGCTGGCGATCCTGCTCCGCGAGCACTGGGCGGACGTCCTGCGGGTCGTCGCGGGCGCCCTCATCGCCTCGGTCAGCACGATCTTCACCGTGTGGGCGCTGTCCTACGCGACCAGCGACTCGGTCGGCATGAGCCGGTCCTCCATGCTGTGGGTGGGCGCGCTCGCCAACCTCGTGGCGCTCGCGGCGATCCCGCTGTGGGCCACCCTGTCGGACCGCATCGGCCGCCGCCCGGTCTTCCTGGTGGGCGCCGCCGGCAGCGCGGTGATGATGTTCCTGTACCTGTGGGCCATCTCCACGGGCTCCTACGCGCTGACCCTGATCCTCGGCATCGTCACCTTCGGAGTCGTCTACAGCGCCGCGAACGGCGTCTGGCCCTCCTTCTACGGCGAGATGTTCTCCACCCGCGTCCGCCTGTCCGGCATGGCCATCGGCACCCAGATCGGCTTCGCCGTGGCCGGTTTCGCGGTCACCTTCGCCGCGCAGATCGCGGGCCCGGACGGCGACGACTGGTCGTCGGTGGCCCTGTTCACCGCCGCCCTGTGCGTCCCGCCGGTCATCGCCGTCCTCACGGCCCGCGAGACGCACAAGGTCCCGACGGAGCACCTCGGCGAGCGGTCGCAGCAGGGGGCGCGGCAGCCGGAGAGGGTGACCGCCTGATCCCGCCATCTCCCACATGCCCCCGGAGCCGCGGCCGGCTCCGGGGGTTCTTCGTGTGCCGGTCACCATCCCTGGCGGCCCCGTTGACAGATGACCTTTTCGGCAAGAACATCGGCCGAAACAGGCAGAAAAGAACACCTCTGCGCGCGCTGCGACAGCCGTGACCCGAGGGGGGAGACCCTCCGCGCGCACCGGCCGGTTTCAGGGGCGGCCGGTGCGCGCGGAGCGCTCGTCGGCCGGCATCACCCGGCCACGACCGCCCTGCCGCTCAGCCCTGATCACCCCTTCTGGGAATCCCGTACGCCCGCTCGACCTTCAGCCGCAGCACCAGCCGGCGGTCGCGGACCATCGCGGCCCGGTAGTCGTCCCAGTCGGGGTGCTCGCCCAGGACGTCACGGTAGAGGCGGATGAGCTCCTCCACCGTCTCGTCGTACGGGTCCTTCGCGACGGGCGTGAGCTCGGCCGTGCCCTCGGCGACCGTGTACGCCCACCGGTCGGCGCTGGTCACGTGGTACGACGCCCGCGGGTCGCGGCGCAGGTTACGGGTCTTGGCGCGGTCGTCGGTGATCGAGACCCGGATGATCCGCTCGTCCGGGTAGTAGGCGTGAGAGACGTTCGACAACTGGGGCCGCCCGTCGTGCTTGAGGGTCACCAGGACCCCGCCGTGGCCTTCGGAGAGCAGGTGGAGCAGAGCGTCCTGAGTCATGCCAGGATCAACCCGGCGGGCCGGGCCGCGTATTCCGTCGTGTTCCGTCGTGCGTGTTCCCTCGCGGCCGTCGCAGGTGCGAAAGCCCGCGGGCGCTGCCCGTGCGTTCCCTCACAGCGATCGACGATCAGCGGGATGCGGGGGATCATTCGCCCGTTCCTGCGCGACGATGGTGTCTGAGGTGGTCCCGGCGGGGTATTTGCCGGACCACCTCGACGAACGCGACGGAGGAGAACGATGGCACTGCTGCGACAAGAGGTGGACCCGGGTGAGGTCGGGCTGGACGCGAAGGCGCTGGACCGCCTCGACCAGCATTTCGCCCACTACGTCGACGAGGGCCGCCTGCCCGGCTACCTCGTGGCCGTCTCCCGCGGCGGACGCGTCGCCCACCTCACGACGCACGGCCGCCGCGACATCGCGGCGGGGCTGCCCGTCGAGGCCGACACACTGTGGCGGATCTACTCCATGACCAAGCCGGTCACCGCGGTCGCCGCGCTGCTCCTGGTGGAGGAGGGCCGGTTGTCGCTGGACGACCCGGTCGAGCGGCACCTTCCGGCCTTCGCTCAGCCGCGGGTGTACGTGAGCGGCTCCGGCGCCGACATCGTGACCCGCCCGGCCGCCGGTCCGATACTGGTGCGGCACCTGATGACCCACACCGCGGGCCTGACCTTCGCCTTCTACCACACGCACCCCGTCGACGCCCTCTACCGCGAGGCCGGTCTGGAGTCGTCGGTGGTGCCGGGGACGACCCTGGCCGAGACGACCGAGGTGTACGCGAGCCTGCCGCTGCAGTTCGAGCCGGGCACGCAGTGGAACTACTCCGTCGCCTCCAACGTGCTGGGCCGGATCATCGAGGTGGTGTCGGGGCAGCCGCTGGACACGTTCTTCGCCGAGCGGATCTTCGGCCCGCTCGGGATGACCGACGCCGGTTTCCGCGTCACCGGCGAACAGGCGCCCCGACTCTCCGAGTTGTACGGCGACGCCGACGGCGGCGGCATCGAGCCGATCCCCGGCCTCCCGCTGCACGGCCGCCCGCGCTTCCTGTCCGGCAGCGGCGGCATGGTGGCCTCCGCCCACGACATCCACCGCTTCATGGAGCTGCTCCGCCGCCGCGGCGAACTCGACGGCACTCGTCTCCTCGCTCCCGAGACGGTGGACCTGATGACCTCGAACCACCTCCCGGGCGGCGCCGACCTGCGCTCCTTCGGCAGCCGCCCCGCCCACGACGAACGCGGCAACGACGGCGTCGGTTTCGGCCTGGGCGTTTCCGTGGTCATCGACCCGGCCCGCACGCAGGCGCCCTCGGGGCTCGGGACGTACGGCTGGAGCGGCGTCGCGACGACGACGTTCTGGGTCGACCCGAGCCGGGACGTGACCGTGCAGTTCATGACCCAGGTGCGGCCGAAGGGCTCACACACGATCTTCCCGGATCTGAAGCGGCTGGTGCACGAGGCGGTCGGCGACTAGGACTTCGGGGCCGGATTCGGAGTTGGAGCCGGGTTCGGGGTTGGGGCCGGGTTCGGGGTTGGGGCCGGGGACTTCTCAGGGTGATAACGGACCGGTCGCGGGCCTTCCGATCCGGCCGGCCTACTGATCGACCCGGAGGGTGAAGTGGACGCCCTCCCGGGCGAGTTCGCCGAGCCACTCCTGGGAGCGGGCCGCCGTCTCGGCGGCGCGGCCGAGGCCCGGGGGCAGGGAACCGTCCAGGATGTGCCGGACGCCGAGTGCGAGGGGGCGCGAGACGCAGCGGGCCATCGCGCTCTCCTCCTCGTCACCCACCAGGTCCAGGAGGTAGCCGCCCGACCACTCCTGTCCGGCGCCGCCGCGCACGTCCAGCGAGACGGCGAGGACCACCCGGTCGCGGTCGGTGTCCGTGGTCGGGTACTTCGCCGCCAGTTCCCGGGCCAGGGCGGTGATCCGGGCGTCGTCGCCGGTGCGCAGCTGCGCGAATACGCCGTCCCAGGCACGCAGCCAGCCGTCCAGGCGCAGGGTGCCGCGGACGAAGGTGCGCGGCTGCCAGGCCCGCGGCAGACCGTACTGCTCGACGAAGGGGACGCTGTCGCGGTTGGGGTAGACCTCGAAGGTCTCGCCGTCGACGACGTGCCGCCGGGTCGCCTCCCAGGGCCGTTCGGCGATGGTCTCGGCACCGTCCTCGAAGTAACGGGCGGGCGAGCGCAGGGCGCCCAGTACACCGGCGGGTGCCCAGCTGAAGCGGTACCGGAAGTCGTTCGGGACGGCGGGGACGCCACCGCAGTAGGAGGTGAGGCTGTAGGAGGCTGGGGTGCCGTCGCCGATCGCCTCCCGGGCGCGGCCGACGAGGCTGTGCGCGAAGAGGTGGTCGATGCCCGGGTCGAGGCCGGCCTCGGTGAGGACGACGACCCCGGCCCGCGCGGCCGCGGGCACCTGCGCCAGCACCGCGTCGGACACATAGCTGGAGCAGGCGAAGTGCGCCCGCTCGCCTACGCACAGGGCCAGGAGCGCGGCGTGCTCGGAGGCGGGCAGCATCGACACCACCACGTCCCCGGGCGCGAGGTCGGCCGCGAGCGCGTCCGGCGTGTACGCGCGGGGCTCGGCGCGGGAGGCGAGGCCGAGCCGGTCGAGGGCCTCGGCGGCGCGTTCCTCGGTGCGGTGCCACAGCCGCACCCGCTCGGCCGCCTCGCACAGCACGGCCAGGCCACTGCCGGTGGACAGTCCGGCGCCGATCCAGTGGACGGTGCCGCTCGCGGGAACCACCTCGGACATCTCACGACCGCCCTTCTACGATGCCGAGTTCACGGCAGGCCTGACGGAACCGTTCCAGACAGCGCCCCCACGGCCCGCCCGCGCCGAAACCGAGCAGCTGGGGCAGCAGGGCGGCCGAGAAGTCGGTGCTGGACTCCTTGGGCAGCAGGGACGGCAGGTTGTCGATGGCGATCAGGTCCAGCGGCGGCTCCTTGCGCAGCCGGCGTGCGGGCTCGGTCCAGTCGGTGGTGCGGTCGTAGACCGGCAGGACGTTGAGGGGCGAGCCCACGTCGCAGGTGACGTCGCACAGGGTGCGCAGGCGGCGGGCGGGGTCGTCGAGGTCCTCCTCGCGGAGGAAGGGCGGGACGGGGGTGGTGGCGAGGACGGCGTTCACCATGACGTCGTGGGCCAGCAGTGCCCTGCGGTCCAGGTCGCGGGTCTCCTCGAGGTCCCAGCAGGTGGGCTCGACACCGGCCTCGCGGAAGGCGTCGCGCGCGCCCCGTCCGCTGCGGCCGAGCGCTCCGATCACCAGGGCGGTGAAGTCCTCGTCCCCGGCCACCGGGCGCAGCGTCTCGTCCAGCGCGTCCTTGTCGGTGGGCGTCAGCGGCGCGAGGAGCCTGCCCCGGTGCTGAAGGACGGCCAGGGCGGCGCCCAGGTAGCCGGCCCAGAACCCGAAGGCGGCGAGCCGGCGGCCGCTGTCGTCCACGAGGTATTCGAGGTCGAGCAGCGCCCCTCCACCACGGGCGAACCGCCGCAGCAGGTCGGCCGCTCCCGGCTGCCGCTTGTAGGCGTGCCCGAAGAAGATGTGGCGGTGGGTCAGTTCGGCGGGCCGGTCCGGTAGTTCCTTCAGGCCGAGGATCACGGCGTCGACGGGCGCCGACACCCACGAGCCCGCGGGCGCGATGCGGCAGCCGACCGCCTCGTACTCCTCGACGGGGAAGATCCGCTGCGGGGACTCCTCGACGGTCAGCGTGACCCCGCTGTCGACGAGCCGGCGCGCGTCGGACGGAACGACGGGGGTGCGCCGCTCGGTGGTGCGGACCTCGTGGCGCAGCCACAGGTGGAGCTCGGTCATACGCGGTTGGCCTCCGGGCGCGGGGCGTCGGCCGCGAACCGGCCGACGCTCAACGGGCTGACGTCCACGAAGGGTACGCGGCCCAGGTACAGGTCTCGGACGACCTCGCCGACGGCCGGTCCCTGGAGGAAGCCGTGCCCGGAGAAGCCGGTCGCATACAGAAAACGAGATACTGAAGTCGCCTCGCCGATCAAGGCGTTGTGGTCCGGGGTGAGCTCGTACAGGCCGGCCCAGCCGCCGGTGCGGCGCAGGTCGAGGAGGGCGGGGGCGCGCCGCTCCATGGCCGCGCCCAGGCGGGGGATCCAGCGGTCGTGGGTGGCGGTGGCGAAGCCGGGCCGCTCGTCGGGGTCGGACATGCCGACGAGGAGGCCGGGGCCCTCCGCGTGGAAGTAGAGGCTGGTGGTGAAGTCGATGGTCATGGGGAGGTCGGGCGACAGACCGTCGACCGGTTCGGTGACCGCGATCTGGCGGCGCAGCGGCTCCACCGGCAGGTCCACGCCGACCATCGCGCCGACGGCCCGCGACCAGGCGCCGGCCGCGCAGATGACCGTGTCGGTGGCGATCCGGCCCCTGCTGGTCGTGACGGCCGTGATGGCGTCGCCGTGCAGTTCGATGCCGGTGAGTTCACAGTGCCGCAGGATGGTCGCGCCGTGGCGGCGCGCGGCGGCCGCGTAGCCGTGCACGACCGCCTCGGGCGTGCAGTGGCCGTCGTCGGGCGAGAAGGCCGCCGCGAGCAGTCCGTCGGCGCTGATCAGCGGGGAGAGCCGGCGCGCCTCGGCGGGGTCGATCATGCGGCTGGGCACGCCGAGGGGGTTCTGAAGTCGCACGCCCGCCTCGAAGGAGGCGACGTCCTCGGGCGTCGACAGCAGGAACAGATAGCCGACCCGGTGCAGCCCGATGTCGTACCCGGTGTCCTCCTCGAAGCGGGCGAAGGCCTCCAGGCTGCGCGCGCCGAGCTGGATGTTGAGCTCGTCGGAGAACTGCGCCCGCACCCCGCCCGCCGCCTTCGAGGTGGACCCGGAGGCGAGCTCGTCCCGTTCGACGAGCACCACGTCCCGTACGCCCGCACGGGCCAGGTGGCAGGCGATGCTCGTGCCCATCACCCCGCCGCCGATCACGACGACACCCGCGCGCGTGGTCACCGGCGTTCCCCCTTCGCCGCCTCGACCACGGCCCAGGCGGCGGCCGCGTCCTGGATGCCGAGGCCGACGCTGTTGTAGTAGACGACGTCCTCGGGGCCGGACCGGGCCGTGCGCCTCCCGGTGAGCACCTCGCCCAGCGAGATCAGGTCGTCGCGGGTCAACAGCCCCTCCCGCAAGGCGTCCACGACCGGCCCGGCGTGCCCGGCCGCGGTCTGAGGGTCGTCCACGACGACGGCCGCGGATCGTCGTACGACCTCGGCGTCCACCTCGCGGCGGGTGGGCTCGAAGGACCCCACGCTGACGACCGTGCAGCCGGGGTCCAGCCACCGGCCGTGCACCACGGGGGTGGTGCTGAGCGTGCAGGCCGCGACCAGCGAAGCGCCGCGCACGGCCGCCTCGGCGCTGTCGGCCGGTTCGACGGGCAGGCCCGCTTCGGCGGCCAGGGTCTCGGCGGCGCGGGCGCGGCGGCGCGGGGTCGGGCTCCACAGCCGTACGGACTTCAGCTCCCGCACCCGGGCGATCGCCCGGGCATGGGCGAGAGCCTGGGTGCCTGAGCCGAGGATCGCCAGGTCGGCGGCGTCGGGGCGGGCCAGCGCGTCGATGGCGACGGCGCTCGCCGCGGCCGTGCGCAGCGTCGTCACCGCCGTGCCGTCCATGACGGCGGTGAGGCGGCCCGTCACCGGGTCGAGCACGGTGACGACGGCGTGCACGGTCGGCAGCCCGGCCGCCGCGTTGCCCGGGTTGACACTGCCGAACTTCGCGACCGCCCCGGTGTCCGCCGACAGCCGGGAGACGTACGCGAAGACGACACTGTCGTCGAAGCGGCTGGGATGCATGATCTTCCCGGGGAGGTCGGCGCCGCCCGCGCCGAGCGCGGTGAAGGCCGCGCGCTGCGAGGCGATCGCCGTGTCGGCGTCGAGGAGGCGCGCCACCTGCTGCCCGGAGAGGAAGAGGACGTCGTCGGTCATGCCCTCTTCCTGTCCCCACTCGGCACCCCGGAATCAGGACAGGTGTGCCACCGCGTCCAGATGGGGCAGATGGTGGTCCAGTCGCTCCCGCTTCGTCCGCAGATAGGTGATGTTGTTCTCGCACGGCGGTATCAGCAGCGGCACCGTCTCGGCGACCTCGATGCCGTGCCGCACCAACGCCTCCCGCTTGCGCGGGTTGTTCGACATCAGCCGTACGGAGTTCACGCCCAGGTCGTGCAGGATCTCGGCGGCGACCCCGTAGTCGCGGGCGTCCACCGGCAGGCCGAGCGCCAGGTTCGCCTCGACGGTGTCCAGGCCCTCCGCCTGCAGCGCCATCGCCCGCAGCTTGCCGAGCAGACCGATGCCCCGGCCCTCATGCCCTCTGAGGTAGACGACGATGCCGCTGCCCTCGGCGACGACCGCGCGCAGCGCGGAGGCCAACTGGTCGCCGCATTCGCAGTGCTGGGAACCGAAGGCGTCACCGGTCAGGCACTCGGAATGCAGGCGGGTCAGGACGTCGTCCGTGCCGATCTCACCGTAGACCAGGGCCACTTGTTCGTCGCCGCGGTCGTGATCGAGGTAGCCGACCGCCTGGAATTTCCCGTACACGGTGGGCAGCGGGGCATTCACCACGCGTTCCACACCGGTGCGCTGTGGCGACTTCTTGCCGAGCACGCCAATTTTATCTGTCATGATCTGGTTCCTAAGCAGAGACGAAAGGCCGGGAAAAGATGAGTGGTTCACGAATACGGTCGGCTGCGTACGGTCTGGTGCCGGCGGACACTACCGAAGACGTACGGACGCGAGGCGCGGACGTCTCAACGCAGGTGGCCGTCCTTCCGGTCGGGAGCTTCGAGCAGCACGGTGCGTACCTTCCGCTGGCGACCGACACACTGGTCGCCTGTGCCGTCGCCCAGGAGATCGCCGCGGCGTACCCGGTGCACCTCCTGCCTCCGGTGACGATCTCCTGTTCGCACGAGCACGCGGCCTGGCCGGGAACCGTCAGCATCTCCTCCGTCACCCTTCACGCGGTGGTACGGGACATAGCGGCTTCGCTGCGCCGCTCCGGCGTCGACACCCTCGTGGTGGTCAACGGGCACGGCGGGAACTACGTACTGGGCAACGTCGTTCAGGAATCCTCCGCGCGCGGTGAGCGGATGGCGCTCTTCCCGGCCGCGGAGGACTGGGAGACGGCGCGGGAGCGGGCGCAGGTGGCCACCTCGCTGCTCACCGACATGCATGCGGGGGAAATAGAGACCTCCATTCTTCTGCACGCTCATCCCGAATGTGTGCGGCCCGGCTATGAGACCTCCGATTTCGTCGCGGACGACCGTCGTCATCTCCTGACCCTCGGTATGTCCGGCTATACCGATTCGGGTGTCATCGGCCGGCCTTCGCTCGGCTCCGCGGAAAAGGGGAAGGCGCTCCTGGCGAGTCTGGCGGAATCCTTCGGCACGTATTTCTCGATGCTGACCGGCAGCGGGCCCACGGAGTAACTCGTCGGCGCCCGACGGGGTTCCGGGTCCGTTACGACGGCCTGGGCCCCGATCCCGCCTCCCGCCTCGGCGCGCAGGCCGGCGTACCAGCGGGCGACGAGTACGAGGACGCCCGGCAGGCTGGCCACGAAGCTCAGCACCCCGTACACGACCGCGACCGTGAGGCCGCTGCTCGCGCCGAGTCCCGCGGCGCCGAACGCCCAGGCGGTGACGCCCTCGCGGGGGCCCCAGCCGCCGACGTTCAGCGGCAGGCTCATGGCGAGCAGGGCGAGGACCGCCAGCGGCAGCAGTACGGCGGCGGAGGCGGCGGATCCGGCGACGCGGGCGGCGACGACGAACATCCCGAGGTGGCCCGCGAGGACGACGGTGGAGGAGAGGGCGACGCCGGGCAGGTTGCGCCGCGACAGCAGTCCCTCGCGCGCCTCGCCGAGGCTCGCCCGCAGGGCACGTCCGCGCCGGGAGGGGGACCGGTTCATGCGCAGGGCCAGGACGACGGCGAGCGCGCCCAGTACGGCGAACGCGATCAGGGGTGCGAAGTGCCGGGCGTCGGCCAGCACGGGCGACGGCATCGTCAGGAGGACCGCCACCCCGACCACGGCCAGCACCAGTTGCCCGGCGGCCCGTTCGATGACGACCGAGCGGACGCCGCGGCCGAGGTCACCGGCGCTCTGCCCGTGCCGGACCGCCCGGTGCACGTCGCCCAGGACGCCGCCGGGCAGGGCCGCGTTCAGGAACAGCGCCCGGTAGTAGTCGGCGACGGCCGCGCCGAGCGGGAGCCGGATGCGCAGGCCCCGGGCCACCAACTGCCAGCGCCAGGCGCTGAAGACGGTGGTGACGAGGCCGAGGCCGAGCGCCACCAGGAGCGTCGGTCCGTCGATGCGGCGCAGGCCGTCCAGGAAGACGCCGGTGCCCAGGCGCCAGAGGAGGACGGCGAGGATGGTCACGCCCGCGACGGTCCCGAAGTGGGTGCGAAAGGCACGGGAGTCGAAGCGGGAGAAAAGTGAGCGACCGGCGCCGGGTCGGGGCGCCGACACGATCACGCCGATACGGTCCTCGGAGACGGCCGCCCCCGTGGGGACCACCGTCCTGCCGCCGGGCCGGGTGGGCGCCACGACCAGGTCCGGGTGGCGCTCCCGGGGCTCGGCGCCGGGCAGGCCGGCCCAAGTCCGTACCGTCTCCACGCTCATGACGTCCCGCCCGTCGGCCGGGACAGTGCCAGCAGATCGGTGTGGTGGACCACGACCCGCAACTCGCCCGCCTCGCACGCCGCGAGGCGCTCACGCAGATACCGGTCGGCGCTCTCGCGCAGTTCCGGCCGCTGTTCGACGGCCGCGCCGACCCAGCCGCGCAGCCACTGGGCCGTCAGCGCGGACTCGGCCCGGCCCAGGCGCCAGGGGCTCGGGTGCAGCCGTACCGTCGCGCCCCGTTCGGAGAACGCCTCGCACGCCGCGGTGACGGCGTCCGGGCCGAGCAGGCCGCCCTGGCGCTGGTGGGCGTTGAACGCCTCGGCGATCTCCGCGTCGAGCGGGTGGGACGGGGTGAGGTCCACGCGGCCGGCCACGGACAGCGTCAGCAGGGCCGGGCAGCCCGCTGCGGTGCAGGCGGCGGCGAGGGCGTCGATCTCCTCGCGGGTGAGGACGTCGAGCAGCGCGGACGCCGTCACCAGGGACGCGCCGGCGAGGGCGTCCGCGGTGAGCAGCGCGACGTCACCGCGGCGGGTCTCGGCCGAGACGCGGCTGCCGTCGGCGCCGGAGCGCGGGGAGGCCACGGCGGCGAAGTGCAGGAGGTAGGGGTCGCGGTCGTGCAGGATCCAGTGCTGGGCGCCGTCCAGGCGGGGGGCCAGCCAACGGCCCATCGAGCCGGTGCCGCAGCCCAGGTCGTGCACGACGATCCCGGCCTTCCCCGGCAGGTTCGCGAGCCGGATCCGCAGCGGATCGAGCAACTCGACGGCCCGCGCGGCCGCGTCTGCGCCCTCCCGCAGCTCCAGCCACTCGGGGGCGTAGCGCGGCGGATCGTCGGGCCCGGCGTCCCGCAGCCGCACGGTGGGCCGCTCGCCGGGGCGCAGGGTGGGGCCCGCGCCGGGGATGACGTGTTCGGACTCGCCGGGGGCTCCCCCGGGACCGGCTCCAAGGGCTTGCACGGACGCTCCTCCAGGACCGGTGACCACGGAACTCCTCGACTCGACAGCCTCGTCGGGCCCGAGCTGGGTCGGGATCTTCCCCGCCTGCTGTGTCATTGCCGTCTTCCTCATGCCGCCCTCCTGGGTTCCCTCGGCAGCCGGCCCAGTACTCCGGCCAGGCTGCGGGCCGTAGCCGCCCAGCCGCCCAGGCCGGACCGCCGGCCCCGGGCAGCGGCCTTCAGCCGGCGTCGTACGTCCGCCTCACCGAACCAGCCGCGCAGTTCCGCGGCGAGGGCGGCGGGGTCCTCCGGCGGGACGAGGATGCCGGGCACCCCGCCGTCGGGGGCGCGGCCGACCGCCTCGGGGAGACCGCCGACGTCGGTGGCCAGCACGGGGATGCCCCGGGCGAGCGCCTCGGTGACCGCCATGCCGTACGTCTCGGCGTAGGAGGTGAGGACCATGAGGTCGGCGGCGTTGTAGCTGGCGTCGAGTTCGGCGCCGGCCTGCGGGCCCGCGAGGTGCAGGCGGTCCTGGAGGCCGTACTTGCGGATCAGCATCCGCAGTCCGGCGACGTACTGCGGGTCCTGCGCGAGTCCGCCGACGCAGACGCAGCTCCACGGCAGGTCGGTCACCCCGGCCAGCGCCTCCACCAGCCGGTGCTGGCCCTTGCGCGGGGTCACGGCGGCGACGCACAACAGGCGGGAGACGCCGTCGGTGCCGGAGGCGAGCGGGGCGATGTCGGCGCCGGGGGCGGCGACATGGACCCGGTCGGGGGCCAGGCCGTGGTGGGAGACGAGGCGGCGCACGGCCCAGTCGCTGGTGGCGACGACCGCCGGGACGGCCCGCAGGACGGCGCGCTCCTTGGCGTCCAGATCCGCCGCCACCGCCGGGGCAAGACCCGTCTCGTCACCGAGCGGGAGGTGGACGAGGACGGCCAGGCTCAGCCGTTCCGCCTCCGGAACGACGATCTCCGGGACACCGCAGGCGACCAGCCCGTCCAGGAGGACGACCGCGCCGTCCGGCAGGTCCCGCAGCGTCTGCGCGAGTTGCGCACGGGCCGCCGCTCCCGGGCGGGGCCACTCGCCGGGCACGGCGTGCTGGTGCACCTGCCAGCCGAAGCCGGCCAGGTCCAGACTCACCCGCCGGTCGTAGGCGTTGCCGCCGCTGGGGGCGGTCGGGTCGTCCACGCCGCCCGGCAGGACGAAATGCACGGAGCGCAGGGACATCGGGATGATCTCCGCGTTCTTCAGGGCGGAGTGCTGCACGGGCACATAGCCGAGCGGCGCGGTGGTCCGCTCCATCGTCGTGTCGGTCACAGCGCACGCTCGTAACTCGCCCAGGCGACGTGCGACTCGTGCAGCGAGACGGTGAGACCCGCCAGACCCCTGGCGCCCTCGCCGAGCGCACCCTTGTGGATCCGTTCGGCGAGCCGGTCCGCTATGACCTTGGCCAGGAACTCCGTGGAGGTGTTGACTCCGGCGAAGTCGGGCTCATTGTCCAGGTTTCGGTAGTTCAGCTCGCTGACTACCGCGCCCAGTTCCTGTGTGGCGAGTCCGATGTCGACGACGATGTTGTCGTCGTCCAGCTGTTCGCGCCGGAACGTGGCGTCCACCAGGAACGTCGCTCCGTGCAGGCGCTGCGCCGGTCCGAAGACCTCGCCGCGGAAGCTGTGGGCGATCATGATGTGATCGCGGACGGTGATGCTGAACAACGGACGACCCTCCAGGTGCGGCGCGTCTTGTCCCCCGCTGATCCCTGCCGGGGGATGCCGTGTAGTACGGCTCCTCGCCCCCCGTTGTTCAGCCTCCTCTCACTCTTTTCTCAGGTCAGGCGCTCTTGTGCACCTGAGCTAGGTCGTTCGGGATTGGACCTGTGGGGCGCTCGTTCACTCGTTCTCGTCGTAACGGACCCGGTGGCACAGGGCGGGGATCTCGCCGGAGGACAGGCGCGGCAGCAGGTCCGGCAGTTCGCCGAAGGCGCTCTCCCCCGTGACGAGGGCGTCGAGCGCCGGGTCGGCGAGCAGGTCCAGAGCGAGGGCCAGCCGGTCCGCGTAGGTACGGCTGGAGCGGCGGGCGGGTGACACGGAACCGACCTGGCTGCTGCGGACGACCAGGCGCCGGGAGTGGAACGCCTCGCCGAGCGGGAGGCTGACCTGCCGGTCGCCGTACCAGCTCAGTTCGAGGACGGTGCCCTCGGCCCTCAGCAGTTCCAGACAGCGGGCGAGGCCCTGTTCGGTGGCGCTGGCGTGGACGACGAGGTCGCAGTCGCCGAGGGCGTCCCCGGGCAGGGCGAAGTCGACGCCGAGGGCCTCGGCGGTCTTGGCGCGGGCCGGGTCGGCGTCGACCAACTGGACGCGCACGCCGGGGAAGCGGGCCAGCAGCGCGGCGACGGAACTGCCGACCATGCCGCCACCGACCACCGCGATCCGGTCGCCGACCAGGGGTGCCGCGTCCCAGAGGGCGTTCACGGCGGTCTCGACGGTGCCGGCGAGGATGGCCCGTTCGGCGGGCACGGACGGCGGTACGACCGTCACCGCGGCCACCGGGACGACGTACCGCGTCTGATGCGGATAGAGGCAGAACACAGTCCGCCCGACGAGGTCGTCGGGCCCCTCCTCCACCACACCCGCATTGAGATAGCCGTACTTCACCGGACCGGGGAAGTCGCCCTCCTGGAACGGCGCCCGCATGGCCGCGTACTGACTCTCCGGCACCCCGCCACGGAACACGAGGGTCTCCGTGCCCCGGCTGACCCCGGAGTACAGCGAGCGGACCACGACCTCGCCCTCTTCGGGATCCGGCAGGGCCGTCTCGCGTATCTCGCCGTGACCCGGAGAGCTGAGCCAGAACGCACGTCCGGTGCGCTTCATCGGCATCCTCCTGAACGATCGGGAAGCTGTTCACGTACCGAGGTGTGCACAGGTCGCGCACAGTACGCGGCCTTGATCGACTCTGTCACCTGGCCGGAGGAATGTGCGGTGGCCCTGAACAACACTTACGACGCAAGGCTGGTCCAGCAGGAGACCGCGGTGGGAGCGGGAGTGCAGATCCTGCTGCTGGCCCTGCTCGGCACGGCGATCGGCATGGGGCCGGCGGGCTGGCTCACCGGCCTCGCCTTCGCCATCGCCACCTGGGCGGTCCTCTCCCGAGCCCTGCACCGGTCCCGCCTGCGCACCTTCGGCCCGGCCAACCGGGTGACTCTGGGCCGGGCGACGCTGGTCGGCGGGGTGACCGCCCTGGTCGCCGACTCCTTCGAGAGCTCACCACCGGTGACGCTGTTCGTCGGCCTGACGGCGGTGGCCCTGATCCTCGACGGCGTGGACGGCAAGGTCGCCCGCCGTACGGGCACCTCGACACCCCTGGGCGCGCGCTTCGACATGGAGGTCGACGCGTTCCTCATCCTGGTGCTCAGCGTGCACGTCGCCATGGCCCTCGGCCCGTGGGTCCTGCTGATCGGCGCCATGCGCTACGCCTTCGTCGCCGCGGCCCGCGCCCTGCCCTGGCTCAACGCCCCGCTCCCCCCGAGCACCGCCCGCAAGACGGTGGCCGCACTCCAAGGCGTCTTCCTTCTCCTCGCCGCCTCCGGCCTCCTGCCGTACGTGGGGACGTTCGCGGTCGTCGCGACCGCACTGGCGCTGCTGGTCTGGTCGTTCGGCCGGGACATTCTGTGGCTGTGGCGGACTTGGCGGGCGGAGGAGGTCTCGGTGGCGGAGGTGCTGGAGCTGGTGGCGGCGCGGGAGCCGGAGCGGGTGGCGTCCTGAGAGTCCGGCATCCGATATCCGGTATACGGTCGGCAGCCGACCTGCCGTACGCGGTATACCGTCGGCAGCCGGCCTGCGGTACGCGGCATACGGTCGGCAGCCGGTCTGCGGTATACGGTCGGCCGGCTTGCGGATGCGGCGTACGGTCGTCAGCCACCCACCGGCATCCGCCGCGAACCCTGTCGCCGCGGCAACAGCCCGATCGCCGCGGCGGGTACGGCAGCCAGCACCAGCCACGGCACCGCGGCGGGCAGTCCGCTGTCCAGCAGCATCCCCGTCGCCGCGCTGCCGACGAGGACGATCAGTCCGGAGACCGAGGACAACGCTCCCGTGTACAGGCCGAGTCGGCCTTCTTCGGCGAGGTCGGGGACCCAGGCGCGGGCGACGGGGGCGACGAGCATCTGGCCGAAGGTGAGAAGAACGACGAAGCCGGCGGCGGGCAGCAGGCCCGGCGTGCCCGTCCAGCCCGCGGGGCGTCCGACCGCCACCACCGCGAATCCGGCCGCGATCAGCAGCAGTCCGGCCGTCATGGAGCGGCGCGGGGTGAGGCGGTCTCCCACCCAGCGGGTGACCGGGAGTTGGGCGGTCACCACCAGCAGGGACGACAGGGCGAACAGCCAGGCGAGCGGGGCGTGGGAGCCGGCCACGCGCTGCACCTCGTCGGGGAGGGCGAGGTAGAGCTGGTTGTAGGCGAGCAGGTAGGCGCCGTACGCGCAGCACAGCGCGAGGAAGCGGCGGTTGCGGAGCAGCACGCCCACGCCGCCTTGCACTTGGACGCGCTTCCGGCCGGGAACGTGGTGCGGCAGCAGCCAGGCGTGTCCGGCGAGGACGAGGACGAAGATCCCGGCTCCGGCCAGGCACACCGTGCGGAAGTCCACCGACAGGAGCAGGGCGCCCAGGAGCGGGCCGATGAAGGCCCCCGCCTGTCCGGCGACGGTGAACAGGGCCAGGACGTGGGTTCGGGAGCCGCCGCCCGCCGACTCCCGGGTCACCGCCTGCCGGACGACCTCGGACTCCACGGCCGGTGAGAACAGCGCGGCGGCGAACCCGATCAGCAGGACGGCGCCGATGACGGCCCAGGTCTCCTGCGCGTACCCGAGCCAGGCGAATCCGGCGATCCGCAGGACGCAGCCCGCGAGCACCACCGGCCGGATGCCGTACCGGTCGGCCAGTGCCCCGCCCACGACGAACAGCCCCTGCTGACTGAAGGTCCGCAGGCCCAGCACCAGGCCGACGAGCCAGCCCGCCATGCCCATGGCCTGTCCGAGGTGTTCGGAGAGGAAGGGCAGGACGGCGAAGAAGCCGAGGTTGAAAGCGAGTTGGGTGAGGATCAACAGACGCAGCAGGGGCGAGAGGCGGGTGGCCCCGGGAGCCACTGGCGCCTTGCGTCGCAGGCCGATCAAGAGCGAGGTCATCGAGTGCCCACCAACTTCCTTGTGGATGACGGTGCTTCGGTCGGCGGCTCGGGCGGGCGAGTCCGGACCCGCCTCGGCAGCCGCACCCCGCCCGCCGCGCTCACCGCGAGCGCCCCGAGCAGGGCGAGTACGGCGGCGGGGGCGAGGACCGCCCAGGGGGCGCGCTCGGCGTAGGGCTGGTTCTCGGCGAGGAGCAGGCCCCACTCCGGGGCGGGCGGCTGGGCGCCGAGGCCGAGGAAGGCGAGGGAGGCGAGGGCGAGGGCGATGCCGGGCAGGCGGAGCAGGGCGTGGCGGGTCACGGACGGCAGGGCGGGGTGGCGGCCTGCGCGACGGGGACCGCCTCGGCGATGTCGATCTCGCCGGTGCGCAGGGCGCCGGCGCGGGCGGTGCCGTCGGCGATGAAGCGGACGTCGACGCCGGAGGCCTGGGCACGGCCGCCCCAGTAGTCGTCGTAGCGGTCGAGGGTGGCGGAGGCGGATCCGGTGACCTTCGTCAGGGCGAAGGGGCCGGTGGCGGTGCCGACCGGATCGACGCCGTCCTTGCCGGTGTAGGCCTTCGAGGAGAGGACGGCGAGGCCGGGGCCGGCCAGGCGCAGGGGCAGTACGGGGTCGGGGGCGGTGGTGGTGATCCGTACGGCGGTGTCGCCCGCGGCCCTTGCGGTGAGGGTGACGCCGGAGAGGGCGGCGGGGGCGGGCCTGGCCGCGGTGGCGTGGGTGAGGGCGGCGGCGACCGCGCTCGGGGTGACGTCCGAGCCGTCCTGGAAAGTGGCCTCGCGCAGGGTGAAGAGCCAGGTGCGGCCGTTCTCGCGGCGCCAGGACTCGGCGAGCGCGGGGGCGGCGGCGCCGTTGGCGTCGAGGGCGGTCAGGCCCTCGGTGACGCCGAGGCGGCTGAGGATGGTGGCGTCGGCGCCGTACGGCGAGAGGTTCTCGGCGGGAGGGAAGGCGAGGGCGACCCGCAGCCGGGAGCCTTCGTCGCCGCCGCCCGACGAGGCGCTGCCGCCGCCGGAGGTGAAGCAGGCGGTCAGGAGCGGGGCGAGCAGGAGGGAACCGGTCATGTGGCGGCGTCGCATGCCGTCACCGTCCCATCGGGATCTCGAAGTGGAGAACCCCGTTGCCGCCGCCGGGGTCCTCCCGCTCGTCGTGCACGGTCTCGCCGAGCGACCGCCAGAACGGCTCGGCGCCCGGGACCCCCGGGTCGGTGTGCAGGTAGACGCTGCGGTAGCCGCCGTCGGCGGCGGCGAAGGCGAGGAGTTCGTCGACCAGGCGCCGGGCGAGGCCACGCCTGCGGTGCCCGGGACGGACGTACACCCGGCGCAGTTGCGCGGTCTCGCCGGAGGGGTAATTCTCGGCGAGATGGCGGGGGTTCGGCGGGTGGGCCGGTCCGCGGGAGTCGAGGGCTGCGGTGGCCACGACGGCTCCGTCGCCCGGGTCGACGGCGACCAGGAGGGTGTGGCGAGCCGGGGCGAGATAGGCGGCGGCCGGATCGATGACGTCGGCGTGCCGGCGAGGCACGTAGCCGGTACCGAAGTCGCGGTAGACGGTGTCGAGCATCACGGCTCGCGCACCGTCGAGGTCGTCGGGGCCCGCCACCCTGATGCTGCAGTTATGCACTTGCACATCATATGCATTAAGTCCCCTTGCGGTGATCGGCGGGGGTGATCGGCAGACCATTTGACGCCCGTCACCCGCAGCGGTGCGAAGCCGGAACCCGGGTCCGGCGGTCAGCACGGGAGACGTCGCCCCGGAGCCGATACGCGGTGGCTGTCGGTAGCGGCCGGTGGTGTGTAATGACGCGGGTGCGGACGCACCCGGGGTGAGTCAGGGGGAGCTTGATGGAGGAGCTGAAGCCGGCCGATCCCCGGCAGGTGGGCCGGTACCGGATCTCCGCACTGCTGGGTGCCGGCGGGATGGGGCGGGTTTTCTTGGGGCGTTCACCCAGCGGACGTCCGGTGGCGGTGAAGGTGGTTCGGCCGGAGTTGGCCGAAGACCCCGGTTTCCGCCGCAGGTTTGCCCAGGAGGTGGCGGCCGCCCGCAAGGTCACCGGCTTCTTCACGGCCGCTCTGGTCGACGCCGACCCCGACGGTTCGCCCCCCCTGGCTGGCCACCGCCTACGTGCCCGGCATGGCCCTGGACCAGGCCGTCGCGGCGCACGGCCCCTGGCCCGTGGACTCGGTACGCGCGCTGGGCGCGGGCTTGGCCGAAGCCCTCGAGGCCATCCACGCGGCCGGTCTGGTCCACCGGGACCTGAAGCCCTCCAACGTACTCATCGCTCCCGACGGACCCCGAGTCGTCGACTTCGGGATCTCCCTGGCGACCGAGTCCGCTGCGCTCACCCGCACCGGAACGATCCTCGGCACCCCCGGCTTCATGGCTCCCGAACAGCTCACCGGCAAGTCCGTCACACCGGCCACCGACGTGTTCGCGTTCGGCGCGGTGCTGACATACACGGCCACCGGCACCGGCCCGTTCGGAACCGGCTCGGCGCAATCGCTCAACTTCCGTATCGCCTACGAGGAACCGCGTCTCGACCAGCTGCCCGGACCAGGCCTGGGGATCATCGCCCGCTGTCTGGCCAAGGACCCCGCCGACCGCCCGGCGGTGGGCGAGCTCATCGAGGAGCTCGCCCAGGTGGCGGGCGCGGGCGGCTACACACCCACCGAGGTCGTCACCGAGGCCGCGGCCTGGCTGCCCGGCCAGGTCGCTCGCGCACTGCCGGCCACTGTCACCGTCCCCACCCTGCCGGCCGCGCCCCGTACGCCGGAGACCGAGGTCGCGCCCCCGGCCTCCCCGCCTGCCCCGCCGGTCCGGGGCAGACCCAAGGCCGCCCCGCCGGTCTCCCAGCACCCAACGGCCCCCGACGGCCCGGCCGCCACTGCCCCAGCCCGAGCCGCCCGGCCCACGCCGGGTGCGACCTCCCGAGCCGCCCGCCCGACGCCGGGTGCGACCGCCCGAGCCACCCAGCCCGAACAGTCCAAGAAGCCCGCAACCACCCGCCCGAGAACGACCACGAAGTCCACAGGCACGCGGCCCGAACCGGCCATCACGTCCGGAGTCACCCGCCCCGCACAGGCCGCGGAGACGACCGCCGTGTCCGCGCGGCCGTCGCCCCTTCTGCGCGCCGTGCCCTTCGGCCTCGCCGGAGCGGCACTGGTGCTCGCCCTGTGCCTGCCCTTCTACAGCCGCACGACCCTTTTCGGTAACTTGTTCAACTCTTACTGGACGTTCACGGACGCCTGGCCCTTCGGTGGCGCCTGGCCGTTCGCACTGGTCGCTGTGCTCTGCCTGGGCACCTGTGCGGCAGTGTTGTCCGCGCTGCGCCGCTCCCCCAGGGAGCCCGTGCCGCGTCCGGTCCGACGCCTGCACCTACTGAGCACCACGCTCAGCACCGGGCTGTTCGCCTTCTGGGTGGGCACCCTGAGCAGGGTCTACACCGACCTCTCCTTCCTCGACTCGGGTGCGTGGTTCTTCGCCGTGGGATGCGCGGCGCTGGTCCACAGCACATTCCGGCTGCGGGCCCCGAAGCGCATCCCCGCGCCCTGACGGCAGCGCCGCCCCGGGAGGCCGTGCCGGACCGTGTGCCGGTGACGGTCTGTGTACGCCGCTCCCGGCGGATCAGGCCGAGAACGCCGACATGACCGGCACGAACCGCCCCGCGTCGTCCAGCCACGGGAAGTGCGCGGCGCCGGGCTGGACGACCGACTCGGCGTTCGGGAACAGGCCCGCGTACTCCGCCGCGACGCGCGGTGGTGCCGCCACATCCACCTCGCCGGCCAGCACGAGCACCGGCGCGGCGAACGCGGCGAGGGCCGCGCGGGTGGCGGCCGGGTCGAACGCGCCCTCGGAGGCGTACACCGCCGCCGCCTCGTCGTTGCGCTGCTTCTCCTCCGCCTCCCGTACGGCCTTCGCCTCGTCGTCCCAGCGGGCGAACCAGAAGGGGGCGACGGCCTGCCAGTCGTCGGGGCCCGCCCGGCCGGCGGTGATCGCTTCCAGGGCCGCGTACGCCGGCGCGAACCACGGTTCGTCACGGCGCAGGCGTGCGCTGCTCAGGCGGTCCTCGGCGGTGATCTCGATGCCGACCGCGTAGACGCTCGGGGTGATCAGGGCGAGGCGTGCGACGCGGTCGGGGTGGCGGGCCGCGTACAGGACCGCCAGGTTCGCGCCGGCGGAGTGTGCGAGGAGGTCCGCCCGGTCCAGGCCCAGTTCCTCGCGGAGCGCCTCGACGTCGTCGACCAGGCGGTCGCAGCGGTACGACGCCGGGTCGCCCGGCGTCGCCGAGCGGCCGGTGCCCCTGAGGTCGAGGCGGATCAGGGTGCGGTGGGCGGTCAGGCCGCCCAGGTCGCCCAGGTAGACCGAGTCCTGCATCGGGCCGCCGGGCAGACAGACCAGGGGCGGGCCGTCCCCGGACACCTGGTAGGCGAGGCGGGTGCCGTCTGATGCGGAGAAGGTGGGCATGAGGGCGAGCCTTTCAACGGGTTCCCTTCTCGGCAACCGGATTGCGGATGGGAGCGTACGGTGCCGTCAACTGTCGTTTCCTGCCCGTGAGCCCACGACGGCTCCACCCGCGGGTGCGGGTGGAGCCGCCATGTCGGTCACCGCGTCGGTGTGGCGAGCGGTGCCGGGGCGTAGCCGGTGGGCCGGGCGGTGAAGGTGCCGCGTCCCTGGGTCCGGCCGCGCAACCGGGTGGCGTAGCCGAACAGTTCGGCCAGCGGGACGGTCGCGGTGACGACCGCCGACCCCGCACGCGTGGCCGAGCCGGAGACCCGACCGCGCCGTGCCGCGAGGTCGCCGAGGACGGTACCGACGGCGTCCTCGGGTGCGGTGACCGTGACCTCGACGACCGGTTCCAGCAGGGTCATCGCCGAGGCGCGCAGGGCTTCCCGGAGCGCGAACCGGCCCGCTGCGCGGAAGGCCGTGTCCGAGGAGTCCTTCACGTGCGTGGCCCCGTCGGTGAGGGTGACGCGCAGCCCGGTCACCGGGTGCCCGCCGATCGGCCCCTCCGTGAGGGCGTCCCGGCAGCCGGCCTCGACCGCCCGGACGTACTCCTGCGGCACGCGCCCGCCGACGACGACGGACCGGAACTCGAAGCCGGTGCCGGCCTGCGGGTCCAATGGCTGCACGTCGAGGACGACATGGGCGAACTGCCCTGCCCCGCCGTCCTGTTTGACGTGCCGGTACACCAGGCCGGACACCCCGCGGACGACCGTCTCCCGGTAGGCCACCCTCGGCCGGCCGACGACGACTTCCAGCCCGTGGTCTCGCCGGACCTTCTCCACTGCCACCTCCAGGTGCAGCTCGCCCATGCCGGACAGCAGCGTCTGACCGGTCTCCGGATCGGTTCGCGCCGCCAGCGACGGGTCCTCCTCCGCCAGCCGCGCGAGCGCCGTGGCCAGCCGGTCCGTGTCGGTGGACCTGCGCGCCTCGACCGCCACGGAGACCACCGGTTCGGCCACGCTCGGCGGTTCGAGCACGAGCGGGGCGTCCGGCCCACACAGGGTCGAGCCGGCCCGGGCCGACTTCAGCCCGACCACGGCGACGATGTCCCCGGCGACCGCGCGCTCCAACCGGACGTGCCGGTCGGCCTGCACCCGCAGAATCCGCCCGATCCGCTCGGTGCGCCGCACACCCGCGTCCATCACCGCGGCTCCCTTCTCGATCGTTCCCGAGTACACCCGCAGATACGTCAGACGGCCCGTCGGGGTGGCGCTCACCTTGAACGCCAGCGCCGCGAAGGGCGCCTGCGGATCGGCGGCCCGCTCCTGTTCCGTTCCGTCGTCGAGGGTGCCGCGTACGGCGGGCACGTCGAGCGGCGACGGCAGGTACGCCACAACGGCGTCCAGCAACGGCTCGATCCCGCGGTTGCGGTAGGCGGAGCCGCATAGGACGACGACTCCCTCGCGCGTGCGGGTGAGGTCGCGCAAGGCGTCGACGAGCGTGTGCGTGTCGAGCACCGGCATGTCGGCCGCCGACCGGATGCCATCGGCCGTCGACTGTATGCCGCTGTTCGTCGACTGCACGCTTCCGGTCGACCGCATACAGAATTCCTCCAGCGCGCCCGGATGGAGTTCCGCCACCGCCTCCTCCAGCACCCGCCGTCGCCGGAGCGCCTCCTCGCGCAGCGCCTCCGGCACCGGCCCCTCCTCGACCGTCTCACTACCGTCGCGCCAGGTCAGCGCACGCATTCGCAGCAGATCGACGACACCGGTGAAGGCGTCCTCGCGCCCGATGGGCAACTGCACGACGAGCGGTGCCGGATGCAGCCGCTCCCGGATCGACTCGACGGCCGTGTCGAGATCGGCGCCGGCCCTATCCAGCTTGTTGACGAACGCGATCCTCGGTACGCCGTGCCGGTCTGCCTGCCGCCATACCGACTCGCTCTGCGGTTCGACGCCCGCGACGGCGTCGAAGACCGCCACCGCGCCGTCGAGCACGCGTAGCGAGCGCTCCACCTCATCGGCGAAGTCGACATGGCCCGGGGTGTCGATGAGATTGATCCGGTGACCGTCCCAGGCGCAGCTCACCGCCGCGGCGAAGATCGTGATCCCGCGATCGCGCTCCTGGGAGTCGAAGTCCGTGACGGTCGTGCCGTCGTGGACCTCGCCACGCTTGTGCGTGGTCCCGGTGGCGTAGAGGATCCGCTCGGTGACGGTGGTCTTGCCCGCGTCGACGTGGGCGAGGATGCCGAGGTTGCGGACGGCGACGAGCGGGTTGAGGTTGGTGCGCACGGCCCATGGCCTTTCGGAAGGTCTGTGACAGGGCAGCGCGATTCCCGGACGGGACTGATCATCTGGCGGGACGTCAGTGAATGGACGTATCGCCCAGCTCGACGTCGGGCGTCGTGGTCAGTCGTTCGTCCGGGGCATCCGGTACCGGCCGCGCAGCGGGCACCGGACCGGCGAGGACACGAGGATCACGTCGTACTGCGACCGGGGGACGACGACAGCGGTGCACGTACGCACGGCAGGTCTCCCCTCACTCGTTCCACGTCAAGGCACACGCACACGCCGAGAACTGGTGGACGACGCGTGGTTCGTGGTGAGTGTAAGCAACCGCGAAGGAGCACGGCACGGCATTTTCCACCGCCCCCCGGACCCCGCACCCCGCCGCACCCGCACCCGCACCCGCACCCGCACCCGCACCCGCAAGCCCCTCTCAGACCGCCCCGGGACCCACTCCCCCCTTGAGCCGCTCCAGGTCGGACGGCCGGACCTGGATGACCACGACGGCGATCAGCGCGGCGACCGCGGTGAAGATGGCCGCCATGACGAAGGCGGCCGACGCCCCGGCGGTGAGGACCTCGTCGGAGAAGGGGCGCGGCAGCTCCCCGGTGCGCTGGAAGCGCAGGCGCTCGGCCGGGGTGGCCTGCTCGAGGAAGAGCGGGATCTGCTTCTCCGCCTCGTTGGTACTGGCCGTCCCGAACATGGTGACCAGGATGGACAGGCCGAGCGAACCACCGACCTGCTGCGTCGCGTTGAGGAGTCCGGAGGCGGCGCCGGTCTCCCGGACGGAGACGTTGGAGAGTGCCATCAGGGTGAGCGAGACGAACTCCATGCCCATGCCGAGGCTGAAGACGAGGATCGGGCCGAGGACACTGCCCGCGTAGGTGGAGTGGACGTCGGTCAGGGTAAGCCAGGACAGGCCCACGGCGGCGAGGATCGCGCCCACGACCATGAAGGGCTTGGGTCCGTACGTCGGCAGGAACCGCGAGGCCAGTCCGGCGCCGATCGCGATGACCGCGCTGACCGGCAGGAAGGCGAACCCGGTTGCCAGCGGGCTGAATTCCAGCACGTTCTGCACGAAGAGCGTGAGGAAGAAGAACATGCCGAAGATCGCGGCGGCGAGGCACAGCATGATGCCGTAGGTGCCGGCGCGGTTGCGGTCGGCGAACATGTGCAGTGGCGTGATCGGCTGCCTGGAACGCCTCTCGACCAGGATGAACAAGGCGAGGACGACGACGGCCGCGGCGAACGAGGCCAGCGTGAAGGCGTCCCGCCAGCCTTCCTGGGCGGCTCTGATGAACCCGTACACCAGCAGGACCATGCCCACGGTGGAGGTCAGCGCGCCGGTGATGTCGAAGTGGCCCGGGTGGCGTTCGGACTCCTTGATCCAGCGGGGCGTGGCGAGGGCGATGAGCAGACCGATCGGGACGTTGACGAAGAGCACCCACCGCCAGTTCAGCCACTCCACGAGGATGCCTCCCGCGAGCAGCCCGATCGCTCCGCCGCCCGCCGAGACCGCGGCGAAGACCCCGAAAGCCCGGTTGCGCTCGGGGCCTTCGCGGAAGGTCGTACTGACCAGGGAGAGGGCGGTCGGGGAGGCGATGGCGCCGCCGACGCCCTGCAGGGCGCGTGCGGCGAGGAGTTGGGCCTCGTTCTGGGCGAGCCCGCCGAGCAGGGAGGCGAGCACGAACAGCAGCACGCCGAAGATGAACACGCGCCGTCTGCCGAGGATGTCGCCGGTCCGGCCGCCGAGCAGCAGCAGACCGCCGAAGGTGAGGGTGTAGGCGTTGACCACCCAGGCCAGGCTGGTGGTGGAGAAGTCCAGGGCGCGCTGGATGTCCGGCAGCGCGATGTTCACGATGGTGATGTCCAGGACCACCATGAGCTGGCAGGACGCGATGACCAGCAACGCCATCGCGTTTCCGCCACCGCCGGGTTCCCGGGTGGTGGTCTGCGCCGAGGGGCTTGGTTGCGGGCTCGTCATGGCATAGGCACTCTCGGGAGGTGAACCCTCACAAGGGGTGGTGAACGCTGGCGTCCACCGTTGTTCACCGTTCGACGGTACGCCCGTCTCCGGGGCCCTTCCACTCGAACCCGTGCATGACCTTTCGAACCCGTACCTGACCTTCAGGCCGCCGCCACGGCGCTCCCCTCTCCCCCGTCACGGTGGATCGGCTCCTGCCCGTCACGGTGGATCGGCGTCCCCGACCCGGTGAGCGGAACGCCGGTGCCGCCCCGCCGGGCCGCGACGATCTCCGCCGCGATGGACAGGGCGGTCTCCTCGGGCGTACGGGCGCCGAGGTCGAGCCCGATGGGCGAGCGCAACCGTGCCAACTCCCGTGAGGTCAGGCCCACTTCGCGCAGCCGGCGCTCACGGTCCGCGTGCGTGCGGCGCGAGCCCATCGCACCGACGAACGCGACCGGCATCCGCAGGGCCTCCTTGAGCAGCGGTACGTCGAACTTGGCGTCGTGGGTGAGCACGCACACCACCGTGCGCGCGTCGGTCGCGGTACCCCGCAGATAGCGGTGCGGCCAGTCGACCACGATGTCGTCGGCCTCGGGGAAGCGGGCCCGGGTGGCGAACACGGAGCGGGCGTCGCAGACGGTCACGTGGTAGCCGAGGAACTTGGCGGCGCGCACCAGCGCCGCCGCGAAGTCGATCGCACCGAAGACGATCATGCGGGGCGGCGGCACGCTCGACTCGACGAGCAGGGTCAGGCCCCCGGGGCAGTGCGAGCCGTCGGCCGACAGTTCGACCGTGCCGGTACGGCCGGCGTCCAGCAGGGCCCGGGCCTCGGCCGCCGCCGTACGGTCCAGCTCGCCGAGATCACCCTCGTACGAGCCGTCGGGCCGCACGAGCAACGGTCTGCCCAGCAGCTCGGCCGGTCCTCGGACGACCCGGGCGAGCGCGGTCGGCTCACCTCGGGCGACGGTGGACAGGGCCGCCGCCAGGACCGTACGGCCGGGTGCATTCGCGCGCACCGGGGTGATCATGACGTCGATGACTCCGCCGCAGGTCAGGCCGACCTCGAAGGCGTCCTCGTCGCTGTGGCCGAAGCGTTCGACGACCGTCTCACCGTCCTGGAGCGCCTGCCCGCACAGGTCGTACACCGCTCCCTCCACGCATCCGCCGGAGACCGAGCCGATCACCGTGCCCTCCGTGTCGACCGCGAGGGCGGCGCCGGGGCCGCGCGGGGCGCTGCCGCCGACGGCCACGACGGTGGCGACGGCGAACTCGCGGCCCTCCTCGGCCCACCGGTGCAGCTCGGTGGCGATGTCAAGCATGTCGGCCTGCCGTCAGGACGCGGTCGGGCCGGATGGGCAGGTTGCGGTGGCGTACGCCGGTCGCGTGCCAGACGGCGTTGGCGATGGCCGCCGCGGCGCCCACGATGCCGATCTCGCCGATGCCCTTGATGCCGACCGGGTCGTCCGGGTCCGGGTCGTCGATCCAGTCGGCCTCGACGGTCGGGACGTCGGCGTGGGCGGCCACGTGGTAGCCGGCGAGGTCGGCGCCGTAGTGGCCGCCCGTGCCGACGTCCCGTACCGCCTCCTCGTGCAGGGCCATCGAGATGCCCCACGTCATTCCGCCGATGAACTGGCCCCGCGCGGTGAGCGGGTTGACGATCCGGCCGGCCGCGAAGATGCCGAGCATGCGGCGCACCCGCACCTCGCCGGTGTCGATGTCCACGGCGACCTCGGCGAACTGCGCGCCGAAGGAGTGCCGTTCCTTCCGGGCGAGGGCGCCGACGGCCTCGGTCGTGTCGGACCGTACGGTGAGTCCCTCGGGCGGGACGGTGGCCCCGAGGGCGAGCCGCTCCCGCAGTTCCTCGGCCGCGGCCGTGACCGCCCAGGCCCAGGAGCGGGTGCCCATCGAGCCGCCGGCGATGAACGCGGGCCCGAAGTCGCTGTCCCCGATGCGTACCCGGACCCGCTCCGGCGCCGTCTGAAGCGCGTCGGCGGCGACCAGGGTGAGCGCGGTGCGGGCCCCGGTGCCGATGTCGGCCGCGTTGATCCGCACCGTGAAGGTACCGTCCGCCTCGGCCGTCACGGCCGCCGTGGAGGGTGCGGCACCTGCGGGGAAGGAGGCCGCCGCGATGCCGCTGCCGAGCAGCAGACGACCGTCGCGGCGCAGCCCGGGACGCGGATCCCGGTCGGCCCAGCCGAACCGGCGGGCGCCCTCGCGGAAACAGGCGAGCAGGTTGCGGCCGCTGAACGGCAGCCCGGAGACGGGACCCAGCTCGGGCTCGTTGCGGGCGCGCAGCTCGATCGGGTCGATCCCCACCTTCTCGGCGAGTTCGTCGAATGCCGACTCCAGCGCGAACGACCCCGGTGCCTCGCCCGGCGCGCGCATCCATGTCGGGGTCGGCACGTCGAGTCGTACGAGCCGGTTGGCGGTGTGGTGGGCGTGGGCGCCGTACATCGTCCGGGCCGGCAGGGCGGCCGACTCGATGAACTCGTGCACCGTCGAGGTGAGGCTGAGCGAGCTGTGTTCCAGCGCGCGCAGTCGGCCGTCGGCCTCCGCGCCGAGCCTGAGTCGCTGCCGTGTGGGGCTGCGGTAGCCGGCGAGCGAGAACATCTGGCGGCGCGTCATGACAACTCGGACAGGGCGTTGCAGGGCGGTCGCGGCCATCACGGCGGCCACCTGGTGGGCGCGGACGCCCTTGCTGCCGAAGCCGCCGCCGACGTGCTCGGACCGCACCCGGACGGAGGCCGGGTCGAGCGAGAAGAGGTTCGCGAGTTCGCTCGCGACCCACGTGGTGCCCTGGTTGGAGTCGACGACCTCGAGGCGGCCTCCGTCCCACCGGGCCGTCGCCGCGTGCGGCTCCATCGGGTTGTGGTGCTCCTCCGGGGTGGTGTACTCCGCGTCCACGACGACGGCGGACGCGGCGAGTTCGGCCTCCAGATCCCCGTTTTCGACCACTGCCGGCCCGTGGTTGTCGACCGGGTACGCGTCCGGACGGCCGGCGCCGAAGTCGACGTCGTGCGGCTTCTGTTCGTAGTGCACGACGAGCGCTTCCGCGGCCTCCCTGGCCTGTTCGGAGGTGTCGGCGACGACCAGGGCGACCGGCCAGCCCACGTGCGGCACCCGGTCGTGCTGGAAGACGGCCGCGGTCGGGTCCGGCGGGGTGCCGAGCAGGCCGGTGTAGTCGGTGTCGACGCGGGGAGCGTTGTGGTGGTGCAGGACGGCGACCACGCCCGGCATCGCGAGGACGGGGGCGTCCTCCACCGAACTGATACGGCCCTGGGCGATGGTCGACAACACCAGCCAGCCGTGGGCGAGTCGGTCGAACGGGATCTCCCCGGCGTAGCGGGCCGCTCCGGTGACCTTGTCCCGGCCCTCGACGCGGGTGTGGGCGGTGCCGACGGCGTTCCTGCGCGTGGGAGCGGTGGTCATCGGGTGGTCTCCTCGGCGAGTTCGGTCAGCACGGCCACCACGAGGTTGCGCATGAGTGTCACCTTGTATCCGTTGTGCGGCAGCGGCTTCGCGGCGGCCAGTTCGGCGTCCGCGGCGGCCGAGAAGTGCTCCGCGTCCGCCGGTGCCCCGATCAGCGCGTGTTCGGCCGCCCGGGCCCGCCACGGCCGGGACGCGACCGCCCCGAACGCCAGCCGTACGTCGTGTACGACACCGTCGCGGACGTCGAGCGCGGCGGCGAGCGAGCCGATCGCGAAGGCGTACGAGGCACGCTCGCGCACCTTGCGGTAGCGGGAGCCCGCCGCTGTGGGCGTCGGCGGCAGGGTGATGCCGGTGATCAGTGCGCCCGGCGGCAGGGCGGTCTCCAGGTGCGGGGTGTCACCCACCGGCAGGTAGAACTCTTCAAGAGCCAACTCGCCGGGCCCGTCGGTCGTTTCGAAAGAGACGACCGCGTCGAACGCCGTCAGCGCCACGCCCATGTCGGAGGGGTGGGTGGCCACGCAGTACGTGGAGGCGCCGAGGATCGCGTGGTTGTGGTGCTCGCCCTCGACGGCGGGGCAACCGCTGCCGGGGACGCGCTTGTTGCAGGGTTTGGTCACGTCGGCGAAGTAGCCGCAGCGGGTGCGCTGGAGCAGGTTCCCGCCGACCGTCGCCATGTTGCGCAGCTGCCCGGAGGCGCCGGCCAGCACCGCCTGCGCCAACGCCGGGTAGTGGCGGCGGACTTCGGGATGCGCCGCGAGGTCGCTGTTGGTGACGGTGGCGCCGATGCGCAGACCACCGTTCTGCGTCGACTCGATGCCGTCCAGCTGAAGTTCCCGCAGGTCGACGAGCCGGGTGGGATGCTCGACGCCGGTCTTCATCAGGTCGACGAGGTTGGTGCCGCCGCCGAGGAAGCGCGCCTCGGGATCGGCGTCGAGCAGCGCGAGGGCGCTGGGGACGTCGGCGGCGCGCCGGTAGTCGAACTCCCTCATGCCGCCGCCTCCTCGGCCACCCGTGCCTCGGCCGCCCGGGCGACCGCCTGGACGATCGACACGTACGCCCCGCAGCGGCACAGGTTGCCGCTCATCCGCTCCCGGATCTCGTCCGCGGTCAGCGCCGGCACTCCCGCTTCGGGCCGGACATCGGCGGTGACGGCACTCGGCCAGCCCGCCGCGTGTTCCTCGATCACCGCAACGGCCGAACAGATCTGGCCCGGCGTGCAGTAGCCGCACTGGTAGCCGTCGAGGTCGAGGAACGCCTGCTGCACCGGGTGGAGTTGCGCGCCCTCGGCCAGCCCTTCGACGGTGGTGATCTCGCGGTCCTCGGCCGCCACCGCCAGTTGCAGGCAGGCCACGGCACGGCGGCCGTCGAGCAGGACGGTGCAGGCACCGCACTGGCCCTGGTCGCAGCCCTTCTTGGTGCCGGTCAGATCGAGGCGCTCGCGCAGGGCGTCGAG
Source organism: Streptomyces sp. NPDC006602 (assembly GCF_042870385.1). Taxonomy (NCBI): domain Bacteria; kingdom Bacillati; phylum Actinomycetota; class Actinomycetes; order Kitasatosporales; family Streptomycetaceae; genus Streptomyces; species Streptomyces sp. NPDC006602. The sequence continues at coordinate 9,648 of NZ_JBIAHG010000019.1, read as the reverse complement.
CAGGGTGGTGCGGTGATCGACGGACAGCGTGTGCTTCTCCCCGTTGATCTTCAAGGTGATGGCGCTGGACGTCGACGAGGGGGGTGGGGCCATGATCAGCCTTCTTTCGCGTATCCGGAGCACGTCGACAGCGCACTCCGGCGGGCAGCCGAGATCGGGAGCAGAGACGTTTTGGGTGGACGCGGGGGAGGAACGCCGAGGCATCGGCGCTAGAGTGGACTCAAATGGACACCTGTCCGGTTCCACTCGAACGTAGTGGACAGCTGTCCGGTCAGCAAGGACGGCTTTCGGCCGCGCCCCGAGGAGGACGAGTGCAGCAGAAGAAGGACGCGCCTCTGCGCTCGGACGCGCAACGCAACCGCGAGCGCATCCTGGAAGTGGCACTGGCCGAACTGACGCTCTCCGCGGACGCCCCGCTGAGCGCGATAGCGAAAAAGGCGGGCGTGGGGCAGGGCACGTTCTACCGGAACTTCCCCAACCGCGAGGCGCTCGTCCTGGAGGTCTACCGCTACGAGATGCAGCAGGTCGCCGACGCCGCGCCCCAGCTGCTCGGGACGCGCGGACCCGACCGGGCGCTGCGCGAGTGGATGGACCGGCTGGCACAGTTCGCGATGGCAAAGGCCGGCATGGCGGAGGCGATCCGCCGGGCCTTGAGCGCATCGGACGGCCGTACGAAACCGGGCCGCGCCCCTGCGAAGCCGGGTCACACCCCGGTGACGGCCGCGGCCGAACTCCTGCTCCGGGCGAACGAGGCGGCCGGCACCATCCGCCCGGGAGTCACCGCGGACGACTTCCTTCTCGCCATCGCCGGCCTCTGGCAGATCGACCCCCGCGGAGACTGGCGGCCGCGCGCCGCCCGGCTCCTGGACCTCGTTATGGACGGACTGCGCGCGGGAGCGCCCGGAAAGGCGAAAGACCCCCGGTGAACAGGGGCCTCAGTGGCGTCCGGGGACCGGCACGACCACATCAGGTCGCGTCGGCGGCCTTCCGCGCCACATAGACGGTGTTGGCCGCGGTTCCTCCTTGCAGTGGATTGTCGAAGTCGACGACGTGGGCCTGTGATTCCGCGAAGACATCCGCGAGGACGGAGCTGAACTGTTCGTCGGGCGGATCGTTCGACCAGAGGGCGAAGACGCCGTCGGGCTGGAGACGGCCGGCGAGGGCGCGCAGGCCGGCGGGCTGGTAGAGCGTCGCGTGACGTGGGTGCAGTACATGGCGTGGCGAATGGTCCACGTCCAGCAGGATGGCGTGGAAGCGGCGCCCCGGCTCCTGGGGGTCCAGCCCGCAGGAGTCGTCGACCATTGCGAAGAAGTCGCCCCGGACCAGGCGGCAGCGGGGATCCGACGCCAGAGAGGCGCCCAGCGGGACCAGCCCGCGCTGATGCCACTCGATCACCTCGCCGAGTGCGTCGATGACGACCAGGGAGCGGACACGTGCGTCGTCCAGGGCGGCCTGGGCGGTGTAGCCGAGGCCGAGCCCGCCCACCGCGATGTCGAGAGCGGTGTCGGGCAGCTCCGCCAGGCCGAGCCGGGTCAGGGCGATCTCGCCCGCCGTGAACAGGCTCGACATCAGGAACTCGTCCCCGAGTTTCACTTCGTACACGTCGTCGCCCGATGCCGGGTCCCGTCGGCGCCGCAGACTGATGTCGCCCATCGCCGTCGGGCGCCAGTCGATCTCCTCGAAGCGCGCGCTCATCCGTTCACCTTTCTGATGCCGACGATGCGTACGCCGGGGCCCGGCTCAGCGAGCTCGGCGCCGGGCACTTCCCCGCCGTCGGCCAGGGCGGGGACGGAAGTGCCGGTCCGGGACGTGTCAGGCGTCGATGATGACGGGGATGATCAGGGGCTTGCGGCGGTAGGTGCGGAACGCCCAGTTCGCCACGGCGCGGGCGATGAGCTGTTCGAGCTGGTGGGCGTCACCGACGCCTTCGTCGGCGGCCTTGGCCAACGCCTTCTCGATCACCGGAACGACCGGTTCGAATGTCGCGTCGTCGTGGACGAATCCGCGGGCCAGGAAGTCGGGGGTCTCGGTGAGGGCGCCGGTGTCGGCGTCGACGATCGCCACCACCGTGACCACACCTTCCTCCGCGAGGGTGAGGCGGTCCTTGAGGGAGGCTTCAGTGGCGCCGCCGACTTCCATGCCGTCCACATAGACGTTGCCCGCGGGCACCTTGCCGGTGATGGACACCCGCCCGTCGACGAGGTCGACGACGACGCCGTCCTCGGCGATGACCACGTTTTCCGGATCGACGCCGGTACGGATGGCCAGATCGGCATTGGCCCGCAGGTGACGCCATTCGCCGTGCACCGGCATGACATTGCGGGGCTTGACGATGTTGTAGCAGTAGACGAGTTCACCGGCACTGGCGTGCCCGGAGACGTGCACCTTGGCGTTGCCCTTGTGGACGACATGCGCGCCCCACCGGGTCAGCCCGTTGATCACCCGGTAGATGGCGTTCTCATTGCCGGGGATCAGGGAACTGGCGAGCAGGACGGTGTCGCCCTTGCCGATGCGGATCACGTGGTCGCGGGTGGCCATCCGGGAGAGAGCCGCCATCGGCTCGCCCTGGGATCCGGTGCACACCAGGGTGATCTTGTGATCCGGCAGCTTCTCCAGTTCCTTCATGCTGACCACCAGGCCGGACGGCACCTTGAGGTAGCCCAGGTCGCGGGCGATGCCCATGTTGCGGACCATGGAGCGGCCCACGAAGGCGACCTTGCGGCCGTACTGGTGAGCGGCGTCCAGAACCTGCTGGATGCGGTGCACATGGCTGGCGAAGCTGGAGACGATCACGCGCCGTGGGGCGGTGCGCAGGACCTGCTCGATCGCGGGGTTCAACTCGCGCTCGGAGACAGTGAAACCGGGCACTTCGGCGTTGGTGGAGTCGGTGAGGAAGAGGTCGACACCTTCCTCGCCGAGGCGGGCGAAGGCGCGCAGGTCGGTGATGCGGTCATCCAGCGGGAACTGGTCCATCTTGAAGTCGCCGGTGTGCAGGACCATCCCGGCACGGGTACGGATCGCGACCGCCAGAGCGTCCGGGATGGAGTGGTTCACTGCCACGAACTCGCAGTCGAAGGGCCCGAACGCGCGCCGGTCGCCCTCACGCACCCGCACCGTGCGCGGCCGGATGCCATGCTCCTTGAGCTTGGCCTCCAGGAACGCCAGCGTCAGCTTCGAGCCGACGACGGGAATGTCCCGACGCTCGCGCAGCAGATACGGCACGCCCCCGATGTGGTCTTCGTGGCCGTGGGTGAGCACCACGGCCACGATGTCGTCCAGGCGGTCCCGGATCGAGGTGAAGTCCGGCAGGATCACGTCGACGCCGGGCTGGGTCTCCTCGGGGAACAGCACGCCGCAGTCGACGATGAGCAGCTTGCCGGCGTGCTCGAAGACGGTCATGTTGCGGCCGATCTCACCGAGACCGCCCAGGGCGACGACCCGCAGCCCTCCCTCGGGCAGTGGCGGGGCGGCTTGCAGCTCAGGATGCGGATGGCTCATACCGCGACGTTACCGGAGAGCGGGAAAGGGTGATCCATCACCTGCGCGTTCTCTTCTTCTCGACGTCTGGCCCGACGCCCGAACGGGTGCCCTGCATCATCTGGCCCACACGGACGGCCGTGTCCGCCACATGAAACACGGATGGTGCCGACCGAGACTCGGCCGGCACCATCCGCGTGCGCACAGGTTGTGTCCGAGGGGGGACTTGAACCCCCACGCCCGATAAAGGGCACTAGCACCTCAAGCTAGCGCGTCTGCCATTCCGCCACCCGGACCAGGTGTCTGCCGCCTGGCCAGGGGTGTTCCCCGCGGCGACATGGACAACAATACCAAGCTTTCGGCGTGCCTTTCACCTGCGTTTCCGTCCTCCTGGCGGCATCTTCCGGGCCGATTTCCGTATTCTGTATACGATTAATCTGTATACTGTTGCCACCAATGGCCCCGGCTCGGAGGCGAGATGGAAGACCTTGATCCCGAGGTGGTTCTGGGCATGGCTGCCCAGGCACCCGACGGCATAGTGATCATCGACGGCGAGGGACTGATCCGCTATTGGAACCGGGGTGCGGAGCGCATCTTCGGGTTCGCGGCGGCCGATGTGGCCGGTCGCAGCCTGGATGTGATCATCCCCGAGAAGCATCGGAAGCGTCACTGGGACGGCTTTGAGGAGGCCATGGACCGGGGGTCCACCAAGTACGGGGCAGCGGACCTGCTGGCCGTTCCGGCGCTGGCGGCGGACGGCCGCAAGCTGTCCATCGAGTTCAGCGTGGTGCTGCTGCCGGGCCCCGACGGCAGCACGTACGTCGGGGCGGTCATCCGGGACGTCACCGCCCGACGCGAGCGGGAGCTGGAGCGGATGCGGCGGCGGGCCGAGGCGACGGTCTGAGCCTCACCGGACACCGCGGAAGCGGCCGTGGCCCGAAGGCCACGGCCGCTTCCGCGGTGGACGACTCGCGGTGGACGACTCGCGGTGGACGACTCGCGGTGGACGACTCGCGGTGGACGACTCGCGGTGGACGACTCGCGTCAGACGATGACCCCGCTCTCCTTCAGCCGGCCGATGGTCTCCTCGTCGTAGCCCAGCTCGACCAGCACCTCGGAGCTGTGCTCACCCAGCAGCGGGGCGCCGGCGACGTCCGGCTTGAAGGAGGAGAACTTCACCGGGCTGCCGACGGTCAGGTAGGTACCGCGGCCCTTCTGCTCGACCTCGACGACCGTGCCGCTCTTGCGCAGGTCCTCGTCGTAGGCGATCTCCTTCATGCTCATCACCGGGGCGCAGGGCACCTCCCACTCCCGCAGGATGTTCACCGCCTCGTACTTGGTCTTGTCCGCGAGCCACTTCTCGATCTCTCCGAAGATCTCGAAGATGTGCGACTGGCGGGCGCGCGCGGTGGCGTACTCCGGGTCCTCGGCCCACTCGGGGTGGCCGATCACCTCGGCGGTGCGCTTCCAGTTCTGTTCCTGGACGGTGAAGTAGATGTACGCGTTCGGATCGTTCTCCCAGCCCTTGCACTTGAGCACCCAGCCGGGCTGGCCGCCGCCGCCCGCGTTGCCGCCGCGCGGCACCACGTCGGTGAACTCGCCGTTGGGGTACTGCGGGTACTCCTCCAGGTAGCCGACCCGCTCCAGGCGCTGCTGGTCGCGCAGCTTGACCCGGCAGAGGTTGAGCACGGCGTCCTGCATGGAGACGGAGACCTTCTGCCCCCTGCCGGTCCTGCCGCGGTCGATGATCGCGGTGAGGATGCCGATCGCCAGGTGCATACCGGTGTTGGTGTCGCCGATGGCGGCGCCGGAGATGGTGGGAGGGCCGTCCCAGAATCCGGTGGTGGAGGCGGCGCCGCCGGCGCACTGGGCGACGTTCTCGTAGACCTTGAGGTCGTTCCAGGACGACTGGTCGTTGAAGCCCTTGACCGAGCCGAAGATCAGGCGCGGGTTGAGCTCCTGGATGCGCTCCCAGGTGAAGCCCATACGGTCCAGGGCACCCGGGGCGAAGTTCTCCACCAGGACGTCGGCGCCCTCGATGAGCTTCTCCAGGACCTCCTTGCCCTCGGCGGTCTTGGTGTTGATGGCGAGGGAGCGCTTGTTGCTGTTGAGCATCGTGAAGTACAGCGCGTCGAGGTCCTCGATGTCCCGCAGCTGCTTGCGGGTGACGTCGCCGCCGTTGGGGCGCTCCACCTTCAGGACGTCGGCGCCGAACCAGGCGAGCATCTGCGTGCAGGCGGGACCGGCCTGGACCCCGGTGAAGTCGATCACCTTGATTCCGGCGAGCGGCTTTTCACTCATGTCTGCTTCCTTTTCGTGAACATACGCGTACGGAGCGGGGGTTCGAGGTTTCGAGGTACAGCGAGGGGGCAAGGGTCACTTCTTCGCCGGCGTGATGTTGCCGACGGTGATGCCCTTGGGGTTGAGGTGCGAGATGTGGCCGCTCTCGGTGCCGGCCGAGGGGTCGATGACGCAGTCGATGAGCGCCGGGCCGCCCGAGGCCAGGGCCTCGGTGAGGGCGGCGGTGACCTCGGCGGGCGTGGTGGCGCGGTAGCCCTTGCCGCCGAACGCCTCGATCAGGAGGTCGTGGCGGGCCGCCGACATGAGGGTCGTGGGCGAAGGGGCGTCGTCGTACGGGTTGACGTCGTCGCCGCGGTACACACCGCCGTTGTTCATGATCACGGTGACGACGGGCAGGTTGTAGCGGCAGATGGTCTCGATCTCGATGCCGCTGAACCCGAAGGCGCTGTCGCCCTCGATGGCGACGACCGGGGCGCCGCTCTCGACGGCGGCGGCGATCGCGTAGCCCATGCCGATGCCCATGACGCCCCAGGTGCCGCTGTCGAGGCGGTGGCGCGGTACGTGCATGTCGATGACGTTGCGCGCGATGTCCAGGGCGTTGGCGCCCTCGTTGACGATGTACGTCTCCGGGTGCGCGTGCACGACGTCGCGTACGGCCTTCAGGGCGCCCATGAACTGCATGGGCTGCGGGTCGGCTTCGAGGCGCTTCGCCATCTTGGCGACGTTCTGCGCCGAGCGCGCACCCAGCTCCTCCCGCCAGGCCGAAGGGGCCGCGATCTGGCCGGGCTTGGTGCGTTCGGCGAGCGCGTCGAGCACCGACTCGATGTCGCCGACGAGGGGGGCGGCGATGGGCTGGTTGCTGTCCATCTCCTTGGGGTCGATGTCGACCTGGATGAACTTGGCGTCCGGGTTCCACCCCGCCTGACCGTGGCCCAGCAGCCAGTTGAGGCGGGCGCCGACGAGCATCACGACGTCGGCCTTCTTCAGCGCCAGGGAACGGGCGGTGGCCGCCGACTGCGGGTGGTCGTCGGGCAGCAGGCCCTTGGCCATCGACATCGGTACGTAAGGGATGCCCGTCGACTCGATGAACGCCCGTACCTTGGCGTCCGCCTGGGCGTACGCGGCTCCCTTGCCGAGGACCACCAACGGCCGCTCGGCGCCCGCCAGGAGCTCGATCGCCCGGTCCACGGCCTCCGGTGCGGGCAGCTGGCGCGGCGCGGGGTCGACGAGACGGCTCAGCGTCCTGGCGCCGTCCGCGGCGGGCAAGATGGAGCCGAGCACCGCGGCGGGGATGTCGAGGTAGACCCCGCCGGGGCGCCCGGAGATCGCGGTGCGCAGCGCGCGGGCGATGCCCCGGCCGATGTCCTCCACCCGGCTGACCCGGTACGCGGCCTTCACGAAGGGCTGCGCGGCGGCGAGTTGGTCCATCTCCTCGTAGTCACCCTGTTTGAGGTCGACGAGGTGGCGCTCGCTGGAGCCGGAGATCTGGACCATGGGGAAGCAGTTGGTGGTCGCGTTCGCCAGCGCGACCAGCCCGTTGAGGAAGCCCGGTGCCGACACCGTCAGGGCCACGCCCGGCTTCTTGTTCAGGTAGCCGGCGATGGCCGCCGCGTGTCCGGCGTTGCTCTCGTGACGGAAGCCGATGTAGCGGATGCCCTGCGCCTGGGCGAGGCGGGCCAGGTCGGTGATCGGGATGCCGACCACCCCGTAGATGGTGTCGACGTCGTTCATCCTGAGCGCGTCGACGACCAGGTGGTACCCGTCGGTGAGCTCGGTCGGAACGTCGGCTGCTGCCGCGGTCTCCAGTGTCGAGGGGGCGGTCATGGTCCGAGGTCCTCCTTGGGCAGGTCCTGCCGGAGCGGCTACTCCTCTCACCATCCGCAGCGCGCTCGCCCGCGTCCAAGACCCATCGGCGACCAGCCGATAAACAGCGTCTATCGATGGCTGGTCGGGGGCCCGCAACTCCCTTGATAGACGGTTGCTATCGGCCGTTCGCCACTGGGTATTGGACGCGCACCGTGTGCCACCGCAGGCTCGCAGAGGACTGCTTCATCGGACTTGGCACGAGGGGGTGGGGTCATGGCGGTTCCGGCCGCGGCACGTATGTCGTCCAAGAACGCGCGCGACACGAACCGGTACCGGCCCCCGCAGGTCACGGGCCTCGTCGATCTCCTCGACCGGCAGGTGCGTGAACGGCCGTACGCCCGGGCCCTGGTCGTCACCGGGGAGCGGGTGCACCTGTCCTACCGAGGTCTCGCGAGCCTCGCGGACGGTGTGGCGGGGCGTCTGCGTGGCGCGGGACTGCGCCCGGGCGATGCGGTCGGCCTGATCTGTGCCAACACCGCGGAGTTCGTCGTCGCGCTGCTCGGTGCGGCGCGGGCCGGTCTGGTGGTGGCTCCGCTGGATCCCGCGCTGCCGGGGCCCCAACTCTCGGCGCGACTGGAGGCGTTGGGGGCGCGGGCGGTCCTCGTCGGTCCGGGCGGGGCGTCCGGGGTCGCGCTGCCGGTCCCGGCGTGGCCCCTGCGCGTGGACGTCTCCCGTGCGGGGACAGCGGCGGTCGCGCTCGGAGTCGACGCGCACGCCGCGCCCCACGTCCGGGGCGCCGCAGGTGAGTTGTCGGACCGAGACGCTCTGGTCCTGTTCACCGCCGGTACCACCGACCGGGCGAAGATGGTCCCGCTGACCCACGCCAACGTGACCGCGTCCGTCCAGAACATCTGTGCCGCCTACGAGTTGGGTCCCGGTGACGCGACGGTCGCGGTGATGCCGTTCTTCCACGGCCACGGGCTGTTCGCGGCGCTGCTGGCCTCCCTGGCCAGCGGGGGCTGTGTGCTGCTGCCCGAGCGGGGGCGGTTCTCGGCGGGGACGTTCTGGGACGACATGCGTGCCGCGGGCGCCACCTGGTTCACCGCGGTCCCGACCATCCACGAGATCCTCCTGGACCGGTCGGAGCGGGAGTATCCGGGCCTGCAGGTGCCGCCCCTGAAGTTCGTACGGAGTTGCAGTGCGCCCCTCAACACGGCCACGCAGCGGGCGCTGGAGCGGACGTTCGGCGCGCCGCTGCTGTCCGCCTACGGGATGACCGAGGCCTCGCACCAGGCGACCAGCGAGCCGCTGCACCAGCGGGGGCCGCTGAAGCACGGGTCGGTCGGCCGGCCGACCGGGGTCGAGGTCCGGGTCGTCGACCGGAGCGGGCGGCCCTGTCCCGCGGGCGTCGAGGGCGAGGTGTGGGTGCACGGTCCGACCGTCGCGCGCGGCTATCTCGCCGACCGGGACGAGACGTCGTACACCTTCGTCGACGGGTGGCTGCGCACCGGTGACCTGGGAACGCTGGACGGAGACGGACACTTGTCCCTGACCGGGCGGATCAAGAACCTCATCAACCGCGGCGGGGAGAAGATCTCCCCCGAGCATGTCGAGGACATCCTCGCCGGCTGCCCGGGAGTCGCCGAGGCGGCCGTGTTCGCGGTGCCCGACGCGACGTACGGGCAACGGGTCGGCGCGGCCGTGGTGGTGCGCGAGGGCGAGAGCGTCGGGGCCGAGGAGATCCTGCAGTACTGCCGCGACCGGCTGGCCGCGTTCGAGGTGCCCGACCGCCTCGAACTGGTCGCGGTGCTGCCGTACACCGCCAAGGGGGGCCTGGACCGGAAGGCGGTGCAGGCGCGGTACGCGCCCTGAAGGGGCGCGGGGCTGTGGTGAATCTGCGGCTACCGCCGCGTGGGCGCGACCAGCCCCCACCGGCCCGCGGCAAGAGAACCGCATAACCAGCGGAGCACTAGGGCCTGTTCCAGGTTCGGATCATTGGTTTTGGGATTTGCCGGTGGCGGGCGGCTGGGCCTGGTAGTTGTCGAGGGTGGCGCGTGGTGATCT
>NZ_JBIAHG010000018.1:0-163918 GCF_042870385.1 Streptomyces sp. NPDC006602 | reverse complement strand
ACGGCCGGAACCCGAAGCCGACCGGAAGGATTTGTCCTGGCGCGTCATCCGACATGGTCGGATGATCTCGAACTTTGAGGAAGGTCCGCCACCCTGTTCATGCCGCAGTCATCCGTGGCCGTTCAACGAGCTGGCCGGGCCGACCGGCCGGATGAGCCCTTTTGAAGCCTGCCCAGTACCAACGCTGTTCCGCTGAATCCAGCTTGAGCCCCCGGATGCTTGGCCGTAGCCAAAGCACGTTCGCATCCTCGTCTGTCGAATGCGTGTCGAAGGCGCCGAACGTCAGAGCTTGGCGTCCGGAAAAGGCCAGGTCAGCTCCGCTCGTCCGATGGTCTGCTCCAGCGCCTTCTAAGCCCTCGCTCCAAGCTTGTCGGTACACCCCAGCAGGTCCCTTCGCGCCGCGTGGCCGGATTCGCTCCCTTGTTGGCGCTTCGTGCACCTGTCACACAGTTGAGAGGCGGGGTGACTGGGGGAGGGGGACTGTGTATGTCCGTGCTGGGTGGCAACCGCGGTGAGCCGTCGGACTGGGCCGTGAAGCGGTTTGGGCGACACGCCGGCAGGCTCGTCGAAGCGATTCCGGAGCAACTGGCCAGGGCTCACGTACGGGCTCATGCGGTTCACCTCACCGCGAGGCTGAAGAAGCGCCGCCCTTACGGCTCCACCCTGGCCGAGGCAGTGCGCGAGAACCTCGCGGATACCGCTCGTGAACTGGACGAAGCCGTGCGGGACGTGCGCGGGTACGAGTACGCGGTCATCAACGACCACGCACTCTTCCCCTTTAAGTACGCCGACCGCCCCAAGTCTCTCGAACGCGCAAGGTTGGCTGCCAACGCTTCCCCTACGCGGCGCCGGATGCTCCTGAGCCACGGGCCGGAGCTGCAAGACGGCCTCTTCCCTCTTGATGACGAGCTCACGACAGAGGAGTACGAGGAACTGCACGAGACCTTCGAGGCCCTGGGCGCCTCCACGAAGCTCGTGTGTCTGTTCTTCACGGCTGACCCCGAGAACGGCATCCACGTCATCCACTGGGGGGACGCCCACCTGGAACCTGACCGCACCTTCACTTGGCTTCACAGTGAACAGCTGCGGGTTGCGCCCCAGCCTCTTGAATGAGCAGTGTCGACGCTGGGCCGTCTCTGGGCCGTGCGAGGGTGCCCGAGGCTGACCAACGACGACCGACAGTGACAGCCGAGTCAGAGCCGCCAACAGTGAAACACCAGGTCACAGCCCCCGGCCAAACGGGTTAGGACCCAGGGGTGGCGGTCGGGCAAGATGGGGTGTTTCTAGCCACAAGACCAACAATGAAGGGCAGCTCAAGGGGTTCTCTCCCCTTGAGCTGCCCTTCATTCAGAGCGGTGCTACTCAGGCGATGCCAGGCGGTGACCACGGCTGGCCGCTACGCGGAGCGTGTCCCTCAGAGCTCCGGTCAGGGCCTTCGCTAGAAGTCGTAGGTCATCCGAATCCGGATCGGCGTCAGCGAGCATGTCTGACGCCTGGTCCACAAGTTCGGTTGCTCTCCCGAGCTGCACCGATTCCATGTTGTCGGCCAGGCGGGACATGGGGCCGTCACCGTCGTCGGTGCTGAGAAAGCAGGGCTTGCCGTCGGGTCCTGCCCATGGGAGGAGCCGCAGTTCGTCTGACGTCGTCATTTTTCCGGCGTCCTCTCGTCGGTCGGGTAGTGGGTGGTGAACAGCGCGTCGGCGCGGTCTCCCGGCAGCACCAGGAGCGCGGCCTCGACGACGCGTCCACGGGTGTCGGTCGTCTGACGTTTGATGGTGAGGACTGCCAGGGCGAGGCTGATCCGAAGGGTCGATGCCTCCTGCGGTGTCGGGAGTCGAACGCTGACCTGTTCCCGGACTTCAGCCAGCGGCGGGCGGAGGCGCAGCAGGCGCTTCATCACCCCCTCGTACGGGAGCGACTCGCGGAGCGCGGCGGCTGGCACCAGATCGCAGGGGACGTAGATGCGAGCCAAGCTGTGCGGTCTCTCGCCCTCATGGCTGAGACAGAGGAACTCGGTCAGACGGCTACCTGTCGACACCTTCAGCAAGCTCGTCAGATGCCCGCGGGCCTGAATGCGGGTGGTGTGAACGGTGACGCTCAGAGCTGCGTGAGCAGCGGGCTGCCCGTTGGCGGTGCGGCCTCCTCCGACGTACGTGATCCTTTGGAGGGGGCGGCGGACGAAGTTCCCCTTGCCGTGGACCTTTTCGACGAGACCCTCCGCTTGGAGTACGGCGAGGGCGTTCCGCAGCGTCGGTGTGCTGACCCTGTACTCCGAGGCGAGGTGGGCCTCAGCAGGAAGACGCTCGCCGGGTTTGATCCGGCCGGTGGCGATCCGGTCGCGGAGGTCATGGGCGATGGTGTCGCGGCGAGAGGGCACGGGATGGATCACCGCCTCGCACTCTCCGGAGCCGCAGGGCGTCGAGTCGAGTGCCCATGTGCATGGTCAGCAGCTCGCCCGAGTCGAACACAAGTCGCTTGGCTCCGCCGGGCAGCTGGAAGAGGTCGATCACTCGGCAGTGCTGGCCTCCGATCTGGATGACGTCGCCGAGCTGCACGCTGGCCGAGGTGATCTCGATGGGGGAGAGCACGACGCCACCGGGTACGTGTCCTCTCACCTCACCACCTCCGCCGGCACTTCCTGAGGGGCTAACGGGTGACAGGGGCACTCACAGGCTTCGTAGATCACCGGTACGTCGACCGGTGCCGTAACCGGGGAGGACTCCGCGCAGGCGTTGTGCGTACCGATCCGGCACGAGATCGACCGGTAGGAGTCGGCTTCCACCGGCGTGGTGCGGGGCGGTTGGCGAGGAGGCATCAGCAGTCACCCGCCGAGGCGAGCCAGGGACCGGCAAAAGGAGGGCAGAGAGCGGCCGTTGGGCGGTGCCGCGCACGCTCATCACTGTCCAGCACATACGGGCGGACGAGCGCGCTCTCCTCGCCCCTGAGAACGCTCGTGTGTTCTCGATGTCGGTGCAGGAACAGCGGTGCGCCGTAGGCGTATGCGGGGAAAGCGGCCAACGGCCGTGCGGGTGTGGTGGCGCGGCGGTGCCGGCCCTTGGGGCGGTACCGCGCACTGACGCGCGAGACGGTACGGCGGATACGATTGAACACGCTGCTCAGCTCCTATCGCTGATGGCCTGGTCCCCCGACATCGCCCGTCGCGGGGACCGTTCTGCCTACGACCGCCCAGAGGGTGCGGCCGTTCGAGCTGGTGGCGAGGAGCCCGAATCGGTCGGCCTCGGCCACCGCTTCCAGGACCTCCCGCCATGACTCGGCGGAGAGTGGTTCCGGCACCTCCGCTTCGATGGCCGTACAGTCGTCGCGCTCCTCCAGACGTGTGGTGAGCCCGACGGCCGATAACCGGGCTGCGATGGCCTCCGCGCTCGCCTCGTAAGCAGGCACAGGACATCCTCCGGTCACCGGCGATCACTTTGAGTGAAGCTAGTTAACCAGATTAGAGCTAGTGGACTAGATTTTCCATATGCCTGAGCAGCCGCCCTATCTCCGCATCGCCGACGAGCTCCGGCGGCGGATCGTGGAGCACGAGTGGGTGCCGGGGGATCGGCTTCCCTCCCGTGCCCAGATCGCCCAGGAGTGCCAAGTGGGCGAGAACGTGGTCCGCCGGGCCCAGGAACTGCTGATCTCCCAGGGGGTGCTGGAAGGTCGCGCTGGTTCCGGTACTTACGTCGCCGAGTCCCGGCAACGGGTGCGGATGGTCCGTTCGTCGGCGCGCGAGCAGCCCGAGAGCTCCCCGTTTCGTGCGGACATGAGGGCCGTGGGCAGGCAAGGCGACTGGGAGAGTCGGAGCGAGGCGAAAGTCCCGGCACCGGCGGAGATCGCGGCACGTCTCGGCATCGCCGAGGGCCATCCGTGCGTCCGCACCGCGTACGAGTTCCTCGCCGACGGCAGGCCGGTGCAACTGTCGACGAGTTGGGAGCCGTACGACCTCACCGCCGGCACGCTCGTCGTGCTCCCCGAGGGAGGGCCGCACGCCGGGGCGGGCGTCGTGAACCGCATGGCCGAGATCGGCATCACCGTCAGCCACACCGTGGAGCAGCCCGAGCCGCGCCAGGCGACCGCCGAGGAGGCATCACTCCTGGGCATCCAGAAGGGCTCCCTGGTCACCCACATCCGGCGGACCTACTACAGCGACCAGGGGCGGCCCGTGGAGACCGCGGACATCGTGGTGCCCGCCGCCCTCTGCGAGATCGTCTACGAGATTCCGATCAGTCGGTAGTCAGCCGCCCTGGTGTCCGTTGCCGATGTACTCCAGCAGTCATCGGTGCGCGCTCCAGCCGTGCCCCTTCCATGCCCGATCGAGCGGGAAGCCACGGGGAAACACGGCGATGAGCGGGCAGCGGACAGCACAACGGTCTCTGACCGTATGTCCTGGTCAGAGGCCCTTCGGCTTGACTCGCCCAGCGAGACTCCACCACCCACGTGGTTAACGCTCAGGTGGCATGCGTGCGAAAAGAATCAGCCATCCTTTTACAGGCTCTGGGGGAGGAGCGGTTGAATAGAGACCCTGGTCAACCTAGTTTGCAGCCTCTGCAGACCGCGAATAACTCCTGCTCAGCCGAATCCACGGTGACTGAAACTTGAGTGTATTAGTAGTGTCGAAACGGTCGCTCGGGCCTGTCTGGTCTGCGTGGCCGTGACCGGCGTTGTGGCGACGCCATTGCTAGTGTCCGATTGTGCCGATCAGGCCCCTAGCGCAGCGCACTGTAAAACCCGCCAGTGGTATCGCGCTTGGGGCGCCTTGGAGGCTCACCAGAGCGTGACTGCCCCCGTGTGGGGTAGCTCAACGCTCGTGCTTGAGGGCGGAGTTGCCGCGGTGCCTGATAAGGTCCGTTGCTGCCGCGCCTGCACGTGGGCAAGCTAAAGAGCCGTTACGCCTCTCCGGACAAGAGACTTGGCGTCACGGCTCTCCAACTACGACTCAAGGAATGCCTGCATGGAAGCATTACCTCAACACCCGTGCACTGAGCCAGCCCAACGCACTGCGCAGTGCGTTGAGAATAGTACACCCAGGGAAATGAACAAGGCCATGCCGTGGTTCAAGCGCCACGAGGTTGTGGGGGCTGTCGCAGGAGCCGTGAGTGCGGTCGCTGCTGTGATCACCGTCTTCAAGTAGGGGTTGCTGTACAGCAGGGAAGTACAGCAACCACAGCAACCGGTCCCGTCCCGTAGCGTCCTTGTAGACCTGAAGTGCGACCTGTATGACCGTCACTGACCGATCTATCTAGAGCTACGGATCAGAAGGCTTCTGACATCCACGGCTGACATCAACGGCGCCGGACGGGGGCGTACACCAGCGTCTCTGTCCGGCCGCCGTATCAGTGAGTGGCAGCAACCAGAGCAGACTGGGATCGAACTCCTAAAGCGGTGCTCAGCTCCCGCCGTGCAGCACGCTACTGATCTCCAGAAGGCGCCCCTCAGGCGGAGCGAAGGCGTTGCTGGGGTTTCGGTAGGAGTGTCCACCGTCGTTGATCCAGACGCCGTCTGCCAGCCTCCAGTGAGCAGGAGCCCATTGGCCCTGGTTCTCAAGGAGCATGCTCGCCACGTCGGCGGGCTCTTCGATCAAGGTGAGAGCGCTGAGCGCGGTGGTGAGGGCAACGGTTGCGTCGTCGGGAAGTCGCGCGTCGCCGAGTGTGGGGAAGAGCAGCAAGAGACGGGCGTCGGGGTCGTCAACGCCCTTTGTTGACGACTGTCGAGCAACGGACAGCAACTCCGGCCAGGCCATGCCGGGGCCCATGAAGTGACCGTCATCCACAGCGAGGGTTTCCGCTACTGGCCAAGTCGGGTGATGTATCAGATAGTCCACCCCTCGGTCTCCGTCGAAGTTGCGATAGACGACATAGATGGTGTGGCCGGAGCGGAGGGGCACGTTGAACATCGGCCACTCCTGCTCGGCGGAGAGCACGCGGTAGAGCTCCATGGCCGCGTCCCAGTCAGCTCCGAACGCGGCTCGCTGCGCGTCCTCGCCGCGCAAACACGTGCCGAGGTGCACGGGCCAGAACAACGGATCGTCAAGGTAGGCACCGCCCTCGGCCAGAGGGCCGCCTTCATATCCGGGGATCTTCAACACGCGAGGATGATGGCACGAGGGACCGACACACCACCGGGGCGTGAGGTCGGCCCGCTCCGTCTCAGTGTGCCGTTCACGGCCGTTCAGACGAGACCCGGAGCCGCCCCCGCCCCGATGGCCGACCGCCCATGAACGCAGGTGAACGCCCCTGCACGCAGCCCACCACCCCACCAACACAGTGGGAAAGCGTGTGGGTCGGCAGCTGCATACTGCCTCGCCGGTTGGGCCCAGCCCGCGTTGAACGGTCAGGCGGACCACGCACGGATCACTGCGCTGATGACGCGTTACAGGGCGCAAAAGCGGTAGGTACCGCCGAAGCGCAGATGACGAGGGCGCGCACCACGGCCGCACCAGATCGGGCGGGGAATCACGGTGAAAGCCGCCGAGCCCGACGAGATTGCTCCTCGGCTATTCGCCCAGTCGTGTCAGCACGCACGCGGTTGCCCCGTTCTGACATGGCGCCGGACGTCAGCACTCCCAGGCGGTCTGGCATGGCCAGTCTGGCCAGGTGGCTCCCCGATGGTGCCGAGGAGCGATCGAACTCCTGAAGCGGTGCTCAGTCGGCCGTGGCCTATCCGTGGACTCGTCCCGCCTGCTCTGCCACGCTCAGGGCCGTGACCTGCTGCGTTACTCAGGTCCCAAGCGGCCTCCGGAGCCGTGCGCTCTAGACTGGCCGGCCTGTCGTCGGCACAATCGCTGACGCTGGTCTCGATACAGCCTGCACGCGCAGGCAAGCCGGAGAAGCCGGGGGACTATGGCGGACGACAGCGACGTCTTGCTCGAACTCTGGAAGGAGCAGCGCGACCAGCTCCGGCAGACCGAGAATCAAAGGGCGCAGCTCACCAATATCGTGATCTTGGTTGTAGCTGCCGGGTTGGGATTCGTTGCTCAGAAGGGCCTGCACCCGTCAGTCCTGGTTGTGACCATGCCGATGACGCTCCTGGGGCTGTACGGGGCCCTGGCTTGTCTGAAGTACCGCGAGCGCTCGGCGCTCCACGCTGCGCAGGCGCAGAGCCTTCGAGGCAAGCTGAGTGCGCTGCACGCGGGCCTTGAGATCGAACCTGGTTGGGCCGGCACGTACCGCGATCAACAAGCTCAGTTCCCCAAGCTCTTCAATCTTCGTCTGTATGTCATATGGCTTGCCCTCCACGTCGGCGTCGCAGCCATCGGTATCACCCTGACCTTGTGGGCCCTGACCGGAAGTTGACCGTCTGTCTCACATGCGTGCCGAGGGCTGCTTGAGGCTGTGCATGTAATGCGTATCGGTTATCCGACAATGCGGAGTTCGGTCACGTCGTTTGCGGTGCCTGACGAGCGCCTGTCGGGTGTATGCGTCCCATGCGCTATGCCTCGTCGTCGGTGATCTTCACGTCGCCCTGTTGGGCCCACCAGTCCAAGGCGGGGCGCGGTTCATGATGTCGGTCTCCGGGGGCCGAGTCCTTCGTCAGGAAGGGGTCAGGTCCAGCAGAACCTTGGAGGCGACGGCCCTGTCGTGGGCGATGTCGAAGGCGGCGCGGGCCTCGGCGAGCGGGAAGGTGTGCGTCACGATCGCGTCGACGGGCAGGCCCTGGGCCAGCAGGCCGATCGCCTCGTCGAACTCGGAGTCGAAGCGGAAGGCGCCCCGAAGCTCCAGTTCGCGGGTGACGGCGATGTTGCCCAGCAGGGGCACCTCGCCGGGAGGAAGCAGACCGAGAAGTACGACGGTGCCCCCGCGGCGTACTCGTTCGACGCAGCTTCGTAGCCCCGCTGGCGCTCCGGATGCCTCGACGGCGATGTCGAAGGGGCCCGTCGACGTGCCGTCCGCAGGATCGTCCGCCCGTAGCGTGGCGGTGGCTCCGGATGCGGCGGCGATGCGGAGGGGAGCGTCGAGGAGGTCGCTCACGACGATCTCCGCGGCGCCCCTGTGCCGCAGAACGGCGATGACCAGGCAGCCGATCGGCCCCGCCCCGGTGACCAGGACTCGCTTGCCCGTCACGTCACCGGCCCGGTGCACGGCGTGCAAGGCCACCGACAGGGGTTCGGCCAGGACGGCACGGCGCAGGTCGAGCTCTGGCGGCAACGGGCGGATCTGTACCGCGGGCGCGGTGAGGAGTTGGGCGAAACCGCCTTGGACGTGGGGCGTGCGGGCGGCACTGCCGAGGTAGCGGGTGTCGGCACAGATGTTGCGGCGGCCGACCGCGCAGTGGGGGCAGCGGTCGCACGGTGTGGCGGGGTGGACTGCCACCGGGGTTCCTACGGCCGGCCCTTCGGTGTCTGCTCCCAGAGCGGCGACGTGGCCGACGACCTCGTGTCCGAGCACCATCGGCTCCCGGACGGTGAAGTCGCCGACCCGTCCGTGGCGGTAGTAGTGCAGGTCCGATCCGCAGATTCCGCCGAGGGCGACGGCTACGGTCACCTGGCCGGGGCCGGGCCGCGTGGGGGAGCGGTGCTCGACCCGGAGGTCTCCGGCCGCGTGGACGACGCAGGCTTGCATGGTGAAGTTCCTTCCATTGCCGCGTCCGTTACAGGACGGAGAGCATGCCGCCGTCGACGTAGAGCACCTGCCCGTTGACGAAGTCCGACGCGGGGGACGCCAGGAAGAGCAGGGCGCCGACGAGGTCGTCGACGGCGCCCCAGCGGCCGGCAGGCGTGCGTTTGCGGACCCAGGCGCTGAATTCCTCGTCGGCCACCAGGGCCGAGGTGAGTTCGGTGTCGAAATAGCCGGGTCCGATGCCGTTGACCTGGATGCCCAGCGGACCCAGGTCGGCGCACATGCCCTTGGTGAGCATCTTCAGGCCGCCCTTCGTGGCGGAGTAGGCGGCGATACCGGGCCGGACCGCCTCGCTCTGCAGCGAGCAGATGTTGACGATCTTGCCGCGGCGTCGGGGCGCCATGCGCCGTGCGACCTCGCGACCGACGAGGAAGGCACTGGTGAGGTTGGTGTCGACGAGGCGGTGCCAGTCGGCGTCGGTGAACTCCAGGAGCGGGCTGCGGTGTTGGACTCCCGTGTTGTTCACCAGGATGCCGATCGGTCCGGTCTCCTCCTCGATACGGGCGATGCCGGCGGTGACGGCCGCCGAGTCCGTCACGTCGAAGGCGGCCGTCCGCACCCGGTCCCCGAAGGAGGCCACGAGGTTCTTGCGGGTCTCCTGCAGCGCCGTGGTGTCGCGTCCGTTGAGGACGACCGTGCAGCCGGCCTCCAGCAGGCCCTTGGCGAGTGCCTTGCCGATGCCTCGGCTGGAGCCGGTGACCAGGGCCGTCTCTCCGCTGATGTCGAACAGCGGGTGGCTCATGCGCGTACCCCGGCAGCGCCGGCCGGGGTGTCCGGCACGGCCGGGCTGCCGGGGAGGGGGGTGCGGGCGGGGCGTTCGGCGAGGATGTCGAGGATGTTGTCGACCGCCAGGTCGACCATCGCGGCCCGAGTGGCCTCGGTGGCCGACCCGACGTGGGGCAGCGTGACCACGTGCGGCTCCGCCACCAGCGGCGACAGCTGCGTTCCCATCGGTTCGCGTTCGAAGACATCGAGACCGGCGGAGTGCAACCGTCCCTCCCGGACGGCATGGAGCAGGGCCTCCTCGTCGACGACACCGCCACGGGAGGTGCTGACGAGTGTGGCCGTGGGCTTCATCGCGGCCAGTTCGCGGGCCGAGATCAGGTGCCGCGTCTCCTCGGTGAGCGGCACGTGCAGCGACACGATGTCGGACTCGGCCAGCAGCGTGGCCAGACCCACCGAGACCGACAGGTCGTCGTCGGGCGCGTAGGGGTCGTGGTGGAGCACGCGCATGCCGAACCCGTGGGCCCGGCGGGCCACCGCGCGGCCGATCTGACCGTAGCCGATCAGGCCCAGGGTGGCTCCGTGGATGTCCAGGCCGAGGTAGTCGTGCATCCCGAACAGCTCCCAGGAGCCTGCCGCCAGGTTCGCTTCGGCGTCGCCGATCCGACGGCGGGCGGCCAGGATCAAGGCGAAGGTGAGGTCGGCGGTGGTCTCCGCGAGCACGCGAGGGGTGTGGGTGACGACGATGCCGCGCTCGGCGGCGGCGGTCCGGTCGACGTTGTCGAATCCCATGCTCGCCAGCGATATGACGCGCAGCGAGGGGCCCGCCGCGTCCATCAGCGCACCGTCCACCGGATCGTTGCCCAGCGCCAGAACACCACTCACCCCGGAGGCGAGCGCGGCGAGGTCAGGGGGGCCAGGCTTCCCGGTACCCGGCCAGGCCACCACGTCCGCCACCCCGGAAAGGCGGTCCAGACCGCGGCCGGGAAGATTTTCACGGGTGGTGAGGACACGCTTTTTCATCTATGTCTCCAGTGGCGAGCCGTGAATTGCCGACCGGCGGCCGGTTCGAAAGAAGCTGGTCCTGGAAAACGCTAGCCGGGACGGTCACCGGAAACAAATAGCGGATTTGTGTGACGCTATCGGCGATCCTTATCCCCGCCAGGCGACCCGTCAAAGGTGGTGATCATTTCGAGGAATAGATCGTGCACGGCCAAGGCGGGTTCCGAGAGGGGCTGATTGTCCGACGTGACCAGTGACAGCTTGACCTGGATGACGGGATCCACGATGCGGCGCACGGACAGGGAGCGGACGTCGAGGATGGCGCGCGCCGCCGACCAGGGCAGGACCGTGGCGCCGAGGCCCGCGTCCACCGCGTTGACGAGCGTCAGCGCGGATTCGACCTCGCCCACCACGTTCAGCCGGAGCGACGCCTGCTGGAAGGCTGAGTCCACGACCTGTCGGATCGTGTGGATGCGGCTGGGCAGCAGCAGGGGCACGCTCGTGAGTTCCTCCAGGTTCACCTCGCCCTGTCCGGGCGGGGCCGTTTCGCCGGGCGCGCCGATCAGGAACAGGTCCTCCGTGCGTACGGGCTCGAACTGCACACCCCGCAGCGGGCCGGCCCCGTAGATGAACGCCATGTCCATCCGGCCCGTCATGATCGCTTCGCTGATCACGCCGCCGAAGTTCTCGTTGATGTGCAAGAGGATGTCCGGGTAGCGCTCGCGCACGCTCTTGAGCAGTGGCAGGGCGAGCGCCGCGCCCAGGCTGTACGGCGCGAGGCCCACCGACACGCTGCCGGCGGGAGCCCGGCCGGAGACCTCGACGGCGGCGTGTGCGAGGTCCACCTGCCGGAGGATCAGCTGAGCGTGGCGGTACAGCGCCCGGCCCGCCTCGGTCGGGGCGACCCCGCGTTTGCTGCGGATCAGCAGTTGTTGCCCGAACTGCGCCTCCAGCGCGGACAACTGCTGGCTGAGCGCGGGCTGTGCGATGTGCAGGATGTCGGCCGCGCGCGTGATGCTCCCCGCATCGACGATCTTGATGAACGAGTACAGACGCCTGGTGTCCATGCGGGGCCTTCCACGGGGAGCGGGGCCTCATCGTAGGGAGGGGGTTACCCCGAAGCACAGCCCCGGAGCGCCTCGGCTGTGAGGCAGGTCATAACCATTCGCGATAACGCCAGACCGAACGCATATTGGCGATCATGCGAGCGCGGGATTAAGTTGAGCGGAACATCCAGCCCGGAACCGTCCCGCGAAGTCGGAGTAAATCGGTTCCCAGGAATTCTTTCTGCTCGCGACAATCGCCTGTGTCCGAGAGTGCGGATCTTTTTCGGGAAATCACGAAGACGTGCTGGATTCTCCTTCCTCATCATCTCTCCCGGAGGACGTCATGACCCCCATGGTTGACCTCGTCGCCGATCTCGGCGAGGGATTCGGCGCCTACACGATGGGCGACGACGAAGCTCTGCTGGAGATGCTGACGTCCGCCAATGTCGCCTGCGGGTTCCACGCCGGTGATCCGCGCATCATGGACGCCACCGTCCGGACCTGCGTGGAGAAGCAGGTGGCCGTGGGAGCTCACCCCAGCTTTCCCGACCTGGTCGGCTTCGGCCGCCGCGCCATGGACCTCACGCCGGAGGAGGTCCGTACGGACGTGCTGTACCAGATCGGCGCCCTGCAGGCGTTCGCCGTCGCGCACGGTACGAGGGTGCGGCACGTCGCCCCGCACGGACGCCTGGGCAACCTGGTCGCCGTACGCGCCGACTACGCCCTTGCCGTCGTGGACGCCGTCGCCGCCCTGGACGAGTCGCTGATCATCCTGGCGCAGGACGGTGAGCTCGCCGACGCCGCCCGGGCCCGCGGACTGCGGGTGGGCATCGTCGGCATCGCCGACCGCGCGTACCGCGACGACGGGACCCTCGTCCCCCGCTCCGAGCCCGGAGCGGTGATCCACGACGCGGACGAGGTGGCGCGGCGGACGCTGCGCATGGTCACCGAGGGGGTCATCCGCAGCGCCGACGGCAAGGACGTCCCGGTCGCCTGCGACACCGTCCTGCTGCACGGAGACAGCCCCGGAGCGATCGCGCTGGCCGGCCGCATCCGCGAGCAACTCCTCGCCGTCGGCGTCGTGATCACCTCTCTCGACAAGGTGCTGAGCGGTAAGGGCGTATGACATGAACGCCAACGTCACGATCACCGACTGCGGTGACTCCGCCCTGGTCGCCAAGGCCGTGGGCCTGGCCGCCGAAGACGCCTGGCGGCTCGTCCACGCCCTGGCCGACGCCCTGGACGGCGTCCGGCTCACCGGTGTCCACGACGTGGTGCCCACCTACGACGCCCTGCTCGTGGAGTTCGACTGCACCGGTACCGACCACGACACGGTCAGGCGCGCCCTGTCGCACGAGGCCGCCCGCCTCGGGCCGAACCCCGCGCGGACGACACCTCCGCGACGCTTCGTCGTCCCCGTCGTCTACGGCGGCGCGTACGGGCCCGATCTGCCCGAAGTCGCCGCTCAACTCGACCTGACCGAGAGCGAGGTCGTCGCACTCCACTCCGGGACCGATCTCACCGTACGTTGCCTCGGCGCGCCCGCGGGGGCGCCGATGACGGACGGACCGCCCTTCCCGAGGCCGGTGCCGCGGCTGGCGTCGCCCCGCACCCGCGTCGATCCCGGCTCGGTCGCCGTAGCCGGCCGGCAGGCGGTCATCTGCCCGATGCCCTCGCCCGGCGGCTGGCCGCTCCTCGGGCGCACCCCCGTGCGCGTCCTCGATCTGCACCGCGACCCGATCACCGCCTACCAGCCCGGGGACACCTTCCGTTTCCGCCCCATCACACCCGAACAGTGGGACGACTATGCCGGCATGCCCCTGGCGGACTGTCATGGCTGACACCCTCACGATCCGCACCGCAGGCATCGCCACCGTGCAGGATCTCGGCCGTGTCGGCCGCTCCCGCTACGGGCTGCCCGCCAACGGAGCCGCCGACCAGCACTCGGCGTGCGTCGCCAACGTGCTGTGCGGCAACGACGAGCGCGCCCCGCTGCTGGAGATCACGGCTCTCGACTTCGCGTGTGTTCCCTCTGGCGACATCCTCATCGCTGTGACCGGCGCCCCCGCCGACGTGACCGTCGAAGGAACGGTCCGCCCACAGTGGGAACCGGTCCCCGTGCGCGCCGGCGAGACCGTCCGGGTCACCGGCATCAGGCGCGGACTGCGCGTCTACCTGGCCGTACTCGGCTCGTTCGAGGCCGACTACCTGCAGGGAAGCTGCGCTCCCGACACCATCCTGGGATTCGGGCCCGCCCTGCGTGAAGGCGACGAACTCGCTTTGCGCACCGCCTGCCCGCCCATCGACCACCCCTTCTCGCGGATCCCGCTGTTCCGCCTGAACGCACCCGTCCCCCCGTTCCCCATCAGCTGGACCATCGACGTCACCGACGGCCCCGACCGGGCCGAGTTCGGAGACACGGGACGGCGCCTGTTCGACGCTCCCTTCACCGTCAGCCCGCGCAGCAACCACATCGGCCTGCGGCTGCAAGGCGAAGTGCCCCGCCGCATCGCCAAGGGCGAGGTCCTCTCCCGAGGCGTCCCGATCGGCGCCGTCGAAGTACCGGCAGGGGACGAACTCCTCGTGCTGCACCGCGGCCGCGGCGTCACGGCCGGCTACCCCGTCCTGGCCGTCGTCACCGCCACCGGTCTGTCCACCCTGGGGCAGGTGCGCCCCGGGCAGACCATCCGCTTCCGCCACCGCACCCTCGACCAGGCGGTCACCGCCCACCGCGCACAGCGGAGCGCCATCGACGCGCTGAGAACCCGCGTCCGTACCGCCTTCGACAGCCTGCGCATTCGCGCTCCCATCGGCAGCTGACCTCCCCGCACTCGCCCAGCAGCCCCTTTTGCCCACCCGCACGGAGCCGAACGTCCCTCGTCCCCAGCCTGCTCCCAGACAGGAGAGCCATGAGCACCGTGGCCGCTCAACCGGTACCCAACACCGTCGACCCCAGAACAGCCCGCAGGGTCACCCTCGCAGGATGCGTCGGCATCTTCGCCGAGCTCTACGACAACGGCATCTTCGGCTTCATGGCCGGAACGCTCGCCGCTGTCTTCTTCCCCGGCTCCGACAACGCCATCCAGCTGGTCTTCCTCGGCTACGCCGTCTCCTTCTTCTTCCGCCCGCTAGGCGCCGTCATCTGCGGGCACCTCGGTGACCGCATCGGACGCCAGCGGATGCTGGTCTTCGTCATCCTGCTCATCAGCGCCGCCACCGCGGCCATCGGAGTCCTGCCCACCTACGCGAGCATCGGCATCGCGGCGCCCGCTCTGCTGATCCTGTTGCGCGTCGCCCAGGGTTTCTCCGTCGGCGGTGAGGCGTCGGGCGCGATGAGCTTCCTCGCCGAGCACGCCCCGGAGGGCAAGCGCGGTCTGTACACCAGCTACGCCCAGATCGCATCGTTCCTCTCCTTGCTCACCGGCACGCTGATCGCCGCCGCCATGACCAGCGGACTCGGCACCGAGCGCATGGAGTCCTGGGGCTGGCGCATACCGTTCCTGCTCGCGGTCCCGCTCGGCATCACCGGCATCTACATCCGCAAGCGCATCAGCGACACGCCCAACTTCAATCGCCTGAAGGAAGAGGGCGGCCTGTCCAAGAACCCCCTCAAGGAGGCGTTCGCCTCCGCCGAGCACCGTCGCGCCATGCTGCTGGCCCTGTTCATCCCCCTGATGAACGGCTCCGGGTACTACGTCCTGTTCAGCTACATGCCCACCTTCATGAGCAGCGAACTGCAGTTCACCAAGGTCCAGGGCCTTCTCGTCACCGCGTCCAGCCTGGTCGCGATCTGTATCGCCATCCCGTACATGGGTCGCCTCTCGGACCGGGTCGGACGCAAGAAGGTCATCGCCGGAGCCGCGATCGCCATGGCCGTCATCGGGGTCCCCTGTTACCTCCTGATCGGCACCGGCAACGTTGCCCTCGCCGCCCTCGGCGCCTGCGTCATGGCGGTCGTGTTCGCCGGGCACACCGGCGTCATCCACATCCTGCTGGTCGAACTCTTCCCCACCCGGGTGCGCTACTCCGCCTACGGCCTTGGCTACAACGTCTCCGCCGCACTCTTCGGCGGTACAGCGCCCCTGCTGATGACCTATCTCATCGACCGCACGGGCAACGTCAACATGCCGGCCTTCTACGCCGTCCTCACCGCGGTCGGCACTCTCGTCGCCGTCTCACGGGTGAAGGACCGGGCCCACCTGCCCCTGCGCGACGCCTGACAGACCCTCGGCACCCGCACGCCCCCACACCAAGGAGCACCTCAGCATGCCCATCTCCGACTACAGGACGGCTCTGGTCACCGGAGCGTCCACCGGCATCGGAGCCGTCGTCGTCGAGCGACTCGCCAAGCGAGGCCTGGAGGTTCACGCGGTGGCGCGCAACGCCGAACGGCTCGACGCCCTTGCCCGCGCCACCGGCTGCGTCCCGCACGCCGTCGACATCACCGACACCGAGTCGCTCACCGCCGCACTGGACGGTCTGGGGATCGACGTCCTCGTCAACAACGCGGGAGTCTCGCGCACCGGCAACATCCTGACCGCCGACGAGTTCGCCGTCGACGAGCAGGTCGCCGTCAACATCCAGGCCGTTCTGCACCTGGTGCGTCTGCTCATGCCCGGCATGGTGGAGCGCGACCTCGGCCACATCGTCAACATCAGCTCCATCGCCGGCGTCTACAACTTCGGCGGCAACACCATCTACCACGCCACCAAGGCAGCCGTGCACACCCTCTCCCGCCAACTACGGGTCGACGGCTACGGCCGCCGGGTCCGCGTCACCGAGATCTGCCCGGGACGCGTGGAGACGGAGATCTTCGGTCGCCTGCTCGGTGACATGGAGGAGGCCCAGCGACAGTTCTACGACGGCTACGAGTCCCTCAAGCCCGAGGACATCGCCGACTCCATCGAGTTCGCCGTCGACGCGCCCCGGCACGTCAACATCGGCCACATCGAGATCCTGCCCACCTTCCAGGTCCCCGGCGGCCTGAACTTCGAGCGCAGGGAGGGCTGAACACGATGAGCGGCCTCACCGACGCCACCGCGGCACGCGTGCGCCGTATCAACCCCTCGCCCAGCACGGCGGCGGCTCAGCGTGTGCGCGAACTCAAGAACCAGGGGCTCCCCATCCTCGACCTGACCGTGGGCGAGCCCGACTTCGACACCCCCGACCACGTCAAGGCCGCGGCGATCCGTGCCATCGAGGCGGGCGAGACCAGATACACCCCCGTGAACGGCACCCCGCGGCTGCGCGCCGCGATCGCCGCCAAGCTCCGCGAGCGCCACGGGCTGGAGTGCACCGACGCGCACATCACGGTCGGCGGTGGAGCCAAGCAGGTCATCTTCCTCGCCCTGATGGCCACCCTGGACGAAGGGGACGAGGTCATCGTTCCCGCCCCGTACTGGGTGTCCTATCCGGACATGGTCCGCGCGAACGACGGCACCCCGGTGGTCGTCGACTGTCCCGAGGCGGACGGCTTCAGGCTGACTCCGGAGCGGCTCGCGGCAGCGATCACCGCGCGAACGCGCTGGGTCGTCCTCAACACCCCCGGCAACCCGACGGGATCCGCATACACAGCCGGTGAACTGAGCGAGCTGGCCCAGGTGTTGCTGGAACACCCGCAGGTGCGCGTCCTCACCGACGAGATATACGACGAGATCTGGTACCGCGAGGAGGCCGCCCCGTCCCTGGCTGCCGTAGAACCACGCCTGGCCGAGAGGGTGTTCCTCACCAACGGCGTCTCCAAGACGTACGCGATGACCGGCTGGCGCATCGGTTACGGCGTGGGCCCGACGGACCTGGTGACCGCGATCAACACGCTGCAGTCCCAGACCTCCTCCTGCCCCTCGTCCGTGAGCCAGGCCGCCGCTGCCGCCGCGCTCACGGGACCGCAGGATTTCGTTCGGGAAACCGTGTCCGTCTACCGCGGACGCCGCGATGCCACGGTGAAGCTCATCAACGACGTTCCCCGGCTCAGCTGCACCGTTCCCGACGGGGGCTTCTACCTCCTGGTGAACTGCCACGACACCATCGGGCAGTTCACACCGTCGGGAAGCCGGATACAGAACGACGAGGACTTCGCCCGCTACCTGCTCGACAGCCAGCAGGTGGCGGTGATCCACGGAGCCGCGTACGGCGCACCCGGCTACTTCCGCATCTCCTTCGCCACGTCGACGGACGCCCTCACCGAGGCATGCGCCCGCCTCGCAACGGCCTGCGCCCGCCTGTCCTGCGCTCCCACCGTCTGAAAGGTCGTCATGATCCGCGTGAGTACCAAGTTCGAGCGGCCGGACGCCGCTCTGGTGAAGCAGCTGGGTGCCTTCTCCTCGGCCACCATCCACGAGGCACAGGGCCGGCTCGGGGCGCTGGACTCGGCCATCAAGCCGGTCGACCATCGCATGTCCCTGTGCGGCCCCGCCTTCACGGTCCAGTGCGCACCGCGCGACAACCTGATGCTGCAGACCGCCATCGCCTACGCCCGCCCGGGGGATGTCGTCGTAGTGTCCGCCGGTGCCTACGAGGAGGCGGGCTCCTTCGGGGACGTTCTCGCCAACGCCTGCCAGGCCAAGGGGCTCGGCGGCCTGATCACCGACACGGGCGTCCGGGACACCGAGGACCTGCGCGCCCTGGGCTTCCCCGTCTTCTCCCGCAGCGTGTCCATCAAGGGCACGGTCAAGGAGACAGTCGGACCGATGTGTGAGCCGGTCACCATCGGCGGCGTACTCGTCCGTCCCGGTGACGTGATGCGGGCCGACGCCGACGGCGTGGTCGTCGTCCGCCGCGAGGACGCCGCCGCGGTGACCACCGCCTCACAGGAGCGGGTCGACGCCGAGGCCGGCTACATCTCCGCGTACCGGGCGGGCAGGACGGTCATCGAGATGTGCGGTCTCGAGCCGCTTCTCGCGTCGAAAGGGCTCATGATCGAGGACTAGTGGCGTTGCCCCGGGCAACCCCGGATGGCACCGGCCGTGGCGGGTGGCGCGTAGTGCTGTTCGTCGTCGGCCTGTGATGCGCAGGAGCAGTTCGCTCGGGAGAAGCACCGGCTACGGTCTGGCGAAGCGGGGCGAGTATCCGTTTTTTGGTGCCGCGCCCAACGCGCCCACGTGACCTGCCAGTCTCAGCGCCAAGCGCCGCAGGTCAGGGCGCGCGGAGGCAGCCGGGGGCCACCCGGTCCGGGCCCCTGAAATCCGCCAGATGTGGAACGGCTCCGGTTTTCCGGGTGGTCAAATGGCAGCGGGGGCCTTCTTGTACCAGTCCGTGATCACCTTGGCCAGGTGCACGACGTTCTGCTGACGCACGATCGGCGCGGAGGCGTTCGGCTCGAAGTCCCGGTTCGCGTCCGTGTACGCCAGATGCTGTCCTCGGTGACCGGGGCAGTCATGTGCCGGTCGAGCCGCTTGATCGCCGAGGCACTCGCCGTGATCCGCCTCGGCCTCGACGGTCCGGCTTCCTGACCGTTGTGCTGCGCCGGCATCAGGGGCCCCGCCAGGCTCCGCGAGGCATCAGGCAGGCACACAGACGTGCTCGTGGAGGAGCGGTTCCCCCGGACTGCCGAGGTCCTCAGCGACGTTATCGAGCCGGCCGCCGCGGCGCTCGGCAGCTCGACCTGTGCATGGAGCGGGCCACGGTCCGCTTCCTCGGCGGCCACAACCGCCGGGCCCTGCCCGAGTTCGACGCCCTCGCGGGCGCCTTCTCCCGCACCTCCAAACCCACCAGCGAAAGGGCGCGATCCTGCCGCGCCCAGGCCTCGCACTGCCGCGCCGAACCGGGCCCGGTGACCGTCGCCCTGCAAAAGGTCGAGGCCGTCCTGCGTCAGGTGCGGGCCGGACAGCGACGCTTGCGACGAGGCGATCGAACTGCGGCGCGCCATCGGGTTCCTGGAGCGGTCCGAGGGACGACCCGTCGAGGCTCGGCGGATGGCCGAACCCCTGCACGACGACCTGTGCGCAGGGGATGGAAACGGGGCCCAGTGTCTGATTCTCGGGCGTTTTCACAGGTCAGGGAGACATATGGTCAAGCTTGTGCAGCGACCGGGTACGTCTCGTCGCTGTGTGAGCCCTCCGAGGGCGGCTGCACGGGGAAAGCTGTTGGGAGTAGCTCCTTTCCAGGGAGGGCTGAGCACTCGCTGTGGAAGGCGGTCTTGGTCGCCGGCGTTGAAGGTGCGGTAGGCGATGGCGCGGCACATCTGGCGCTGCCACTTGGCCGGGTCGAAGGCGGTCGAGGGGGACACCGGCGCCGTGCTCGTCTGTGTAGAGCACGGGTCGGCGCGTTTCGATCTGCCCCGATCGCGAGGTTCTGTCCGGGGGCGTGGACGAAGCGGGTGGTTGATCGTCTTGCCGTCCTTCGAGACGTCGATTGAACGAAAACGCCTCTGTGGACGGGGTTCCCGGCGTGTTGTCGGCCGGGCGGCCGAGGTCGTAGGAGTCGAGGTAGCAGCGCTCGCCGTGTCATGGTTCCGCAGTGAGCGATGTGTCTACTTGAATTGGGCTGGTCCTCGAGTCCGTTCGAGATCAGGCTGGTCGCGACGGCTGTTTAACAGTCCCGTCCTGACGAGCGGGTGACCTATCATGGCCGCCTGCTGGGGGGCCATGTGGAGTTCGAGACTTGGTAGTTGCGGCACGGGCCGTTGCTCATCACCCCCTGGATGAGGACGGACAGGAATTATGGCGAATGGTGCAACACCGACAGATCGCGAAGCGCCGGTCGACGTTGCGGTGCGCAGTCTCTACGCCTATGCGTCAAGGCAGGGTGACGTCTCCGTCGACGAGCTTCGAGCACGGGCTGAGGTCTCGCCCGAGGATGCGGACGACGCCATCCGGCAACTTCTCGACATGCGACTGCTGGCCCCCAAGGAGGAGTACGACGACCGGCTGGTCGCCGTCCCGCCGGCCACGGCGAGCGCGAACGTGCTGCTGCCCGCGATCCGGGAACTCCACGAGAGGCAGCGGGTGATCGATGCGACGTGCGCGCAGCTGACCGAACTGGCACCGCTGTACGAGCCCCAGGCGATGACGGGTATCGCGCATGACGCCGTGCAGCCCATCACTGACCTGAGCGCCGTCCGGCAGGTCATCACCGAGTTGTCCTCGGGGTGTCACTCGGAGGTACTGACCTCGCAGCCCGGCGGTGCGCGTCCCGAGCCGGTCCTCAAGGAAGCCATGGAGCGTACGGCCGGGCTCCTGAAGCGCGGTGTGCGCATGCGCACGATCTACCACCACACCGCACAGTTCAGTCAGCCGACCACCAAGCAGGTCGACTTGCTCATCGGGCTCGGCGCGGAGGTGCGCACCGTCAGTGACGCCGTCACCCGGCTGCTTGTCTTCGACGGGGAGGCGGCCGTCATCAAACTCCGGGGGCGCAGGGGCGGAGCCCTTATCGTACGCGACGCCAGCGTCGTGGACTTCCTGGTCGCGACCTTCGAGCGTGCCTGGGCGCAGGCCATGCCGTTTCCCGTGTCGTACAACCGGGATCACGTCGTCACGATCTCGGAGGATCTCAAACTCGCCCTCCTGCGTCTGCTGGTCGAGGGGCACGATGACAAGATCATCGCGAAGCGGCTCGGGATCTCCCTCCGGACCTATCAGAGGCATCTGTCCGAGATCATGAAGCGGATAGGTGCTCGCAGCCGTCCGCACGCCGGTTATCTGGTCCACAAACTCCGCCTGCTGGAACGCGATTCCTGACAGAATGGCCTTATGGATCTTGGACTTGAGGGTCGGGCATACATCGTCACGTCTGCCACGCGTGGACTCGGGTTCGCCGCCGCACGTGAGTTGACAGCCGAGGGTGCCCAAGTCCTGGTCACCGGCCGGACGCAGGAATCGGTGGACAAGGCCGTGGCGGGGCTCGGCGGCCGGGAGGAGGCCGTGGGGCTGGTCGCGGACAACGGTGCGCCGGACACCTCCGAGCGGGTGGTCGCGGCCGCCATGGATCACTTCGGGCGACTGGACGGTGTCCTGTCCAATACGGGCGGGCCACCGGCCGGGCTGGTGACGGACGTACTCGACGAGCAGTGGCGGACGAGCTTCGAGTCGGTGTTTCTCGGTGCTGTGCGCCTTGCCCGCGCCGCGGCCGAGGTCATCGGCGACGACGGCGCCCTCGGGTTCGTTCTCTCTGGGACCGTACGTCAGCCTGTGGCTGGCCTCGCGCTGTCCAACGGACTGCGGCCCGGGCTCGCGATGACCGCCAAGGCTCTCGCGGATGAACTGGGGCCCAGGGGTGTCCGCGTATTCGGTCTGCTCCCTTCGCAGATCGACACCGAGCGGGTGAAGGAGCTGGATACTCTTACCGGGAATATCGAACTCGCGCGCACCCGGAACGAGTCGGTGATCCCGCTGCGTCGCTACGGACGGCCGGAGGAGTTCGGGAAGGTGGCGACCTTCCTGCTTTCGCCGGCGGCCTCCTATCTCACCGGACTGATGGTTCCTGTTGACGGGGGAGCTCTCCGTCAACTCTGATTCGAAAGCAGACATCTGTTGAAGATCCGTCTCGATCGCAGCGCCCTGGCCGAGGCCGTCGCCTGGGCCGCACACGCTGTTCCCGCCCGGCCGACCGTCCCCACGCTGGCGGGCCTGTTGCTGACGGCCACGGAGGGCACGCTCACCGCGTCGGGTTTCGACTTTGAGACCTCTGCCAAGTTCGACGTCGAGGCGGAAGTCCTGGAGCCGGGCTCCGTGCTCGTATCCGGCCGGCTCCTCGCCGAGGTGTCCCGTTCACTGCCGAACCTGCCGGTCGAGATCTCGACCGACGCATCGGATGCCGTACTGCTCTGCGGGGCCTCGCAGTTCGCCCTCCCCTCCATCCCGCTCGAGGACCACCCCCAACTGCCGCAGATGCCGCCGGCCCAAGGCACGGTCGACGGTGCGCTCTTCGCGTCGGCCGTGGCGCAGGTCGCGGTTGCTGCCGGCCGGGACGAGACGCTGCCGATCCTGACCGGCATCCGGCTCGAGCTCACCAACTCGACTCTGCGCATGGTCTCCACGGACCGCTACCGGCTGGCGGTACGGGACATCCCCTGGCGGCCGACGAACCCCGACATGGAACTGAACACGGTGGCTCTCGTCCCGGCCAAGAGCCTGCACGAGATCGCCCGTTCACTGACCAAGGGCGAACAGGTCACCATCTCGCTCGTCCCGGCCGAGACCGCCGGCGCGGGCGGCATCATCGGCTTCGAGGCAGGACCCCGGCAGGCGACCACTCGTCTCATGGACGCCACCTTCGTCAAGTACCACACGATCTTCCCGAGCGAGTACACCGGAAGCGTGGTCGTGGAGCGGGTGCCGCTGCTTGAGGCCGCCAAGCGTGTCTCGCTGGTCATCGAGCGCAACGCCGCGATGCGGATGACCCTCTCGCCGGGCCGGATCGTGCTCGACGCGGGCAACGCCGTTGAGGCGCGAGGCCGGGAGACGGTGGACGCCCAGTTCGACGGGGAGGAGATCTGCCTCGCTGCGAACCCGAGCTTCCTGGTCGAGGGGCTGAGCGCGATCAGTACGCCGTTCCTGGAGCTCAGCTACACCACGGTCAGCAAGCCCGCGGTCTTCACCGGCCGGGCCGAACCCGAGGGTGAGCACGACCCGAGCTACCGCTACCTGTTCATGCCCCTGCGGACCCACTGAGGACGCACGGACGAGCGCGGCCCCTTCCTGGCGGAAGGGGCCGCGCTCGGCGTGGTTCACGGCCGCGCGGGCTCCTCGCGCAAGCGGTCGCACTCTGCCGCCAGCCCCCGGACCGTGGGCCGTGTCATCAGGAGCCGTACCGTCACGACGACACCCAGGGCGTCGGACAGGTCCCTGATCAGTTTGGCGGCGAGCAGGGAATGGCCGCCCAGATCGAAGAAATTCGCGTCCGCGTCCCTCACGGGCACCTTGAGCGCGGCCTCCCAGACGCCCGCGACGATTGCCTCGGTCGGTGACATCGGGGCCCGCTCCAGACTGGCCGGGCGATCGGCGCACAGCCGCGCGAGCGCGTCGCGGTCGAGCTTGCCGGTCCGCGTCAAGGGCAGTGCGTCCACGGTCAGCGTCACCGTCGGCACCATGAACTGCGGTAGCTGTCGGGCCAGTTCACGCTCCGTACGGTCGATGAGATCATCCGCGCACGCCGTGTCGGCGGCGACCAGGACCATGCCCAGGGCTTTGCCCTGTACCCCGTCGAAGACGGCGGCGGCGCACTCGAGAACGCCCGGCACCTTCGCGGCCAGCCGCTCGGTCTCCCCCGGCTCGACCCGGAAGCCCCGGATCTTCACCTGCTCGTCGACGCGCCCAATGAACTGGAGGCTGCCGTCCGGGCGTTCGCGGACCAGGTCGCCGGTCCGGTACATGCGTCCGCCGTCGCCTGCGAAGAGGTCGGGGACGAAGCGGCCGGCCGTCAGGCCGGGGCGGTTCCGGTAGCCGCGGGCCACGCCCGCGCCCGCGACGACGAGTTCCCCCGTGACCCCGAGGGGCACCTGCCGGAGGTAGCGGTCGACGACATGCGTGCGCAGCTGCGAGATCGGGCGGCCGATGGTCGTTACATCGTCGCTCGCGGCGCTGTCGGCCCAGGTGGCGCAGACGGTCGTCTCGGTCGGCCCGTACGCGTTGACGAACCGGCGGCCCGGGGCCCAGCGCTCGATGAGATGCGGTGGGCAGGCCTCGCCCGCGACGATGACGGTCCGCAGGGTGTCCGGCAACTGCTCGCACACGCCCAGCATCGAGGGCGTCACGGTGACCGTGCCGGCTCCCGAGGAAGCCAGGATTTCCTCCAGGCCGTCGACCGGATCCGCCATGACCACACCCCGGCCGTGTGCGAGCGGCAGCACCATGGACCAGATCCAGCCGTCGAACGAGGGCGCCAGGACGTTCGCCATGAGGTCGCTCTCGGCCGTGGCGAGCGGGGCGACCGCCCGGGTGAGGTTGGCCAGACTGCCGTAGGAAACCCCCACGCCCTTGGGCTCGCCCGTTGTGCCCGAGGTGTAGATGAGATACGCCAGCGCGGCCGGATGAGGCGTGGGCAGGCCGCCCGGCGCTGCCCCGACCCCGTCGCCGGCCCCGTTCCCGTACGCCGCGTCTCGCGACTCCGGCCCGAGCGTTGGCCCCTGCCACCAGTCGGGTGCCGTTCCGTCCGGGGTGATCAGCAGATGCAGGCCGGCGTCCCGGGCGATGCCCTTCAGCCGCTCGCCCGGATGCGCCGGATCCAGCGGTACGAACACCGCTCCCGCACGCCAGGTCGCGAGCAGGGCCACGGCCAGCGCACACGAACGCGGCAGCAGTACCCCAACCGTCCGCTCATGGCACGCCTCGGCCGACCGGAGTGCGTGGGCCAGTCGGTCGGCGCGCCGGTCGAGTTCGGCGAACGTCAGGGTGCCGTCCGGTGCGACCACCGCGGTCCGGTCGGGGGTGGCCTCGGCATGGGAGCGGAGCCGGACTCCGGGATGGAAGCGGTCGAGCCCGTCTTCCGGCCGGTGTACCGCCGGCCGGCCGGCCGCGCCCGGGAGGCCGAGCGCGTACAGCGGCTCCTGAGCCCGCCGCGTGCAGCTGTCCAGCAGGCTCCGGTACTGCGTGACCAGGGTCTCCATGGTCGCCCGGTCGAACAGCTCCGCGGAGTAGAAGATCCGGCCGCGCATCTCCCCGTCCTCGGGCATCAGGGCGACGACGAGGTCGTACTCGCTCGCCCCGTCCCCCGCCGGCAGCGGCGTGGCTTCCACCCCGGCGAGCCGGAGCGGGGTCGCGGAGCCCGTCTGCTGCGTGATCAGGGTCTGCACCACCGGGTTGTAGCCGGGCACCCGTACCGGGTTGAGACGCTCCACCAGCAGCTCGTACGGAGTGTCCGCGTGGTCGAACATCTCGAGTACGTGCGCCTTGACCTGGGCCAGCAGTTCCTGGAAGGAGGTG
Organism: Streptomyces sp. NPDC006602; assembly: GCF_042870385.1. Lineage (NCBI taxonomy): Bacteria > Bacillati > Actinomycetota > Actinomycetes > Kitasatosporales > Streptomycetaceae > Streptomyces > Streptomyces sp. NPDC006602. The sequence continues at coordinate 138,667 of NZ_JBIAHG010000018.1, read as the reverse complement.
GCCTGGTCGACCCGGATCCGGAGGATCAGGGTGTTGATGAAGAAGCCGATCAGCGGCTCCAGGGCGGGCGTGGTCCGGTTGGTGACCGGAGTCCCGATCACGATGTCGTCGCTGTTGCTGAGGCGGGCCAGCAGCAGGGCGTACGTGGCGAGATGGACCATGAAGGGTGTCGCGGTCCCGGCGGCGGCCACCCGCTCGACCGCGCCGGTCAGCTCGGCACCGAGTCGGAAGTCCACGGCCGCCGTGAGGCCTCCCGTGGTCTGGGGCCGCGGACGGTCGGTTGGCAGGTCCAGCACCGGGGGCGCGTCCGCCATGGACGACGCCCACTCCTGCGCCCACTTCTGGCGGCCCTCCTGCCCGAGCACTTTGTGCTGCCACTCGGCGTAGTCGGGGTACTGGACCGTCAGCGCCGGCAGCTCCGGCCGCCTTCCCTCGGCGAACGCCTCGTACGCGGTGGCGAGTTCGCCGAGCAGAATCCCCGCCGACCAGTCGTCGAACGCGATGTGCGGCACCGCGACGGCGAACACATGGCGGTCCTGTCCGGTGCGCCACAGCCCCACCCGCAGCAGCCGGCCCGAGTCCAGCGGCATCGGAGGGCGCATCGCCAGGCCGAGCTGCCGCAGCGCCCCCTCGTCGCGCTCCTGCTCGCTCGCCCCGGCTACCTCCACCACCTCGACCGGGAACCGGAAGGCCAGGCCGACGGTCTGGTGCGGATCGCCGTTCACCGTGGCGATGCGCACCCGCAGCGCCTCGTGCCGCTCGACGACGAGATCGGCCGCCCGGAACAGGGCTTCGGCATCGAGCCTGCCGGTGAGCGTCCAGGCGAAGATCAGGTTCCTGCTCGCGGCCTCCGGGTCCAGCTCACGCTGGAAGGCGAGCCGCCGCTGTCCGAAGGACGTCCGGATCGGTGCCGTCCGGGGAACCGGCTGGATCTCCGCCGGCTCGGCGCCGCCGCGCCGTCGGGCAATGAGTGCGCGAAGCAGCGCCTCCTTGGCCTCCGGTGTCTGCGTCGCTGGTGTCTGCGGGGCCTGCGGTTCTGCGGTCATGCGGGTCGGACTCCTTCTCGGCCGGACTGGCTCGCCAGGTGCTCCAGGACCGTCTCCTCCAGCCGCTGAGCCAGATCGCTGAGAACAGGGCACTCGAAGAGCAGAGTCAGCCTGATCTTCACGTCGAGCGCCGCCTCGAGCCGGGCGACCGCCTTCACGATCAGCAGCGAATGACCGCCGAGGTGGAAGAAGTTGTCGTTGGCCCAGACGCCCTCGACGCCCAGTACGTCGCGCCACACCTCGGCGACGAGTTCCTGCAGCGCCCCCTGTGGAGCCACATGTCCCGCCTCACCGCCGCTGTCCCTGGGAACTTCCAGAGCCAGCAGGGCGGGGCGGTCGATCTTGCCGTTCTGGTTGAAGGGGAACCGGCTGAGGCCGACGTAGCCCTGCGGGGCCATGTGCTCCGGCAGATTCTCGCTGAGGTGGCGACGGACCTCCTCGATCCACGCCCGGTCCTCGGCGGCGCCCTGGGCCAGGCGGCAGTACGCGACCAGCCCGGGGCCGGTCGGAAGGTTCTCCTTGAGCAGTACGACGACCTCGTCCATCCCCGGTACCGCGGAGATCACCTGCTCGATCTCCTCCAGTTCGATCCGGAAGCCGCGTACCTTGACCTGCCGGTCGACCCGTCCCAGGAAGTCGAGGCGCCCGTCGCTGGTCCAGCGCACCTGGTCGCCGGTGCGGTACATCCGTCCGCCGTCCGCCGCGATGACGTCGGGGAGGAACTTCTTCGCCGTCAGGCCGGGGCGGCCGCCATAGCCGCGCGCCAGCTGCGGACCGGCGAGGTAGAGCTCGCCGTTCACGCCGGGCGGCACCGGGCGCAGCCACTCGTCCAGCACGTACGTACGGGTGTTGGCGAGGGCGTTGCCCACATGGCTCGGCACGCCCGACGTGAGCCAGCCCGCCGCGGCCGCGATGCTCGCCTCGGTCGGCCCGTAGATGTTGGCCAGGGGGCAGGGGAGTCCGTCGGGTACGGCGGGCAGCCGGTCGCCGCCGACCGTCAGCCGCGTCAGCGTGGGGTGGGTGGCCGGAGCGCTGCCCGCGCTCGCGGTCAGGGTCGGCGTGATCATGAACGAGACGGTGACGCCGGTCTGGGCGAAGTAGGCCCACAGGCCGTCGAAGTCGAGTCGCACGTCGTCCGGGATCACCACGATCCGGGCGCCCGCGGAGAGGGCGGGCAGCATGTCCAGCAAGCTGGCGTCCGAGCTCGACGCCACGAGCTGCGAGAGCCGGTCCTCGGGGGTGATCGCGTACTCGTCCACGTACCAGCGGATGCAGTTGGTGGCACCACGATGGGGCACCTGCACGCCCTTCGGCAGGCCCGTGGAGCCGGATGTGTAGATGAGCCAGGCGAGATGGTCGGGGTGCACCTCGGGCCACGGTCCGGTCCCGGTGGCCGCCTCCGCCGCCGCCTCCGGGACGTTGTCGATGTCGAGCACCGGCAGGCCCTCGGGGAACGCCGGCCCGAGATGCGCCGCGCCGGACACGACGACCCGGGCGCCGCTGTCCTCGATCATGTACCGCAGGCGGTCGGCCGGGTGGGACGGGTCGATCGGCAGATAGGCACCGCCCGCCTTGAAGATCGCGACAAGCGAGACGATCAGGCCCGCGCCTCGCGGCAGACAGACGGCCACCACCTGGTCGGGCCCGACGCCGTGGGCCCGCAGCTGGACGGCGAGGCGGTCGGAGCGCTCGTGCAGTTCCCGGTACGTCACCAGGTCATCGCCGTCGGCGATGGCGATCTCGTCCATCCGCTCGGCGCCTGCTTCGCGTATCCGGTCGACGAGCGGCCGATCCTGCGGCAACGGCCGCCCGACGGCCGCGGTGTCGATGAGGGTCCGCTCCTCGGACGGCATGGCCGGCAGGGTCACCAGGGCCGCGCCGGGCTCGGCCATCGCGGATTCGAGCACGGCCCGGAAGCGCCCCAGCAGAAGTTCGACGGTGGAGCGGTCGAACAGGTCCCGGGCGTAGTCCGTCCACACCACGATCTTCTCGCCGTGGGTCTCCGCGACCAGGGTGAGGTCGAAGTGGCTCTCCGCCCCGTAGTCGACATAGGTCGGCTCACCCAGCGCACGCGGACCGCCGTGGTGCGGGTCCGCGACCGAGAACAGCACCTGGAAGATCGGCGCGTGAGCAAGCGTGCGTTCCGGCGCGACCACATCGACCAGCCGGTCGAAGGCGATGACATCGTGGTCGTAGGCGTCGAGGGTGACCGTCCGCGCCCTGGTGAGCAGCTCGGCGAAGGAGAGCGTCTCGTCCGTGACGAGCCGCATCGGGAGCAGGTTGACGAAGAACCCGATCAGCCGGTCCGTGTCCGGCAGCGTGCGGTTGGCCACCGGAGTACCGATGACCACTTCCTGGCGTCCCGTCCACCGGGACAGCGTCACCTGGAAGGCGGTCAGCAGAAGGGTGTAGAGGCTGACGCGGTGGTCCCGCGCGAACTCCGCTGCCCGCGCGGCCAGTTCCTGCGGCAGGGCGTACGGGACCCGGCCGGTACGGTAGGTCTGCTCGGCGGGGCGCGGCCGGTCCGTGGGCAGCTCGAGCAGCTTGGGGGCGCCGGCGAGCTGGGCCGTCCAGTAGTCGAGGTCCTTGTCGTAGCCGCCGCTCTCCACCTGGCCGTGCAGCCAGACGGTGTAGTCGGTGTACTGCAGCGGGAGTTCGGGCAGTTCGGGCGTCTCTCCCTCGCGGATCGCCGCGTAGGCGTCGGAGAGCTCCCGCAGCAGGATGTCCATGGACCAGCCGTCGGTCGCGATGTGGTGGACGACCAACTGCAGTTCGTACTCGGCGGGGGCGAGGCGGTAGAGCCGGGCGCGGAGCATCGGGTCGGCGCCGAGGTCGAAGGGCTTCTCGAACTCGGCGCGCATCAGGCGTTCGAGTTCGCTCTGGGCCTCCTCCCCGCTGTCGGCCGTGACCTCGATGACCGGCAGCGGACACTCGGCGGACGGCACCACCCGCTGGAACAGCTCCCCGTCGGCCAGCTCGAGTACGGTCCGCAGTACGGAGTGCCGGTCCTGCACCAGGGTCAGAGCGCTGCGCAGGCTGCAGGAATCGACCTCGGTGCGGATCCGGAGGGACAGCGCCGAGTGGTAGGCGGCCGAGCGGCCGTCGCGGCGGCGTACCGAGTCCTCGAACCACAACCTCCGCTGGGCTGGGGAAGCGGCGGCGTACGACGACGCGCGGCTGGTGCGGGGGCGGAGGGAGTCAGGCACGGGTTGCCTTTCGATCGGGGCCGTTCATGTCGGATTGGCCGGGCGTACGGCGTGGGTGGCGACCTGGGCGACGTCGGCGATCCGGGCGATCGCCTTGGCCAGCAGGGCGGGTTCTTCGGTGAGGGGGTCGCCGCCGACCGGCAGGTCGTGCACCCGCACGGCTTGCGAGGTGACCGCTTCCCAGGCCGTGGCGTCAAGGGGGTCGTGCGCTCCGGCGGTCCGCAGCAGAAAGACCGGGACGGGCAGCCGGCTTCCGGTGAACGTGTAGCCGTCGGTCATCGCCAGATCGGCCCGCAACAGCGGTTCGAAGAACTCGTAGACCGCGTCGTCGTCCAGCAGGGCGGCCGGGGTGAGGCGGTACTCCCGCAGCCAGTTCCGCAGGTCCTGGGCGTTCAGGGCCGCGGGCCGCTCGCCGGACGCCGGGGCGACATGCCCCGGGATGGGCTGACGTACGGCCAGGAGCCCCCGCAGCGGCACCTCGGCCGGCAACATGCTCAGAGCCGCCAGGGAGACCATGGCGCCGAAGCAGGAGCCCATCACGAGCACCGGCTTGCCGTGTTCGCGGGTGTCCGCCGCGATGACCCGGGCGACCTCCGCCGCGGCGGGCGCGAGGGTCGCGTACGGGGCGCTCCTGACGCGGTTCTCGCGGCCGGGCAGCCGTACGGCCCGTAGCTCCAGGCTGTCGGGCAGCGCAGCGGCGACCGGGTTCCAAGGGGAGGCGCCGGCGCCGGCGTGCGCGATGGCGTAGACCACGGCCGAAGCCTGGGGACGCGCCGTCCAGCTCTGCAGGGCGCGGGCCTCGTCCGGGGCGGCGGGGCCGGGTGCTTCGGTCATCGGCTGCCCCTTCATCGGCCGGGAGCCGCGTTCGCTGAGGCGTCGGAGGAGAGCAGCTCCCCGAGCGCGCCGGGCATGGCGTTGCGGCTGATCGTGAAGTAGTCGTGACAGTCGGGGAAGCTCCGTGCGGTGAAGGCGCCCGAGGTGTACTCGCGCCAGCCGTCGTTGTGTTCCGTACGGACCAGGGGGTCGTCGGAGCCGTGCCACGCCTGGATCTCGCACGCCAGCTCCGGGTGGGCGTACCGGTACTCGGCGATCATCGCGACCGTGGCCCGGAATCCGGTCAGCATCCGCTCGACCAGCCAGCTGTCGAGCTGGGCCGCGACATCGAGTCCCGGCAGGCAGGAGCAGCCGGACGCGATGATCTCCTGGTCCGTCTGGCCGAGGATGTCGGTCGCCTGCTCCAGGGTTTCGTCGCCCGGCGTGCCGACGAAGTGCGGGGGCCGCCCGGAGGCCAGTACCACGCGCCGTACCGGGTGGCCGGCGGCCTCCAGCAGCGCCGCCGCCTCCAGCGCCATCGCGGTGCCGGAGCCGACGCCCACGAGGGTCAGCGGATTGCTCCGGGTGGAGGCGAGCCCGTCCAGGGCGCGTACCGTCTCGGCCGCCACTTCCTCGACCCGGTGGGGCGGCTCCTCCTCGATACGCTCCTCGCGGCAGGGCAGTTGCGCCCCCACCACGAGGGCGTCCGGGCCCAGCTCCTCCTGCCAGGGCCGGAAGGTCGACGCGCCGAGCCCGGTGGGCGGGAAACACAGCAGGGTCGCCCGGGGCGCGGCCGTCTTGGACCAGGTGCGCAGCCACATGCTCGCGTCAGTCATGCTCACTCCGTTGTCGTCGAGTCGGTCCGGCCGGTCAGTGCGCGGCGGGGTTCAGGGAGACCTTCACTCCGGCTCCCTCGGCCTCCGCCCGTTCCCACACGCGCATGGCGGACACCACGTCCTGCACAGCGAGGCCGAGCGATTCGAAGACGGTGATCTCGTCGGGGCCGGTACGGCCGGTGCACCGGCCCACCAGCAGCTCACCGATCTCGCCCCTGATGTCCTCGGCCTTGAAGCGGCCCTCCCTCATCGGGAACAGCAGATCGCCCGCCTCGTTGAGCGCGGACTCGCGGCGGTCGACGAACACGGAGGCTCGCTCGACCAGCGACGCGTCCAGTTCGCGGGCGTGCGGGAAGGAAGCGCCGACGGCGTTGATGTGGGTGCCCGGACCGACGGCGTCGAGGAACAGCAGCGGTTCGGTGCTCGCTGTGGTCGTGCACACGATGCCCGCGCCCAGCGTGGCCTCCTCGATCCGCTCGTATGCCGCCGCTTCGATTCCCAGGTGATCGGCGGCCCAGGCAGCCAGCGCCTTCGCGCGCTCGTGGTGGCGTCCCCACACCCGGACCTGACGGACCGGCCGGACCACCGCCATCGCCTCGATGTGGGCGCGTGCCTGTACGCCGGTGCCCAGCACGGCGAGGCTGTCCGCACCGGCGGGGGCCAGCAGATCGGTGGCGACCGCCGAGGCGGCGGCGGTACGGATCGCCGTGAGGGAGCCCGCCTCGACCGCGGCGGCCGGGACACCGGTCTGCGGGTCGAATACCAGGACCAGACCGTTGTGCACCTGAAGTCCGCGGCTCGGATTGTCCGGGGTGACGGTGATCGTCTTGACTCCGAAGGCGGTGGTCGCCGTGCCGCCGGGGTCGGAGACCTGGGCCGGCATCACGGCGAAGGCCCGGCCGCCCGGCATCTTCAGCACCTTGCGCAGCGGCTGTTGCACCTGGTCGCCGCCCAGCGCCCGGAACGCTTCCCGCACGCGTGCCACCGCATCGTCCATCGAGTAAAGCCGCTGTACGGTCGCGCCATCGATGATCAGCATGGAAAAGTGACCCCTCTGAAATGGTTTGCGCGGGCGGTGGACTAGAAGGCCACCGACTGGCCGATGATTTCCTTCATGACTTCTGTGGTTCCGCCGTAGATCGTCTGCACCCGGCTGTCCACGAAGGCCCGTCCGATCATGAATTCCGTCGTGTAGCCGTACCCGCCGTGCAGTTGCAGGCAGCGGTCGGTGACGTCCTTGCACAGTTCGGTGTTCCACCACTTGACCATCGCGGCGTCCTCCTGGCTGAGGTCGTCGCGGTCGTGGCTGACAATGCACTGGTCGGTGAAGGCGCGGGCCACCGTGAGCGAGGTCGCCATCTCGGCGAGATTGAAGCGGACGGTCTGCAACTGGGTGAGGGCTCCGCCCGAGACCTCACGCCGACGGCAGTACTCGACCGTCTCCTCGTACGCCCGCTCCGCCAGCGCGAGGGCCGCCACGCTGATCGAAAGACGCTCCCTGGGAAGGCTGTTGAAGACGTAGAGGAACCCCAGGCCCTCCCTGCCCAGCAGGTTCTGCCGGGGCACCCGTACGTTGTCGAAGAACAGCTCCACCGTGTCCAGGGAGTGCACGCCGATCTTGGCCTGGGGACGGCCGACGGCCACGCCCGGCATGTCCGCCTCGACCATGAGAAGACTCGCCGCGGGCCGCCCGGAGGGCCCGGGCGCCGTGTTCTTGGCCAGCACCAGAATCCGGCCGGCGATCGATCCGTGGGTGATGAAGGTCTTCTGTCCGTTCAGGACGTAGCAGTCGCCGTCCAGCCGTGCGCTGGTGCGAATGGCGGCGATATCACTGCCCGCGCCCGGCTCGGTGATGGCGATACAGCTGATCTGTTCTCCCGAGCAGAACGCGGGCAGCCAGCGACGTTTCTGCTCCTCGGTGGCAAGGCCCGACAGATATCCGCCGACGACTTCGCTGTGCACGTTGAAAGCCGGGCTCAGCGTGCCCGCCCGGGCGAGTTCCTCCCCCCGGATGGCGTGATAGCGGTAGTCGGGGACGCCGCCTCCTCCGTACTCGCTCTCCATGTCCGGGGCGAGAATTCCCGCCCGCCCCGCGGCGAGCCACACCTCGCGGTCGGTGACCCCCGCCTGGTCCCACTCGGCCAGGCGCGGAGCCACTTCGCGCTTGACGAAGGTCCGGACGGTGTCACGGAAGGCGTGGTGGTCCGCCCCGAAGATCTCTCGTTCTTTCACGCTACTCATTTCGCGCCGACCCGGCGGCTGCCAGGTCCAGTGGTTCACAGGTGGGCAGCAACTGGCGCAGGCGCTGGATCATGACGTGGCAGTAGCCCGCGTTCTGTTCCATGGACCGCAGCCGGGGATAGGGCATCTTGCCTTCGCGGGGGTGGGTGAACCGCAGGGCGCCGGCCGCCGGTTCGCCGGTCAGCCCCAGGGCCGTCGGGACGTGGGCGAGCTCCTCGGGCACCTCGATGGTCACCGTGGTGTCCGTCAGGCCCAGCAGCCGGGCCTCGCTGAGTCCGACCTCGGGGGGCACCACCTTCTCGCTGTAGATGTAGGGGCGGGCCACCAGGTCGATGTCCAGGGCGAGCCGGGCCGCCGGGTCCGTCCACCACGGCTGGGTGCGGCAGAAGTCGAGCAGCAGGCGGTCCATCACCCCCCGGTGCGAGTGGAGGACCATGTGCGCGGACTTGCCGACGTTCAGCAGGTCGTAGTTGTCCGCCGTGGAGACCGAGCTCGCAAAGAAGCGGCAGAGTTCGTCGTCCTGCTGCTGGAAGTACGCCGTCGCCGCGGAGAGGAATTCCTCGTACGGCTGGATGCCGGCGCGGTCGAGGTAGCCGGCCAGGTGGTAGGCGGAGCGCCCGTTGTACAGGCTGTGCACGGCGTAGTAGAACCACGCGCCCTCGACGACCTCCGCGCGCGAGGCCCACTTCGTGGCCACGACCACGTCGGCCTCGGCCGCCTCGTCGGGCGCCCGCTCGACCTCGATGCCCAGCACCTCACGGCGCTGGTAGATGTCGGTGTTGTGCAGCAGCAGTTGCGGATAGATGGTCAGGGTGTCGGCGTTGAGCCGGCACAGCCGCCCGACGCCCGCCTTGAAGGACTGCAGGGTCTCTCCCGGCAGCGGCCAGATGAGCTCGATGAAGGAGCTGATCCCCTTCTGGTTCAGCGACTTCTGCAAGTCCATGTAGGTGTTCTCGCGAATGTTCTTGCGGTCGATCAGCTCGAGCGCGTTCGCGTTGACGGTCTGCAGGGATATCGGCTGGCTGGTCACGAGGCCGCCGTGCACCAGTATGTCGGTGATCTCCGCGACCCGCTCCGGGCGGTTCTTCGCCGCCGCGATGACCATCGAGGTGGGGAAGCCGTACTTCTTCCGGTTGTCGATGATGTGCTTGCTGAGGTCCACGTCGCGCGGCGAGAGCCCCCAGTTGGCGTCCGCGATGAACACGCTGGCCACACCGTTCTTGGCGATCCACTCAATGTCGCCCATGACCCGTTCGGTCTCGAACTTGTAGACCTTGGAGTTGGTGGCGGCGCCCCAGAAGCAGAAGCCGCAGTGGAAGGGGCAGCCCCGGTTGGTCTCCAGTACGGAGAAGGTGTACTCGCCGTCGTCGAAGATCCCGGCGGCGAACGGGGACGGAACCTCGTCCAGTTTGGTCAGTCTCGGTGAGTCGTCCGTGGTGACCAGCTCGCCCTGCGCGTCGAAGAAGCTGACGCCGGAGACCTGCGTGAAGTCCGGTTCGCCGGCTGCGATCTGGCACAGGTACTCGTAGAAGGACTGCTCGCCCTCGCCGTTGCAGACCACCACGTTGGCCGACTCGGGCCGTACGTAGTCGGCGGCGTGGTTCATGACCTGCGGCCCGCCCAGGACGAAGCGCGCGTCCGGGCGCGCGTCCAGCAGACCTTCGAACAGGCGCTTGATGACGCCCATGTTCCAGATGTAGCAGCTGAAGGCGTACACCTCGCTGTCCCGCTCGATCAGCTCGGCGAGCATCTCGTCGACGGGGGTGCGCAGGCTGCGGGAATAGATGCCGAACGCGAAGGTGTCGTCGATCAGTGGGTCGCGGGTCGCGTAGCACTGCAGATAGCCGGCGACCAGCGGGACCGTGTTGTCGTACACGGACAGCTCGACAATCGTGACGTGTCGTTTCACGGTGCTTCCGCCTTTACTCGTCGCTCTGGGATGACTTGAGGACGGCGTCGGCGATGTCCCGCAACACCGGGTACATGTAGACGTCGTCGGCGATCAGCACGAGGCCCTGCCGGCGCGCGGCCTTGACCAGCCGGATGACCCGGAGCGAGTCCCCTCCGATGTCGAAGAAGCTGTCCGAGGGGGCGACGGGGGAGACGCCCAGCACCTCGGTCCACAGCTCGGCGATCTGCTGCTCCAGCGGCGTCCTGTACGCGTTCCCGGGGTCCGCGTCCGCGTCGGTGTCCGGCGTGGGCAGCGGTCGGGCGGAGAGCTCGGCGCGGTCCACCTTCCCGTGCGGGGTGAGCGGCAGCGCGTCCACCGGGACCACCGCCACTGGCACCATCACGGCGGTGACCTCCTCCGCCAGCCGGCGGCGCACCTCCGAGGCGTCGGTGCCGTCGGTGAGTACCGCGTGGGCGACCAGCGAGGCCGGGGCGTCGGGGGAGGTGCGGTGCGCGACAACGGTCGCGGCGAGCACGCCTGTCTGCTTGAGCAGCGCCGCTTCGACCTCGCCCGGCTCGACGCGTACGCCGTTGATCTTCAGCTGGTCGTCGATCCGGCCGAGGAAGTGCAGCTGCCCGTCGGCGTCCCGTCGGACCAGGTCGCCCGTGGCGTACCGCCGGCCGCCCGGCCCGTCGGCGAACGGGTCGTCGCTGAACTTCTCCGCGTCCCGTGCCCCCGCGCCGAGATAGCCGCGGGCCACCCCGGCACCGCCGAGGTACAGCTCGCCGGGCTCGCCGTCCTGGACCGGCTGCCCGGCCGGGTCGAGCACGTACGCGCTGACACCGCGGATCGGAGTCCCGATGGACGGCGGGGCGTCGCCCTCAGCGCCTGCCGTGGCCACCTGCCCGCAGGTCGCCACCACGGTGCCCTCGGTCGGGCCGTAGTTGTTGAACAGCGCGAAGGGCAGCCCCGACGGGGCGCCGTGGCCCAGTCGGTCGCCGCCGACCAGCATCGACCGCAGCCGGACCGCGCCGTCCTCGTCACGCGGCCAGGGCAGGTCGATCAGCTCGACGGCGAGCGGTGTGGGGACGAAGCTCACCGTGATGGCCTCCCGGTGGAGCCACGCCGTCAGGTCGGCCGGCGCCGCCAGCAGTTCCTGCGGGACCACGTGGAGCGTTGCTCCATGGGCCAGACACGGCCACACCTCCAGCGCGAAGGCATCGAAGGACGGCCGGGCGAGCTGGGTGAGCCGGTCGGCGGGGGTGAGCGCGTACTGCTCGCCGTACCAGCTCACCAGGTTGGCCAGCCCGCCGTGCTCCACCACGACGCCCTTGGGCTGCCCGGTGGAGCCGGAGGTGTACGTGATGTACGCCGCCGCCGAGGGCGGTATCGGGGCCGTCGGCTCGTACTCGGCCGACTCGTTCACATCGGAGGGGGAGTCGACGAGGACGGTTCGCACGCCGGGCGTCGCCACCTGGCCGGCGAGTTCCGCATCGGTGATGAGGAGCTTGGCCCCGGCGCCCGTGACGAAGGTGCGGGCTCGACCGGCCGGCTCTTCGGTGTCCAGGGCGAGATAGGCACTTCCGGCGGTGAGCACGGCGGTGGCCGCCACGACCAGGTCGGTGCCCCGCCGCAGATGGATCGCCACGACGTCGTCGGGCCCCGCGCCCGACTCCAGGATCCGCCGGGCCAGTTCCGCCGCCCGCGCCCGGAGCCGGCCGTACGTCAGGATGCTCGCGCCCTCGACGACGGCGGGGTGGGTGGGATCGGCCGCGGCCCGGGCAGCGATGCGCTCGGGTACGGAAGTGCCAGTGGTGGCCGTTGCGTTCAACGAACTCGACTCCTCGTACATGTCCTGGAGGTCCTCACAATTCAGTGGTCGGGTGGCAGCGGGCGGGATCGCTCACGGGCACTGCACCTCCGTCAGCCAGTGGTGGTAGCGGTCCGAACGCCCCCGGACCACCCGCGTGTAGGCGTCCCTCAGCCCGGCCGCGACCGGACCGGGGGATCCGTCGCCGACCCGGAGACCGTCGATCGCGAGGACCGGGAGGATTTCCCAGGCCGTGCCGAGGAAGAAGATCTCGTCAGCCAGATACAGCTCTGTCCGGTCGACCTCGCGCTGTTCCACGGCAAGCCCGAGCACCTCCTCGGCCAGCGTGATCACGGTGTCCCTGGTGACGCCCTCCAGGACCCCGCTGGTCAGCGAAGGAGTGATCACCCGCCCGTCGCGTACCAGCGCGACGCACGCTCCCGGCCCCTCGGTGATCTTGTGCCGTTCGTTCAGCAGGATGGGCCAGTCGTGTCCGTTCTCCCGGGCCTCCAGGAGGGCCAGCCGGCCGTTGTGGTAGTTGGAGAACGCCTTCACCCGCGGCGGCATCGAGGCCTCGCTGATCCGGATCCACGAGCTCACGCCGGCCCGGCAGCCCGCAGGCGCCTCCAGAGCGCTGTCCACCCGCCAGGAGTCGATCACCACCTCGCAGAGGCTGTCCGCCGGCACCATCTGCTCCTTGATGTAGCCGCGCGGAAACGCCCAGGGGCGCAGATACGCGTCCTGCCGGTAGCCGTTGGCCCGCAGCACGTCGAGCGTGGCCGCAGTCAGCTCCGCCGGGGTGTGGCCGAGGTCGAGCCGGCAGATCCGGGCAGAGTCGTACAGCCGCCGCAGGTGGTCCTCGAGCCGGAAGACCAGCAGGCTCTCGCCCTGCGCGGCGCGGTAGGCCCGGATCCCTTCGAAGATCGCGGCGGCGGAGGCGTGCCCCACCGCGTTGACATGGATCTGTGCGGAGGCCCAGGGGACGAGGTTCCCGGAGCGCCAGAGCCAGTCCGGAGTGGCCTGTTCCGGCCGGTCGGGCGCGGTCGTCTCCGGCTCCAGCGGCAGATCGGGTGTGGTGATCATCGGCTTCTCACTTCTTGCGGGCGGTTCCACTCCGCCTCCAGCAGGTACGCCCCGGGCACGCCGACGACGGCGTCGGCGTTCGCCAGTCGTCCGGCGTCGCCGCCCGAGGACGGAACGGCGACGCACCGCACGCCCGCGGCGCGCGCGGCACGCACCCCTACCGGCGAGTCCTCCAGGGCCAGCGCGTCCTTCGCCGCTGTCCCCATCCGCGCCAGGGCGGCCAGATAGAGGTCCGGAGCGGGCTTGTGGCGTACGACCTGGTCGCCCGTCAGGACGAAGGCGAAGCGGTCGCGCACCTCGAGCCGGCTCAGGTGCCCGTCCACCCAGTCGGCGGAGGAACTGGAGACCACGGCCACCGGGATGCCTCGCGTCCGGGCCGCGTCCAGCAGTTCCCGCACCCCGGGCCGCAGCGGTTCCCGCTCGCTCAGCTCGCGCTTGCGCCGTGTCCGGCGGTTGCGGAGCTTTTCGTCGGCCGGCCTGCCGAGCGCCGGGGCGAGCGCCGCCAGGGCGATCGCCTCGCCGTCGGACCGCCCCGCCATGCGCTGCCACAGCTCATCGGGGAAGGTCCGGCCGTGTTCGGCCCAGGTCTCCTCCCAGGAGCGTTTGGCAGCCCGCTCGGTGTCGCAGATCAGGCCGTCGAAGTCGAGGAACAGCGCGAGTGGTGGCACGGGTTCAGTCCCTCCCGGCCGGCGGCGAGGGCGTCACCGGTCCGAGTACGCGGGCCACGAAGTCGCTGGTGAAGCGGGACTCGGGGTCGAGTTCGCCCCGTACCCGCTGGAACTCCGACCACGCCGGGTAGCGGGGCGCGAGCACCTCGGCGGTCGCGGTGTGGGCCTTGCCCCAGTGCGGACGGCCATCGAGCTCGCGCAGCACCTGCTCGATGACCCGGTGCAGCTCCAGGAAGGCCACGGTCCGGGGCACCGTCAGATTGACGTAGCCGGTCGTGCGCCCGTAGGCGGGGCTGAGCGGCGAGTCGTCACCGGCGCCGACCCGGACCAGTACGGAGTACGGCGAGTACCGCCCGGCCCGGCGCAGGACGCCGCGCAGACGCCGCAGCGCCTCCGGTACGTCCTCCAGGGCGAGGGCGTGTTCCAGCGCGACGAACTTGACGGGCTGCGGAAAGGTGAACACCCGGTGTGCCACGTCGACATGGGCCGCCGGGACCCCGGTCCGCCCCGCGAGCAGCCGGCTCAGGCGTGGTACTCCGGTGGGTGCCACGCCGGCCGCCAGCCCGACCAGCCCGGACTTCACCTCCGAGACGGTGGTGGCGTAGCGCTGCCGCCCCGCTCGCGCGGTCGGCGCGTCCTGGGTCGGCCGGAGCAACCGGCTGGTGACGGTGTCGCCCCAGGGCAGCCAGGAACAGGAGACGTGCTCGGCGCTGCCGGCCCACTCCTCGAAGCGTTCCAGCAGCGATTCGAGCGGCTCGGTCCGCTCGTACGTCCGCAGGTTGAAGGACGGCACGCAGCGCAGGGTGACCGTGCTGATGACGCCCAGAGCGCCCAGTGCGGTACGGGCGCACCGCAACAGGTCCGGCGTGGCATCCCGGGACAGTTCGCGCACCTCCCCGTCGGCGGTGACCAGGCGCAGTGACTCGACCAGGTCCGAGAAGGCGGCGTGCTTGAGGCCGGACCCGTGGTTGCCGGTGGATATGGCGCCGGCGACGGTCTGTTCGGCGAGGGTGCCGATGTTGGGCAGCGCGAGGCCGGCCCGTTCAAGTGCCGTGCTCACGGCGGCGAGCGAGGTACCCGACCGCACGGTGACGCGCTGCGCGGCCCGGTCGAGCCGCTCGATCCCGGCGTATCCGGAGAGGTCGACCAGCACGCCGTCGGTCACCACCAGGGGATTGAACGAGTGCCCCGAGCCGGCGGCCCGCACGGTGAGCCCGCGGCGGGCGCCGAGCAGTACGGCGTCGACAATGTCCTGCTCGGAGAGCGCTGCGATCAGGTGCTGGGGCTCGCAGCGCACGGTTCTGGCCCAGTTGGTCCAGGTCGGCGCGGTCATGGCGCCCCCCTGGCCGCCGCGTCGGCGGTCGGCCGGACGAGCGTGGCGGTGTAGCGGGCCACCGCGTCCTGCCAGCTGGGCAGGGTGAAGCCCAGGGCGCTCAACCGGTCGGTGCTGAGGGTGGAGTTCGTGGGGCGGCCGCCGATGAAGCCCGCGTCCGCCATGGAGACCGGCTCGGGAGCCAGCTCCTCGGCGCTCTCGGATCCCAGCAGCGACAGCACATGCTCGCCCACCTCGTACCAGCTGGCCGTGCCCCGGTTCGCGAGATGAAGGGTGCCGGTGACCGGACGGTCCGTGGTCAGCAGGAACACCAGGGCCTCGGCCAGATCAGCGGTGTAGGTGGGCAGGCTGAACTGGTCGTGGATCAGGGCGGCGCGCTCGCCGCGCCCGGCCTTGCGCACCACGGACAGCACGGTGTCGAGCCGTTCGTCGGATCCGCCGAAGAGCCAGGAGGTGCGTACGTTGAGATGGTCCGGGACCAGTGCGGCAATGCGCTCCCCGGCCACCTTGGTCATCCCGTAGACGCTCAGCGGCGTGGGCAGATCGTCCTCGTCGTAACCCCGGGGCGGGGGCGCCTCGCCGTCGAACACGTAGTCGCTGGAGAGGTTGATGAGCCGGCTGCCGGTGCGCCGGCAGGCGTCCGCGACGTGCCGCACCCCGGCGACGTTCACCCGCGCGGCGAGAGCGGGATCCACCTCGCAGTCGTCGACGATGGCGTGCGCCGCGGTGTGGACCACCACATCGGGCCGGAAGGCGTCGATGGAAGCGGCGACAGCGGCGCGGTCACCGATGTCGAAGTCGCCGGCGGAGACCCCGTGCAGCGGCCACCCGGTGGTGACCGGATCCGAGCGCAGGGCGGCGGTGAACGCGGTGCCCAGCATCCCGTCCGCTCCGGTGAGGTACACACGCATCGGCCGGCTCACAGGTGACCGAACTCGACCAGCAACTCCTGCACCGAAGCACCGGAGTCGATCTTCTCGCGGACGAGACGCTCCTTGTCCATCTGCCGGTGCGTGCCCTCCAGCACGTCCCCGGCGATGGCGGCGGGGACGACCGCGATGCCGTTCTCGTCGGCGACCACGATGTCACCGGGGTTGATGACCTGGCCGCCCACCACGACCGGCACATTGACCTGGACCGGTTCGACCCGGTCGTGCACGGCGGTGGGGGAAGGCCGCGGGACGGTGCTGCGGTACCACAGGGGGAAGCCGAGATCGCGGATCTCGTCCACGTCACGGACGGCGCCGTCGACGATGCCCGCGGCGATCCCCGCCTTGATGGACAGGGTGGACATCAGCCCGCCCCACATGGCGGTCGTGGTCGTGCCGTGGCAGGCGACCACGATCACGTCGCCGGGCTCGGCCAGCGCGAGGACGGGCATGCAGTCGACGAGGTCGTCGATGGACAGGTTGACGGTGAGCGCGGGTCCGGCGATCTTGTGCTGGGGCAGCACCGGCAGCAGGCCTCCGATCGCGCCGACGCGGCGGCGGGCATCGGTGACCAGACAGCTCGGGCTGTACTCCTTCAGGACCTCGCGGAAGCCGTCCAGCAAGGCCGAGTCAGGGCGTTGCATCGCGTTCCGGATCGTTTCCACGTGTGCGTCTCCTGAGTAGTGGATGAACGGGGTCAGTGCGTGCGTGCTGCGGTGAGCGTGCGTACGCGATCGGCGAGCTGCCCGGCACTCAGGCCATGGGCCCGCAGCGCCTCCTCCTCGGTGCCGCAGACCGGCACCTCGGTCAGACCGAGGCCGTGGAAGGCCGGCAGCCTCGGCAGACCGGCCTCGAGCAGCGCGCGGGCCACAGTGTCGGCCTGGCCGCCGTGTGTGTAGTGGTTCTCGACGACCAGCAGCGTGTCCGCCTCGGCCGCGAGCTGGGCCAGCCAGTCGACGTCCACCCGGTTCAGCCAGGGGAGGTTGACCACGCGCAGGTCGATTCCGTCGGCTTCGAGCAGCGCCGCGGCGCGCAGCAGCTGCCCGAGCGCCACGGGCCCCGAGCCGACGGCCATGGTCCGGCCGCCTTCGCGCACGGTGCGGCCGCGGCCCAACTGGAGCGGCTGTGCGGGGATGCGGGCACTTTCCGGGGGTACGGGCGCACTCACCAGCCGCAGATACACGCTCTCGCGCGCGGTGAGGCAGAAGTCCACCGCCGCCTCGACCTCATCGGCGTTGGCCGGTTCCAGTACGACGAGACCGGGGACCGCGCCGACTGCGCTCACATCGCGTACGGCCTGATGGGAGTGGCCCGGTCCGGCGGGCAGCAGCCCGGCCAGTGAACCGACGTACACCACCCGGCGCCCTTCGGTTGCGTTGTTGTAGATCTGCTCGTTGGGCCGCGCGTGGAGGAAGCAGGAGAACGAGTGGACGAAGGGCAGCAGCCCGCCGGCCGCCAGTCCGCCCGCGGCGGAGACCATGTCCTGCTCCGCGATCCCGAACTCGACGAACCGCTCGGGGTAGGTACGGGAGAAGGGGACGAGCCCGGTGTCCAGCACCAGGTCCGCGTCGAGCGCGACGATCCGCGGGTCGTCCGCCGCCCGCTCAAGCAGCACTTCGCCGTACACCTCGGGAAGCCGGCGGCCGCTGGGCGGAGCCGTGGCGCGGGGCTCCTCGTCCACCAGGCGCAGCGGCGGCAGACCGGCGGTTTCCAGCACGGATTCGGCGGACGCCACCAGCTCCTGGTGAGCGGCGAGGTAGTGCTCGTCGGCGGGTGCTCCGCTGTGGAAGCGGTAGCGCCATTCGTCGTCGGGCATGGAGGTGGCGGCGAAGGTCGCGCAGCCGGCGCCCTTGACCGTGTCCGCGATGAGAACCGCGGGCGCGTCGGGGAACTGTTCGGCCCGCAGCGCGAAGGTTTTCGCCAGAGCCTCCACGTCGTTGCCGTCGCAGCGGAGCACTCCCCAGCCGTAGCTCTCGAACCGGCCCTGGAGATCGCCCAGATCGGCGACATCCCGGACCCAGGTGTCCGACTGGATCTTGTTGTGGTCGACGACCAGGGTGAGTTCGGACATCCGGTGCCTGGCGGCACCACCGAGCGATTCCCAGACCTGGCCTTCCTGCAGCTCTCCGTCGCCCATCATCACGAAGACCCTGCGTGCCCTGCCGAGCAGCCGGTCGGCCAGGATCAGGCCCTTCGCCTTCGAGACACCCATGCCGAGCGAACCGGTGTTGAAGGGCATGTGCGGGGTGCCGACGTCCGGATGGCCCGGCAGGCCGCCGAGCCGGCGGAGCCGGTGCAGCTGCTCCTCGGGCAGCTGCCCGAGGCCGGTCAGTGCCGCGTAGAGGCTCGGGACGTCGTGCCCCTTGGACGAGAAGTACACGTCTCCCTGCGTGCTGAACGGCTCGGACAGCTCGTTCAGCAGCAGGTGGCACACGACGTCGCAGGCGCTGAAGCTGGATCCGAGATGGCCCGAGCCCGCGCGGGTCACCATGTAGAGCGTGTTGATCCGGGTGAGTGAGGCGAAGGCGCGCGTGCGGTCGTGCGCGTCGTCGAGGTCCATGAGGACACGTTCGAACTCGGCGACGGGCACCCGGCGCAGTGGGAAGGACACACGGTCTCCAGAGGTCACGGTGCTCACCAGCTGACGAACCCCCCGTCGACCATGAGTTCGTGGCCGGTCACGTAGCTGCTGAGGGCGGAGGCGAGGAAGACCAGCGGGCCGGCCAGGTCCTCGTTCACGGCCATCCGCCCGAGGGGGACCCGGGCGGTGTACTGGTCGATGAACGTGGCGTCCTGCCCGCCGAGCACCCCGCCGGGCGAAAGGGTGTTGACCCGTACGCCATGGGGGCCCCACAGCGTCGCCATATAGCGGGTCAGGGCGGCGACACCCGCCTTGGACACCCCGTACGCCGGTGGTTTGAGGAAGGGCGGATCGAGCGGCAGGTGCTGGTACATCCGCGGGTCGGGCGCGACACTTCCGTACAGCGAACCGATGTTGATCACGCTGCCCCTGCCGCGGCGAGCCATGTCGGCTCCGAAGACCTGGCATGTCTTCAGCACCCCGAGGACGTTCACATCGAGCACCGCCGCCGACAGTTCGTCGGGGACGTCCTCGAACCGCCAGCTGCCCCGGTCCGCGCTCGGCGGCTGGTCGATGCCCGCGTTGTTCACCAGTACGGTCGGGGGGCCGAGGCACTCGGTGACGGTGACGAGTGCCGACTCCAGCGAGGCCCGGTCCGTGACGTCGGCGTCCAGGAACAACGTGCGGCCCGGTCCGGGAGGCGGCACCGCCGAGTTCCGTACACCTTTGAGATCGAGGCCCGCCACATCCGCCCCGGCGGCGGTCAGCGCCTCGACCCAGAGGGTGCCGAGCTTCCCGGAGGCACCGGTCACCACGGCGACCTCACCCGCGAGATCGATGCTCATCAGGCGGCGTCCGCGTCGGTCGGGGGCGCCAGGTCCTCCAGGCGGATGTCCTCATCGGCGGCGAGCGGACGGGTCAGTCGGCCGCCCAGCAACTCACCGATGCGGTAAGGCTTGAGGCCGTCACCGGGGGACTTGCAGGTGAGGTCCTCCTCCGCGATGACGTGGCCTTCGGCGAGATCACGGGCGGCGACCAGCTTCTTGCCCATCTTGCGGACCGCGGCGACCTCGCGGCCGCTGGTGGTCTTGTCGGCGGAGCCCATGGCCGCCTTCGTCCGCTGCAGGCCCTCCGTCAGCGCGGTCAACTGCGCCTGGTCCAGGGAGAAGTGGTGATCGCTGCCCTTCGCCCGGTGGTCGAGGGTGAAGTGCTTCTCGATCACCCGGGCGCCGAGGGAGTACGCGATCAGGCTGAGCTCCGGCCCGAGGTCGTGCCCGGAGAATCCGATCACCACCTCCGGGAACTCCTCCCGGAAGGTGGAGATGACCCGGAGGTTGAGGTCCTCGGGCGCGGCCGGGTAGGCGGCGGTGCACTGCAGCAGCGCCAGCTCGGGGTTGAGCGGCAGGATCGTGTCGCACGCGCGGCGGACCTCGTCCATGGTCGCTCCGCCCGTGCTGAGGATCAGCGGCACGCCGGTCTTGGCCGCGTGGCTCAGCAGCGGAGTGCTGGTCAGATCCGCCGAAGCGATCTTGATGGCGGGCAGGCCCAGCTCGGCCAGGAAGTCCACGCTGGGCACGTCGAAGGCGGTGGAGATGAAGTCGACGCCCAGCTCGCCCGCCACCTTCTGGAGGTGGCGGTATTCGCTGCGCCCGAACTCCAGCGCTTCGCGGTGCTCACCGTAGGTGCCGCCGTAGCTGTGCACGCTGGTGTAGGGCTCGTTGTACATGGCCCGGGTGAAGAGGCTCTTGTTGTCGCGCTTCTGCAGCTTGACCGCGGTCGCTCCGGCGGCGGCTGCCGCCTGGAAGAGCGCCTCGGCGCGGGCGACACTGCCGCCGTGGTTGTGGCCGATCTCGGCGATGACGTACGCATGGGTGTCGTCGGAGACGGTGTGTCCGGAGATGTCGAGGGAACGCATGAGGAGGAAGCTCCCGCTCTTGTGCGGCTTGCTCGCCGACTGTGGAATGAACCGAGGGGTGGTGCTCAGCCCCGGTTGCCCGCCACCGAGGCGATGCCCTCGGCGACTCCGCTGACCGTCGGGGCTTCGTAGAAGGCGCGCAGAGAGATGTCGACGCCGAAGGTCTGCTCGATCCGCGAGGTGATCTCCACGGCGTGCAGGGAGTGGCCGCCGAGGTCGAAGAAGTCCTCCTGCGGCCCGATGTCCGTAAGGCCGAGCTGGTCGCTCCAGATCTCGGTGACCGCCCGCTCGATGTCGGCTCTGGCGGCCGTGGGCTCAATCCGTCCCAGCGGCATCCGCGATCACCCGCCCGGGCCGGCCGGCTGCCGGGCGGAAGGCCGGCCCCCGCAGGGCTCGTCGGTCCACCTTGCTGTTGGTCGTCAACGGGAGTCCTTCCAGCAGGCTGAACAGCGTGGGCACCATGTGGCCGGGAAGCCTGGAGGCGGTGTGGGCGCGGAGTTCCGCGACGCCGAGCGCCGGGTTCCGGGGCACCACGTACGCCACCAGGCGCTGGCCGCCCGGCTCGTCCTCGCGCGCCACCACGGCCACCTCGCGGACCTCCGGGTGGGTGCCGAGTACGGACTCGATCTCACCCAGCTCGATTCGGTAGCCGCGGAACTTGAGCTGGCCGTCCTTCCGGCCGATGAAGAAGAGTTCCCCGTCCGGGGTCCGGCGGACGATGTCGCCGGTCCGGTAGAGCCGGGCGCCCGGCACCTCGCTGAAGGGATCGGCCATGAACGAACGGGCCGTGGCCCCCGGCCTGCCGACGTATCCCCGGGCCAACAGGCTGCCGCCCAGGTGCAGTTCACCGGAGACCCCGACGGGGCATTCGTTCAGCGACTCGTCCAGGATGTACGCGGTCCGGTCGCCGATGGGGTCACCGAGGGGTGCGCCCAGCCCCTCGTCGACCCGGGTCACCGGGCTGATGGTGGGCGTGATGACGGTCTCGGTCGGCCCGTACGCGTTGATCAGCGGGATCCCGGCCTTCTGCTGCCAGACCAGGGCTGCCGACGCGGACATCCGGTCGCCGCCGACGATCATCTGGCGCAACGGGATGTCCGGCCACTCCCGCCAGTCGAGAGCCTTGACGATGGCGTGCCAATAGCCCGTGGCCAGGTGCGACACGGTCACCCGGTGCCGCCCCAGGAAGTCCAGCATCCCGGAGACGCTGAGCGTCTCGTCGCTCACTACCAACGTGGCGCCCAGGGCCAGGGTGCTGAGCGCCTGTTCGATGGCCGTGTCCACGTGCATGGGCGAGAACTGCAGGACGCGGTCCTCGCGCCGCAGGCCGAAGCCGCGGGTGATCGCGGTGATCTGCTCGGCGAGCAGGTCACGGTGGATGACGACACCCTTGGGGCGGCCCGTCGTACCCGATGTGTAGAGGATGTACGCGGCGTTCGCCGGGGCCAGGGCATCGCGGTCGGGGGATCCGGCCTGCGGTGTCCCGCCCGGCTCCGGCCACATGAGCTTGTCCGCCGGCAGCCCCTCGTGGGGCGTGTCGCTGCCGACGAACAGCAGTGCGGCGCGGCTGTCCTCGAGGATCATCCGGTTGCGCTCCGGCGGTGCGGCGGTCTCGAGCGGGAGGTAGACCCCTCCTGCCTTGAGTACGGCGATGAGCGCCACGGCCGCCTCGAGCTTGCGCCGCACGTGAACGGCGACGACACGCTCCGGGCCGATGCCCCGCCGCCGCATGGCGACGGCGAGCGCGTCGGTCAGCTCGTCGAGCTGTCGGTACGTCAGTTCTTGCTGCTCGTCGATGAGTGCGAGCGCGTCCGGCGTCTCCGCGGCACGCCGCCGGAATCGTTCCTCCACCGTGGACGCGGTCCGAGACCTCTCGGACCCGGGTTCCGGCGTGACGTGTTCGTTCATTCGGCAACCACCCCCATCGCGTCCTTGCGCTCCTCCGTGTCCTTCTCCGCCTGGGGGGTGCGCAGCCGCCACACCAGGGGCAGCAGAAGAGCACCCACCGAGAGCACAACCGCCGCGACGGCGCCGACCGCGAGGACCGTACGGGCCCCGAACTCGGCGGCCGCGGGCCCGGCGAGGGCCATTCCGACGGGCGCGGCGATGAGACTTCCGAACATCGACACCGAGCTGGTACGGGCGATCACCTCGGCCGGCACGTTCTGCTGGATCGCGGTGGTCTGCAGTACCACGTACAGGGTTTGCTGAAGGCCCGCGGCGAAGCCGGCCACCGCGACCAGCGGGGTCCAGCCGGGCAGTGCCAGCAGGGCCGGGAACGGCACGATGGCGAGGAAGGAGACCATGGCGGCGACCATGGGCAGGGCCGGCTTCCACCTGCCGGTCACGACCCCGCCGGACAGCCCGCCGATCGCGTAACAGATGCCGATGGCCGCCCAGGCCGGCGCTCCACCGAGGTGCTCGTCGGCGACGAACGGCCCCAGCACGAGCACCGGGCAGATCACGATCATGTTCGCCAGGCAGACGTGCAGGATCCAGACCCACAGCCACGTGCGCTCGCGTACGGCGGCGATGCCGTCGCCGATGCTCTTCAGTACACCGGTACGGCGGTCCAGCCGCTCGGAGGCCAGTGCCTTCGGCAGCCGCCACAGGAAGTACGCGCTGCCGGCGAAGGTCAGGGCGTCGATGAGCAGCGAGTAGCCCGTGCCCACCGTCGCCACCAGCGCACCCGAGGCGGCCAGCGCCATGATCTGACCGGTGCTCTTCGAGACGCTGATGACCGAATTGGCCTCGGCCAGCCGGTCCTTGGGGACGACGGACGTGACCAGCCCCTGAGCCGCCGGGTTGAAGAACGCCGACCCGGCACCGGCGAGCAGCTGCAGCACGATGAGCATCCACAGCTCTGCGGTACCGGTGAGCAGCAGCACGGCCGTCGTGGCCTGGGTCGCACAGCGGACCACGTCGGTGACCAGCATGATCCTGCGCCGGGAAAGCCGGTCGCCCACGGCGCCGCCCAGCAGAGCCAGCAGGATCATCGGCAGCCGGCTGCTGAGCAGGATCACGCCGAGCGCGGCGGGGGAGCCGGTGATCTCGAGGACGGCGAAGGCGAGGGCCAGCGGCGTCAGCGAGTCACCGAAGGCGGAGAGGGTCTGGCCCAGGTAGTACCGGCGGAAGTCGGGTATGACGAGAAGTGTTCTCATCGATGAGGCAGAAGCCATGTCAATCCTTGGGGTCCGGGTCCCAGGTGCTTCCGCACATCAGGCCGTGGTGCTGTCCATGACTTCGCGGAGGCTGCGCGGACGCATGTCCGTCCAGTGCTGGTCGACATACGCGGTGCACTCGTCCTCCGTGCCGTCGAAACCTGCCTCACGCCAGCCGCCGGGGGTCGGGAGCTGATCGGGGAAGATCGCGTACTGCTCTTCCTCGTTGATGACGACTTTCCAGGTGACCGGGCTGCCCTCGGACATAGCTCCTCCAAAACACTCGCTAAAACGCTCGTTCGTAACTCGTGAGGTCGGACGGTTCGTTCGTGCGTCAGGCTCGACGACTGCTCGGCTGTGCCGCTGCCGCTGCCGCTGCCGCTGCCGCCATCTCGGCGAGGAGACCCGCCACGTCCGCCAGGTGGTCCTGGTAGAAGAAGTGGCCTCCGGTCATCACGCGGACATCCATGCCGGCATCGGCGCACTCGCTCCACCGGGCGAGCCCGTCCGACGGCACCGCCGCGTCCGCCTCGCCGCCGATGGCCAGCACCGGGCAGGACACCCTGTGAGTGCCTCCGGGTTCCGGGTAGTCCACGGTCAGGCCGAGGTCGGCACGCACGATCGGCATGACGAGTTCGAGCAGTTCGGGCTCCTCGAAGAACTCCTCGGGCAGCCCTCCCAGGCTCCGCAGATACGCCTCCAGCTCGTCGTCCGCGATGAACCGGGAGGAGGTGTCCACGACGGGACGGGCCAGGTGCGGAGGCAGGCAGCTGGCGGGTGCGAAGCCGCCGACCTCACGGCCGGCCGCCTCCAGGCGGCGGACAAGCTGCCACCCCACCATGGCCCCCAGGCTGTGGCCGAAGACGACGAGAGGGCCGTCCACCCATCGCTCCACGGCCTCGGTCAACGGCTCGACCAGGTCGGTCAGCCGCTCTGGGAGCGGATCGCGCATACGTGACCCGCGCCCCGGATACTGGCCGGCCAGCACGCGGATGGAGGACGGGAGCTTCGCGGCCAGATCGGCGTACGTGTGCGGGCTTCCGCCGGCGTGGGGCAGCAGCAGGAGCGTAACCTCGGACGCTTCGGTTGCTTCTGGAAATTCCCAGAGCCAGGGAGTGGGGACGACCGCCCGTCGCGCAGGAGCCTTCTCCGACATTCGTAGAGTACCGCTCACCGTGCGTCTTCTCCCCGGGAATGTTCCTGCTGTTTCACCATGCGTTCAATTTCCCGGACATAGTCCTGGAGATCGCTGTGCTCGAACAGGGCCCGTATCGACAGCTGTACGCCGAGCTCACCGGAGAGTTGGTTGGCCGTCCGCAGTGCGATAAGCGAATTCCCGCCGAGCGAGAAGAAATTGTCTGTTGGCTGAATTTTCCCGACGTTGAGCGCGCCGCTCCACGCCCGGACTACGGCCGCCAAGATCTGTTCGTTGTCAGGAAGGGATTGCGGAGTAGGCACGAAGAGTTCCTGGATGTAGGAGTTACGGGCCGGTTTCGCGCCGTCGGCGGGCCGCTCTTTCAGTCCCAGCCCAGGTCCTCGCGGTGATCCTGCGCGGCGCCGATGGTCATGCCGGACGCCGGACTCTCGGCGGATGGCGCATCGACGACAGTCGCAACACCGATCAGACATGCGACTGCCAGGGCGGCAAAAATGTGACGAATCATGACAGAGTCCCCCTGCTCAAACGTCCTCAGCCCGGAAGGGCATGGGCCACTCTGCACGAACGTTTGATTCCGTCGCACGCGTTTTGGGGGGCCGTAAATGCGCCAGGCGCATGTGCGAGGAGTACGCAAGCGGATATTGCGTGGCGAATCGGACTTATCTGCGCGGCCGGCCTGCGGCGAGGGAGGGGGATCGGCCCGTGCCTCGGCATGCCCGGAGTCGGCGGATCCACGCCTGTGCGCGGCAGACTGGCCCGAATTGATCCTCAGCGCGGGTCGCGGATACTCTGCGAAATGGGGGTTGAGCTTCACCAATACACGGCTTACGGTTTGAGTCCGGTGTAAGTCACTGTGCGGCCTCATTCAGGAAAAGAGGCGGTACCACCAGCGCCACACCGATTCGGGGAGCTGCTGATCCACCATGCAAGTTCAGGAAAACACGCCTCATGACCCTCTGGAGTCCTGGCTGGCGCATGCCGGGGAATTCGAATCCGCTGCGCTACCCCGCGCGGACCGCACCCTGCCGCTGAATGCTTCGCATGCGCAACGAGGCATGTGGCTGGCTCAGCAGGTGGCCGACGCCGCCGACCGTTCCCTGACGACCTCCCATGTGTACCGGCTGGCAGGGCCGTTGAAGGCGGAGGCCCTGAGGCTCGCCCTTGACGCCCTTGTGGAGCGCCACGAGGTTCTGCGCACCGGCTTCGCGATCGGTGGCGCCGACCTGATCCAAGTCGTGGGGGAACCCGTCGGCGCGGACCTGGATATCCTGGATGTCACCGATCCCGCCGAACTGCCCCTGCTCGTCCGTGAGTTTCTGCGGCAGCCCTTCGACCTCGGCCGCGACCAGCTGTTGCGCTCCCGTCTCTATCGGGTGGACGAGAACACGCACACGCTCGCCGTCGCGTTCCATCACATCGCCACCGACGGCTGGTCCATGGGGATCTTCCATGAGGAGCTCGCGGGCCTCTACCGCGCCGCGTCCCTGCGCTCCGGCTCCTCGGCCCCCCTCGCGCAGGCCGCAGGTCTGCGCGACCTGGCGGTGCAGTATCCGGACTATGCCGTCTGGCAGCGGACCCTGGCCGAGGACGGCGAGGAGTACGGGGATTCGCTCGACTACTGGCGGACCCGGCTGGCCGATGCGCCTGCAATGATCGCCCTGCCCACGGACCGACCCCGGTCACAGGTGCGTTCGGCCTCCGGAGGCCGGGTGCATCTGGAGGTGACCCCCGAGCAGTCGGCCTTGACCGTACGAGTGGCGGCGGCCCACGGGACGACGCCCTTCACCCTGCAGTTCGCCGTGTTCCAGGCCCTGCTCGCCGCCTGGTCGGAGCAGTACGAACTCGTCACCGGCGTCACCACGGCGAACAGGGCGCTCCCGGAGACGGAGCCGCTCATCGGATTCCTCGTCAATGTGCTGCCCATCCGGACCTCGCACACCCCCGACACCCCCTTCGCCGAGCACCTTGCCCGGTGCGGGACGCTCCTGCGAGAGGCGTACGAACACGGCGACGTCCCCTTCGAGCTGCTGCTGGAGAAGCTGGAGATTCCACGCCTCCCCGGTCTCAAGCCGCTGATCCAGGTCACCGTCGCCGCCCATCAGGACTCGGCCCCACTCTCCCTGAGCGGACTTCACACCGAGTACCTGCCGCCCGAACGCCACGATGTGCACGACGACTTGACCCTGTATCTGGGCACCACACCGCAAGGCGCCGTGGTCGATCTCGACTACCGCAGCGGCTTGTTCGACCGGGAGACCGTGACCGCGCTGGCGCACGCGTATGTGCGACTCCTCGACGCGGCCTGCACGGGTCCGCAGCAGCCGGTCGCGGCCCTCATCGAGCGAGCGGACGCGGGCTCGCCTCGCCCTGACCCTCGCCAACATCCGCGGCCATGAGCCGCTTTCTTCACACCAGAGTTGGAGCTTGCGCGAAGATGTCGGAACTCGACTGCGTCGTAATCGGATACAACGAAGGCGATTTCCAGGACTACCGCCTCATGTGCGAGCGGAGCGGCCCTGGCACGCCCGAGTGGCAGATCTACCGCAAGGAGCACCTGGAGATCGACGGGCGCCCACAGTCCTGGATGGATGCGCTCAGCGCTCTGCGGAACAAGGCAACCGGACGTAACGACCGCTACCACGTCGGTGAGGTCTTCAACCTGGGCAGCCTGTACCTGACCAACTTCCTTCGCCGGCACAACCTGAGCGCGGAAGCGATCTCCCTCTTCGGCGGCGAGCAGGAGCGGCTGATCCGGCTCCTGGAGCGGCGGCCCGCGGTCGTGGCGGTCACCACGACGTTCTACGTGAACATCCTGTCCGTGGCCCCGGTCGTCGAGTTCATCCGTGCGCACTCGCCCACCTCGCACATCGTGGTGGGCGGACCGCTGATCGACAACATCTGCATCGACGGAATCACCGAGGAAGTGCAGGACCTCTTCCACGGTATGGATGCCGACAGCTACGTCTGGGAGTCCCAGGGCGAGCACGCGCTGGTCGAGCTCTGCAACGCGGTCGGGGCGGGCCTGCCGCTCGACGGGATAGCCAACCTCGTCACCTGCCCCGAGGACGACTGGGTGGCCAACCGGCGCAAGCCCGAGGCCAACGACCTGCACCTCGGCTCGATCGACTGGGCCGGCTTCCCCGCCGACCAGATCGGGGTCACCGCGCAGACGCGTACCGCGCGCAGCTGCGCCTTCAAGTGCAGCTTCTGCGACTACCCGACGCGAGCGGGCGCCCTCACCACCGCCTCGGTCGACACCGTACGCAACGAGCTGCGGGCCATGGCGGAGCTCGGCGTCCGCAACCTGGTCTTCGTCGACGACACCTTCAACGTACCGCCCAAGCGGTTCAAGGAAATCTGCCGGATGATGATCGAGGAGGACCTCGGCCTCAACTGGTACTCGTACTTCCGCTGCTCCAACGCGAGGGACGACGAGACGTTCGACCTGGCCGCCGAGAGCGGCTGCCGTGGCGTCTTCCTGGGCATCGAGTCCGGCGACGCGGACATTCTCGCCGGCATGAACAAGCTGGCCCAGGACTCGCAGTACCGGGACGGGATCAGGCGGCTCAAGGAGCGTGGCATCACCACCTTTGCGTCGATCATCGTCGGCTTCCCCGGTGAGAGCGAGCGCACGATCGAGAACACCATCGACTTCGTCAACGAGACCGCCCCGACCTTCTGGCGCGCCCAGCCGTGGTGGGCGAACCCGCGCTCGCCCATCTACCGGAGCAAGGACGTCCTCGGCATCGAGGGCGCCGGGTACAGCTGGAAGCACGCGACGATGGACTCGAAGCAGGCCGCCGACTGGTGCGACACCATGTTCGACCGGGTGACGGAGTCGGTATGGCTTCCGCTCTACGACTTCGACTTCTGGGCGCTGCCCTACCTCGAAGGCAAAGGGCTCGGCGTCGACCAGCTCGTACCGCTGCTGCGCACGACGCAGCACCTGATGCGCGAACGCGATCTGGAGACATCCGATCCGGCGCGGGTGGCCGCCCTGAGCAAGCAGCTCGCCGAGGACGTGGCCGCCCTGGACCTGGCCCCGGCCCGCTTCTCCTACACGTCATGACGGAACTCCCCGCCGGTGGCGCGGTCCACTCGTTGATCTCGGCCGCCGCCCGGGAGCACCCCGGGCGGGATGCGCTGGTCTCCCGGACCGGCCGGCTCACCTACCGGGAACTCGACCTGCTCGCCGACCGGTTGTGCGACCGCCTCATCCACGACGGTCTGGAGCGGCAGTCCGTCGTGGGTCTCCATGTGCCCCGCGGCCTGGAGCAGGTGGTCGCCCTGCTCGCGGTACTGAAAGCCGGCTGCGCCTATCTCCCGCTCGATCCCACGTACCCCGCCGAGCGGTTGCGCTACATGGCACGGGCGGCGAACGCCGCCCGGATCCTCACCGCCGGGAGAGGAACGGAGGGTGGTCTCTTCGACGGCGCCACGGTCGACGTGAGCGATGCGGCCGACGTGGCGCGGCCGAGCGTCACGCGGACCACGGGATCGGGGTCCGCTGCCGCCCCCGTCCACCCCGCTGAACTGGCCTACGTGCTGTACACCTCGGGGACGACAGGCCGCCCGAAGGGCGTGGAACTGACGCACGGAGGTCTGCGTGCCCTGCGCGACGGCCTGGAGAACAGCGTATGGCGCGGCCTCGGACACTCCGTCGTGGCCTGGAACGCCAGCGCTTCGTTCGACGCCTCGGTCCAGCAGTGGCTGCGGCTGTGCCGAGGGGACACCCTCGTACTGCTGGACGAGGAACTGCGGACCGACCCCGCCGCCCTGGTGGAGTACCTGACGAAGCAGGGTGTCACCGACCTCGATGTGGTTCCTTCCCATCTCGCCCAGCTGACCGGGGATCTGGCGGCTTCCGGCCTGCCGCTGCGCCTCCTGGTCGGCGGCGAGCCACTGCCGTCCGGGCTGTGGCAGGAACTGACCGCCATGGAACGCGGCCAGGGAGTGCGGGCCTGGAATCTCTACGGTCCCACCGAGTGCACCGTCGATGTCACCGCGGCCCCGGTCTCCGGCGCCGTCCCTCACCTCGGCGAACCGCTGCCCGGCGTGCGGTGTTACGTACTGGACGAGTGGTTCAGGCCCGTACCGCAGGGAGAGCTGGGCGAACTCTTCGTGGCGGGGCCCGGGGTCGGCCGGGGCTACCGGAACCTGCCCGGGCGGACCGCCGCCGCCTTCCTGCCTGACTCGCTGGCCGGCGACGGCGGCCGGATGTACCGGACCGGCGACCTGGTGCGCAGGGACTCCTCCGGCAGGCTGGAGTACGGCCGCCGGCGCGACCGCCAGGTGAAGGTCCGCGGCCACCGGGTCGAACTCGGAGAGATCGAGGCCACGCTGCGGGCGATGCCGGTTGTCGTCAATGCCGCCGCGGTGCTGCGCACCGACCTGCCGTCCGGACCGGGCATCGTCGCCTACCTCGTCCTCAAGCCACCCTGCTCCACGGACACGGTCCGCGCCTGGCTGAGCGAGCGCCTGCAGGGCCCCTTCGTACCCGCCGCGATGGTGGAGCTGGAAGCGCTGCCGCTGAACGTGAACGGCAAGGTGGACCACTCCCAGCTGCCGCCGGTCCCGTTCGACCGGGAACCGGCCGACGACGGCCCTGATGCCGATGCCGGCGTCGCGGCTTCCGGGGTGGAACGCGACATCGCCGAGATCTGGGCCACCGTGCTGGGGCTCGGCCGGGTCGCGCCCGGTGACAACATCTTCGAGCTCGGCGCCGACTCACTGTCCGTCCTACGGGTCATCAACCGGTGCCGGGACCACTTCGACGTACGGATGCGGACCCGCCTGCTGTTCGACAACCCGGTGCTCCGCGACTTCGCCGCGGCAGTCCAGAACGCCACCATGCCCCCTCTCCACGCAGCAGCCATGAAGGAGCCCCGTCCGTGAGTGACCAGCTCGCGCTCCACCCCGGTCCGTTCCAGGTGCACCAGGGCGGTCCGTCCCCCGCGTCGTTCTCCCAGGCGCGCCTCTGGTTCGCCGACCAGATGGGGCAGCGCGGACTGGAGTTCGTCTATCCGTACGCGATGAGGCTGCGCGGCGCGCTCGACGTGGCCGCACTCAGCCAGGCCCTCGATGGGCTGGTCGCCCGGCATGAGACGCTGCGCACCACGTTCACGGCACCGGACGGGGAACCGCTCCAGACGGTGAACGAGCCGTACTCGCTCGCGCTGACGGCCGTAGAGCTCGGTGCCGAGGACGACGCGGTACTGCACGGTGAGCTCAGGGCGGCCATCGAGATTCCCTTCGACATTTCCCGCGGCCCGGTGCTGCGGACCCGGCTGTGGCGGACCGGCCCCGACGAGCACGTATTCCTGCTGGTCATCCATCACATCGCCACCGACGGCTGGTCCATGGAGATCCTCTTCCGGGAACTGGGCGAGGCGTACGACGCGCTCACCGCGGGCCGGGTCGCGGACTTCGCCCCGCTCACCACGCGGTTCAGTGACGTCGCCCGCCGGGAGCGGGAGCGGTTCGCCGCCGGGAAGCCGGCCGGGGATCAGGCCGAGGACCTGGCGTTCTGGCGGAAGCATCTCGACGGCTGCCCCCATGTCATCGACCTGCCGCTGGACCACCCCCGCCCCGCGGCGCAGACCTTCAAGGGGCGCCACCTCTCGTTCGACGTACCCGCCTCGGTCGCGGTGGGTGTGGACGGCCTCGGCAAGAAGTGCGGCGCGTCCACCTACATGGTCCTGCTGGCCGCCTTCGAGGTACTGCTCACCCACTGGTCCGGCCGGCGCGACTTCATCGTCGGCATGCCGGTCGCCAACCGGGAGGCATCCGACACGGAAGACCTCGTCGGGTTCTTCATGAACATCCTGCCCGTGCGGGCTCGGCTGGACATGAGCGGTTCGTTCCGCGATCTCGTGGCCTCGGTCAGAGAGACCACTCTGGACGCGTACGACTATCAGGAGCTCTCCTTCGACCGGCTGGTGGAGGAGATCTCGCCCGAGCGTTCGCTCGCCCACAACGCGCTCGTGCAGGTCACCTTCAACATGGAGCGGGAGCCCCGTCTCGCCTTCGACGGCATCCGCATCGACACGCTCGACGTGCGGCCCGACATCGCGCGGTACGACCTGGCAGTCGATTACGTCCTCACCGACGAGGGCCACCTTCGCTTCGGTGTCTCCTACGCGAGCGACCTCTTCGAGAGGGAGACGATCGAAGCACTGGCGCAGCGGTACGCACTGCTGCTCGATTCGGTGCTGAGGCAGCCGGACGCCCCGCTGTCGGCACTTCCCGTCCAGGACCCGGCGGAGGAATCACGCCTCCTCGCCCTCGGCTCCGGCCCGGAACCAGCCGCAACTGCCTCCGGCGTGCTCGAGCGCTTCCGTGCCGCGGTCGCGGCAACACCCGACGGCACGGCCGTCGTCGACGGCGACCTCTCGCTGTCCTTCCGCGAGGTGGACCTGCGGGCACGTTCGATCGCCCGGCTCGTGTCGTCCATGGGCGCCGGCCCCGGGTCGGTCGTCGGCGTGTGCATGGCACGCTCCGCCGACCTGCTGGCCACGATGCTCGGCGTCCTGCGAGCGGGCGCCGCTTACCTGCCGCTCGACCCGCACTATCCAGCCGAGCGGCTCGCGTACCTCGTAGGTGACAGCGGAGCGCAGCTCGTACTGACCCGCGCCCAGGACCCGTTGCCGGAGGAGGTCCAGGGCCTGGTGACCACGGTCCGGATCGAACCGCAGCTGCTCCCGGAGCCGGAGGCAGGGCCGGGGGCGCTGTCCGGCTCCGACATCCACCCGGACCAGTGCGCCTATGTGATCTACACCTCCGGATCGACCGGGCTGCCCAAGGGAGTTCAGGTCAGTCACGGCTCCCTGTCGCAGCTGGTGGCCGGCCTGGAGGAGTCGGGCGCTGTGCGCCCGCAGCCCGGACGGGTGGGCTGGAACGCCAGCCCGTCCTTCGACGCCTCCGTCGCCCAGTGGACCCGGGTCTGCCGCGGGGACACCGTGGTGGTGGTTCCCGAGGAGCTGCGCCGAGTCCCGGACCAGCTGTCCGCGTTCGTCGTCCGCGAGCAGCTCACTGATCTCCACGTCACCCCCTCCTATGCGGAGCATCTGCTGGAGCAGCTCGCGTCGGCGCTGCCGTCCGACAGCGGGCTGCGGTCGGGGCCGCACCTGCGGCTGTGGATCGGCGGGGAGGTGATCACGCCGCCCCTCTGGCAAGCCGTTGCGGCGGTGGGTGCCCGGACCGGAATGCAGGCGATCAACGTCTACGGCACCAGCGAGACCACTGTCGACAACATCTGGGCGCTCGTCACAGCCGGACAGGGCCCCCGCCTGGCCACCGTCCTGCCCGGTCAGTCCGTACGGGTACTGGACGACGCACTGCGCCCGGTCCCGAGGGGTGTGCGAGGAGAGCTGTACGTCGGCGGCCCCGCGGTGGCCCGCGGCTATCTGGGCAGGCCCGGACAGACCGCGTCGCGTTTCCTTCCGGATCCGTGGGGACCCGCCGGTTCCCGTATGTACCGCACGGGCGACCTCGCGCGCTGGACGTTCGACGGGCGGCTGGAAATCACGGGGCGTACCGACCACCAGGTGAAGGTCCGCGGCTACCGCATCGAGCCCGGCGAGATCGAGGTGGTTCTCACCGAGCTGTCGGACGTCCTGGAGTGCGCGGTGGTGCGTACGGAGCAGGACGGCACCGCGGCGGTGGCTGCGTTCGTGCGGATGACGCCTGCAGGGACCGTCGGGCGGGTGCGTGAGCACGCCGAACGGTATCTCCCCGAGTGGATGCGGCCCTCGACCTTCACCCCGGTCGACGAGATGCCGCTGACCCCGGCGGGCAAGCTTGACCGGTCGGCGCTCATGGAGCGCGGAACCGTCGTGGCCGGCCGGCCCGAGCATGCCGGCGGCGAGCCGGGCGAGGCCGCGCCCCTGACCGCCACCGAGGCGCTGCTGATCGGCGTCTGCCAGGAGGTGCTGGGGGTGGAGGGTCTGCGGCCCGGCGACCACTTCTTCGAGGCCGGCGGCCACTCGCTGCTGGCGATCCGAGTCGTGGCGCGGATCAAGCGGCGGACGAAGCTGAGCATCCCGATGACCGCGGTCTTCGAGCATCCGGTCATCTCGGACCTGGCGTCCCACGTCGAGCAGGTGATCCGGGAGCGCATGGCGTCCTCGTGAGCTTCAAAGTCGTGAGCTTCACCCGTCCTTCGAACTTCTTCCTGAAAGCAGTCATGCCCTTCATCAAGAACACCGAACTCGACGTCTTCCCCTTCTGCCTCGGCGGCAGTGTGTTCGGCTGGAACGTCGATGAGCCCACGTCCTTCAGAATCCTCGACGCGTACACGGAAGCCGGCGGGAATTTCATAGACACGGCCGACTCCTACTCGCAATGGGCGCCCGGAAACAGCGGCGGGGAGTCGGAACGGATCATCGGCCGCTGGCTGGCCGCACGGAAAAACCGGGATCGCGTCGTCATCGCCACGAAGGTCGGCCGCATGGCGGGCCTGGCCGGGCTGAGCAGCAAGGTGATCGCCAAAGCGGTGGAGGACTCCCTGTCCCGCCTCGGCACCGATCGCATCGACCTCTACTACGCCCACACCGATGACACCGGCACGCCGCTCGAGGAATCCCTCTCGGCCTTCGACGCCTTGGTCCGGGAAGGGAAAGTACGGCATATCGCCGCCTCGAACATTGGCGGCGCCCGGCTGGCCGAGGCACTCGCGGTATCGGACCGGCTGGGGCTGGCACGGTATGTGGCCGTCCAGCCCCCGTACAACGTTCTGGAGCGCGAACCGTTCGAGAGCGACATACGCCCGGTGTGCGACCGGGAGGGCCTGGCCTGCGTGCCGTACTTCGGCCTGGCTCAGGGCTTCCTGACCGGCAAGTACCGGGAAGGCGCACCACGCGTTGAGAGCGTACGAAGTACGGCCGCGCTCGCGCATGCCTCGACCGTACGCGGCCGTGCGGTGCTGGCGGCGCTCGACGGGATCGCTGCCCGGCGGGGGACCACCGTCGCGGCGGTGGCCCTGGCCTGGCTGATTGCCCAACCACAGGTCGTCGCTCCGATCGCGAGCAGCCGGACGCCCGACCAGCTTGCCGAACTGATACCGGCGGGCGGCATTGAGCTGTCGACGGCCGAACTGCTCGCACTGGACGAGCACGCGGACGGGGCCGTGTGAATTCGTTCCAGAGCCAGTTGGGTGCCCAGACCGTGCTGATGGACCTCGACTCCCTCAAGTCCTTCGTCGGGGCGGCTCGCGATGAATACGAGGCGTGCACCCCGGCCGAACCGCCGGGCTGTTTCGCGGTACTGGTAGGTCGCATCGACGGTGATGTGGCCGTTGTTGCAGGAATGGAGTTCGCCGCGAACGTCCGCGCGGTCGACCAGGTGGCGCTGGAGGAGTTCTCCACCTCCGTGGCTCCCTGTTTCGGGGCTGCCTACCGGAATCCCCGCCGAGGCTTCTGGTGCAGCCCACAAGACCTGCTGCGCATACACCGTCAGGCCGCCAGAGCGGATCTGGACATCCTGGGCGCGATTCATCTGCATCCGGACTGGCATCGCATAGGACCGCCTGAGGAACGAGGGCTGCGGATCAGTGAACGACCGACACCGATGGATGAGTACATGTTCCGCAACACCGGCTATCCGGTGAACGTGATCTGCTATTTGGAATCCATCGCGGAGGAGGTGTCCGCTACGCTCGCGGCATGGGGGCCGCCCCCGCGAGACGTACCCGACGGGCACTGCTCCGAACTAACCGTCAGGTTCAGAGCCAAGTAGGCAACTCCGCGTCGGTATCGCGAGGTCGCAGGGTACGTCCTCCTTCCGCTGGTGCGGAGTTCGCGGATATGCCCACGGATGAGGACGGGCGAACGGTGGGAGCTGGTCGCCCCGTTGCTGCCATCGTTCGCTGCTCGTCCGCAGGGCGGCGGGACCGCTCCGCGTGATGAGCGGGCCGTTTTCACTCCCGTGGGGTACGTGCTGACCAGCGGTTGCGCCTGGCGGCATCTGCCGCCGACGTTCGGTACGTCTCCCGCGACGGCGCATCGCCGGTTCACCGGGTGGACCGAGGCCGGGCTGTGGCGCCGATTGCACCGGGCGGTGCTGGACGAACTCGGCGCCAGGGGCGAGGTGGACTGGGCCTCGGCGATCATTGACGCGGCCTCTGTCCGGGCGAAGAGTGGGGCACCCTGACCGGGCCGAATCCGGTTGATCGAGGCAAGAAGGGCAGCGAACTGCACGTCCTGTCCGGTCCGGCGAAGGGCTCGGGCGGCACCGCTGGAAGATCGAACAGTCGATCGCCTGGCTGTTCGGCTACCGCCGACTCACCCTGCGATACGAGCAAGAGGGCCCCCACCACTTGCCAGACCGCGACTCGGTGCTCGACCAGGTCATCCCCTTCGACAAGGGGCGCTGGATGCTCCTGTTCCTCGACGCCCCGTGGTGGCCCGCGGAGCTCGACACCTGCCCTACGCGGAGCGATGGCCCCGAGCGGAAAAACGCCGGGCCGAAGCAGCTCGCCTCGGTGACGAAGGGCGACGACAGCTTCGGGCTCGGCTGGGCGTCGAAGCTGCCGACGCCCTTCGTCCATCGTTCTCCACGCCCATGAGCTGCGTGAACCTCTCCTTGCCCATCCGCAGGAAAAAGATGTTCTCACTCTGGCTGGCATGCGCGGCCAGCGCGTCGAACTTCTGGCTGCCGAACTCAGTCGTGTCCACCCACGTGGAGACGATGCGTCTCGCCGATGCCCGCGTGGAGTACGTGACCGAGCTCGCCGATGCCCGCGTGGAGTACGTGACCGAGATCGCCGCCGCGCCGCAGCGTGTCTGGGACCTGGTCTCGGACATCGCCACCTCGGCCCGGCACAGCCCGGAACTGCAGGAGGTGGAGTGGCTCGACGGGGCCGAGGGACCAGCGGTCGGCGCCTGCTTCTCCGGCCGCAACCGCAACAGCGGGCTGGGGGAGTGGCGCACGGTCAGCCGTGTCGCGCAGCTGTCGCAGGAGCGCGTCTTCCAGTGGGAGGTCGTCCACTACAACGATCGGCGGCCACGGCGAGCCGCCGGCCGTCTGGACGTACACCCTGGAACCGCTCGCCGACGGCTCCGGCAGCCGCCTGCGGCACGGCATGCGCTTCGGCTCGGCCCGCGGCCCATGCACGAGGTCGTCGAGCGGTACCCGGACCGCGAGGAGCAGATCATCGACGGCCGCCTCGCCCTGCTGCGCACGGGTATCGAACAGGCCCTGGCCGGCGTGAAGGCCGAGGCGGAGGCACAGTCCGAAATCACCGCCTACGGCACCACACAGCGCGACCGATCCAGTAACGCGTACGGCCCTGGAACGGGCGGCTGTTGCGTACAACGGGCAGGCATGAACTCCGCCTGAAACGGGGCTGCCCCGCCGACCACGCGGGTCGGCGGGGCAGCCCCGTTGTGTCGTCGGTAGGCGCGTCAGCTGATGTAGCCGGCCACGTCCGCGAGCACCTGGGTGGTACTGCTGACGTAGAAATCGACCTTGCCGTCGGAGCCGACCGGCACGATCACCTGGTTGGCGATCGTCTTGCCCTGCACCCAGTTCAGGTTGGAGGCCGTCGGACGGGTGCCGCCGTCGGCCCAGGCGGTGAGGTAGCCGCTGCCGGTGGTGCCGGTGACGGTGACGGTCAGTACGACGGCCTTGACGCCGGTGGACGGAATGGCGTCGCGGCCCGAGATCTGCAGGGCCAGTGTCTTGCCGGCGTCCAGCGCCGTCGTCGTACGGGTGTCCAGCAGGCGCAGCGGGGTGACGGTGTGGAAGGCCGAGCCGCTGGTGGAGAAGTAGCCGGAGACGTCGGCGATCACGTGGCTGGTGCCGTGGACGTAGAGGCTGACGTTGCCGTCGGAGCCGATCGGCACGACGACCAGGTTGGGGATGGTGGTCCCGGTGGCCGACCAGTTGACGTTGGAGGCGGTCGGGCGGGTGGCGCCCTCCGGGTAGGCCTCCAGGTAACCGGAGCCGACGGTCTGGGTGGCCGTCAGGTTGAGCACCACGGAGGAGGCGCCGGTCGGCACGCCCCCGTGGCCGCGGACCTTGAGGCTGACCACCGCGTTGGTGATCTTGGTGGTGGTGGAGATGCCGACCTTGGAGCGGGTGTCCAGCAGGCGGGCCGGCTTCAGCGCCGTGTACATGGACCCGGTGGTACCGCTGGTGTAGTAGCCCTGGACGTCGGCGATCAGGTGGGTGGTGCTGCTGGTGTAGAGGTCCACCACGCCGTCACCGGCCACCGTGACGGTCGCCGAGGCGGCGATGGTCTGGCCGGCGCCGGTCCAGTTGAGGTTGCTGGTCGACGGCTTGGCGGTGCCGTCGGCCCAGGCGATCAACGAACCCGAGCCGGTGGTGCCGGTGACCGTGAGGTTGAGCACGACAGCGGTCACGC
Source organism: Streptomyces sp. NPDC006602 (assembly GCF_042870385.1). NCBI lineage: Bacteria > Bacillati > Actinomycetota > Actinomycetes > Kitasatosporales > Streptomycetaceae > Streptomyces > Streptomyces sp. NPDC006602. The sequence goes on along the minus strand of NZ_JBIAHG010000018.1, from coordinate 100,632 downwards.
CGCTGCTGGGGATCCCCCCGGCGCCCTCGATCTTGACCGGGGCGGTGCCGCCCGCGACAAGCGGTTTGGTGGACGGGATGGAACTGAGGCCCCAACCGGTGCCGTTGCGGGTGTCCAGCAGGCGCTTGGGGCTGCTGAGCGGGTGGAAGGTGGAAGCACCCGTGGCCGCGGTGCCCTTGGCCGCGCACAGCGAGGTGATCAGACCGGCCTCCTTGGGCGAGCCCAGGCCGGTGACCTCGTCGTAGCCGGCCGCCGCCGAATAGCCGGTGGCGTATACCGAGTTGTTGCCGCTGGTGACGTCCCAGAAGTTCGTCGGGTAGCTGCTCCGCGCGGCCTTGTAGAGGGCGTTGTTGAGGAAGCCGACCCGGCCGTTCGTCTGGCAGGCCGTACTGGCGTTGGCCTGGACGATGGCGGCGGCCCACGTCGGGGCCGCGCCGCTGGTGCCGCCGATGATGCCGGGGACGGGGCTGGAGGAGACGCTGTTGTCCTGGTAGTAGATCGGGTAGCCGGTGCGCGGGTCCGCCAGGGCGGAGACATCCGGAACGGCACGCTTGGCGGTGGTGGCGATGCCGCCCTGGTAGACGACGGGGGCCCAGCGCGAGGAGATGCCGCCGCCGCTACCACCGGTGTCGTTGTTCCACGCCGTCTGGGTCGCGGTGCTGCCCGAGCCGGTCATCGTGGTGCCACCGACGCCGGTGACGTAGGGCTGGCTCGCGGGGTCGTCGACGGCCTTGGCGGTGGAGCCGGTCGAGAGGTAGCAGTCGCTGGAGCCGTCGTCGCCCGAGGCGGCGACCACGCTCTGACCCTGCGCCGCGGCCTCCGCGAAGATCGCGTTCTCGGCGCTCGCGGTAGCGCTGATCTCGGCTGCCTCGCACAGACCCCAGCTGGAGGAGATGACCTGAGCCTGGTCGTCGGTGACCATCCGCTGGTAGACGTCGAGCACGTTCTGGTCGGTCGCGGACTGGGCGTCCACGCCCTGGTAGTCGATGATGCTCGCGCCCGGCACCAGACCGATCAGGTCCTCGATGTCGAGCGCCGACTCCACGCCGACCGATCCGTCGGTGGCCGGCGCGCCGGCCCCTGCCGCCGTATCGACGTACACGGTGGAGACCGCGGTGCTGGTGCCCGCGCAGGACTGGTACGCGGCGATGCTGGCGGCGTCGACGTTCTCCAGCTCGAACACGGCCACGGTCTGCCCCGCGCCGGCAGTGCCGGAGCTGCTCATGCCGTAGGTGCCGGCCAGCTTGCCGGGGCTGTAGTAGTCGGTGCCGTCGGTGAGGCCCGAGCTGGTGAAGTCGGTGCAGAGTCCCGGGGTGTACGCGTGCGGGGCCACGGCGCGCGAGCCGAGTCCGGCGACGGAGCTGGTCCTGCTCGCCCGACGCACGGCTGAGTGGTGGCTGGTGATGGTGCTGATGTCGCTCAGGCCGACGATCCCCGTCACCGACGCCGCTATGTTCGCGGGCAGCGCGGGGGCCGCGGTGTTCAGGTAGTCGGTGGTGCCGTCCTTGAGCCGGACGTTCCGGAAGCCGGTGTCGAAGGCGTCGGACGCCTTGGCGACGGTGGTGGTGACCGGAATGGTCAGGCCGTCCGGGCTGGCCTTGCCGGGAGTGAGGCCGGCCGCCTTCAGCGCCTGGGAGACCTGGGCGATGGTGGCCGGAGTCGGGCCGAAGACCGAGGCGAACTGCCCCTTGGCCAGGTACTGGTGGTAGCGGGAGTTGCCCGGGGTGGATACCGCGGTGACGAAGTCGGCCAGCGCCTGGGGGTCCCGCGGGGCGAGGTGCACGCCGATGTGCAGCGCGGTTCCCGATGGGGTCGTCCCGGCCGCGATCGCGCCGGCCGGGACGCGAGGGGCCGTGCCTATTCGCTTGGGCGGGTGCGATCCCGTGGCGCCCCCGTCGGTGACCGCGCCATAGGCGGCGGTGGCGGCGACGGTGAGAGCGACGGCGGCGGTGGTTACAGCCGTGATCCTCCGAGCCCGTCTGCCGGTGGTGCCCGCCGCGTGTCTGGGACGTCCCAGCGAGGCATGGACCTTTTTGAACATGCAGAAACTCCCATAGAAACTGACATACCGCCATATCCATGGACAGGCAGGGGCGGTGGTCGAAGCGGCACTCTGGCAGCCGAGTTGCGCGCGTCGGCATGCGCGCGCGCAGGAGCAATCCCCCTGAACGAGACGTGTGGGCTGTTCTTATCAAGGGTTGTCAGATGTTGTCTTCAGCCCCAGGGGAACCATGGGGGGATCTTTGCGACATGCAGACCAGCACGAACCCGGTGTGCCACCGGTCCCTTGGAAGGTCCGATGCCTCATAGCCGCCGATCGTCGCGTACCCGCTCAGTGGAGCGGCAGCAGTTCCCGGCCCATGCGGCGCGTGGCGTCGGCATGTCCACTCGGCCGGGGACGACCCATGGCGCTTGCCTACTCCCCCGTCTCGCCCGCGAAGCGCAGGGAGATGGATCGCAGGACGTCCGTGGTGGAGATGTCGGTGCGCCCCTCGTCGTGGACCTCGGCGAGCTGGACGAAGGCGAATGAGAAGCAGTTGGCGATGCTCACGATGGTGGGGCCGAGCTCCTCCGTGACGATGGCCGCGGCTGCCTGCCCGCCGGCGTTGGCGGGCAGGTGGATGTGGGGCAGCGTCTCGGCGAGCAGGGCGGAGATGGCGCCGGTGAGCGCGATCTGCTTGCCGGGGTTTTCGCGGACCTGTCGCCGCATCTCAAGTGACTCGGTGAGGATGCCGACGACGCGCTGCATGATCTCTCGCTGATCCATGCGCGCAGCCTAGACGCCCGTCTCCGGCAGCGGTCTGCGGTAACGGCGGCGGGCACGGTGGCCGTCACCGAGTCAGTTCTTGACACTCCCGACGGTGAGCCCGCCCACGATGAACCGTTGGAAGATCGCGAAGACACAGACGACCGGGATGCTGATGAGGGTGGCGGTGGCCATCAGGGCTCCCCACGCGGTGCCGTGCCGGCCCACGAAGGCGTTGAGGAGGACGGTGACGGGCTGTACGGCGGGCTCCGTGGCGAGCGTGAGGCCGAAGACGAACTCGCCCCAGCCGATCAGGAAGGCCAGGCCGGCCACCGCGAACAGGCCGGGCACCATGATGGGCAGGACCACCCTCAGCAGTACGCCCACCGGACCGCAGCCGTCGACCAGGGCCGCCTCCTCCAGTTCCCTCGGCACGCTGCGCAGTACGGGGCGCAGCACGATCACCGCGAAGGGCAGGGTGAGGGTGGTGTCGGCGGCGATCAGGCCGAGGTAGGTGTCGTCGAGGCCGGCCCGGCGTTCGAGGATGAACAGCGGGGCCGCGAGCACGATGCTGGGCGGCAGTTGGGCGACGAGCAGGGCGAGCACCATGGTGCCGGAGCCGCGCATCGGGATCCGGGCGAGCGCGTAGGCGAGGGGGACGCCGAGGAGCAGCGTGAGCGCGACCACCCCGCAGGAGATCACCACGCTGTTCAGCAGGGCTCGGGGCAGGACCTCGGCGGCCAGCGCCGTCGAGTAGTTCTCCGTGGTGACCGGTACGGGGGCCCACCGCGGGGTCTCGGCCAGGATGCGGTCGGGCCGGGTGAGGCTGGTGTTGACCATCCAGTAGACCGGCAGGAGGAAGGCGGCGGTGATCAGCGTGGCCACTGCGGTGAGTAGCCAGGGGCGGCGGCGCGAGAGCGGCCGGGGGCGGCGGCGCGAGAGCGGCCGGGGGCGGCGGGCCGGGGTCACGCCGCTTCTCCTTCTCTGCGCAGCCGGCGCGCATAGAGGCCGCCAGCGAGCAGAGGCACGAGCAGCAGGAGCAGGCCGGCCGCGGCGCCCTCGCCGAAGCGGAAGAACCTGAAGAAGATCTCGTAGACGTAGAGCGACAGGACGCTGGTGGCGTCTACCGGACCGCCGCCCGTCATCACGAAGATGAGGTCGAAGACCTTGAAGGTGTAGACGAGGCCGAGCAGCAGCACGGTCACCGACACCGGCCGCATCAGCGGGAGGGTGATCCGGCGGAAGCGCTGCCAGACGCCCGCGCCGTCGATGGCGGCGGCTTCATGGAGCTCCGGGTCGATGGTGTGCAGTCCCACCAGGAGCAGCAGCATGTTGAAGGGCACGCCGACCCAGACATTGGCGAAGACGACCCCGGCCAGGGAGGTGCCCGGATCGGTGAGCCAGTCGTGGGACAGGGCGCCCATACCGGTCGCGCGCAGCAGGGCGTTGTAGGCGCCGGATTCGTCGTCGAGCATCCAGCGGAAGAGGGTGCCGCTGACCACCGGGGGCAGCAGCCAGGCCACCAGGAGCAGCGACCGCAGCAGCCCGTTCAGCGGGAACGGCCGGGCGAACAGCAGGGCCAGGGCGAAGCCGATGACGAACTGGAACAGCAGCGACGCCAGGGTGAAGACGATCGAGAGGCGTACGGCGTGCCAGAAGTCCGGGTCGGCGACGGTGGCCCGGTAGTTGGTGAGGCCGTTGAACCGCGAGGCACCGCCGAGCAGAGCGCTCAGCTCCACGTCGTGCACGGACGTCCACACGTTGTAGAGCAGGGGGTACGCCAGGAACAGTCCGAGGAAGGCCAGGCCCGGCAGCGAGAACAGGTACCCGGCTCGCCGGCGGCGCGAGGACGGCGAGGCGGGGCCGCGCCTCCGGTGACGCCCCCGGTCGGACCTCCGGTGGCGCCCCCACGGACCCCCCCTCACCCGCGCCCCAGCGCCTTGTCGATCTTGGCGGCGGCGGACTTCGCCGCCGCGCCGGGGGCGGCGGAGTCGGTGAGTACGGCCTGTTCGGCCACGGCGACGGCCTGCGAGGCGTCGGCGTAGTGCGGCCCGTACTGACGCGGACGGGCGACGGGCAACTGGCTGAGGAAGAGCCGCAGGGCCGGATCGGACGCCCAGGTGCCCGCGTTCGCCAGGTCCTTGCGGGCGGGCAGGTTGCCGAGTGCCACCAGGAACGGCACCAGGACCGACGGACGCTGGGTGTACTCCAGGACGTCCCAGGCCTTGTCCTGGTGCTTGCTGTTCGCCATCACGACCCAGTTCTCCCCGCCCAGGCAGGTGGCGGACGCCCGGTCCCGGGGCAGTGCGACGACCTCCCACTCCAGGTCGGCCTTCTTCAGGGTGGGGAGCTGCCACGGGCCGTTGATCTGCATCGCGGCCCGCTGGTTGACGAAGCGCGTGTTGACGTCCTGCTGCGTCCAGCCCACGCACTGCTCGGACAGGGAGCCCTTGGCGACGAGGTCGTCGAGGAAGGACAGCGCGGTCGCGCCGTACCGGGCGAAGGTGTCGAGGTCGCCGCCCGCCTGCCACAGGAACGGCAGGAACTGGAAGACGCCCTCCTCCGTCCTGATCGCGCTCATCGCCAGGCCGAACCGGTCCCCCTTGGTCAGCTTCTGCGCGGCGTCGGCCAGTTCGTCCCATGTGGTCGGGGGCTCCACCCGGGCGGCATCGAGCATCCTGGTGTTGCAGTAGAGGGCGAGGCAGTTGCTGTTGTTGGGGATGCCCAGGGTCTTCCCGTCGACCTGGCAGCCGGCCCAGGGGCCTTCGTAGTACTTGCCCGACTGGCCCCATTCCTCGACCCGGTCGCTGAGATCCGCCAGCAGCCCGCTGCCGCCGAGTGAGTTCATGGCGACGTTGTCGACGATGGCGATGTCCGGAAGGTCGCCGGAGACCGCGCCCAAGGTGATCTGCCGGTCGAGGTCCGCGAAGGGGAACGTCCGGCGCTCGATCCTCACGTCCGGGACGTTGGCCTCGATGTCCTTGACCAGCCGCGCGAAGGCGGGCTGGAAGTTGTCCAGGGTGAAGTAGTCCCACCAGGTGAGGGTGACCGTCCCGCCGCCGCTGTTCTGGCCCGAGTCACAGGACGCCAGTGCGGAACCGAGGCCGAGGGCGGCGGCCCCCGCTCCCGCGGCGCGCAGGAAACCGCGGCGGTCGACGGCGTACGACATGCTCTGCTCCCAGGTGTCAGAAGTCGGAAATGCGGTAGATCGATACGGGAGATCAATCCGGTAGATCGGGGAAGTCGTCGAGATCCGGGAACTCCCTCTCGGGTTCGGAACCGGGCACCGGCCGGCAGGGACCGGTACTGGCCCGCAGGGAGATCAGGGGTTTCAGCAGGACGTGCCGGGGAGGTGAGTCCGGCGAGGTGAGCCGTCGCATCATCAGGTCGACGGCCACCCGGCTCATCTCCTTGGCGGGGATCTCGGCCGCGGTGAGCTGCGGGTCCACCTGCTCCGCCCAGCGGCCGGCCGCCACACCGACGACCGAGAAGTCGCGCGGCACGACGCGGCCGTGCCGCGTCAGTCCGCGGTACAGGCCCTCCAGGGCCGCCTCGTTCATGGTGACCAGCGAGGTGGTCGCCGGATCGTCCCGCAGGATCTGCTCCAGGACCGCCTCCCCGGCCGCGACGTCGTCGCCACAGAGGTACGCGCGGGGGGAGAGGACCTGCTCCGCCATGGCCTTGGTGTAGCCCTCGAGTCCGAGGTGCGCGAAGCCGTAGCCGATCTCGAAGAGCTGTTCGGACCGGTTGACGAAGGCGATCCTGCGGTGGCCCAGGTCGGCCAGGTGGTACACGCAGCCACGTGCCAGGGCCGCGAAGTCCAGATCGACCCAGCCGGTCTCCTCCGCCCTGCTGTTCCGGCCGATCGTGACGAAGGGGAAGCCGGTCTTGGCGAGGTGTTCGACCCGGTCGTCCTCCAGCCGGATCTCCATGACGATCACGCCGTCCACCCGCCTCCCCTCGACCATCCGCCGGAAGGACGAGTCGCTCGCCCGGTCGGCGGGGGAGAGGAGAACGTCGTACTCGTACGTGGTGGCGGCCTCGGCCACGCCGCCGACGAAGGTGAGCTGCATCCCGGTGTAGTCGCGGTTGCGTCCTGCCGGTGGATAGACCAGACCGAGGGTGCGCGTGCCGCCCTCCGCCTGGCCCCCTGCCCGCGTGCGCGTGCCGCCCTCCGCCTGGCCCCCTGCCCGCGTGCGCGTGCCGCCCTCCGCCTGGCCCCCTGCCCGCGTGGGCGGGTCGGCTCCGGCGGTTCTCGCGTGCTCCGTCGAGCTCGTCATCTTGAGCCGGCCGGCAGGGGTTGTTCGGCCCAGATCGTCTTGCCGGTCGGGGTCTGGCGGGTGCCCCAGCCCTGGGTGAGCTGGGCGACCATGTGCAGGCCGCGTCCGCCCTCGTCGTAGGTGCGGGCGCGGCGCAGGTGGGGTGCGGTGCTGCTGGCGTCCGAGACCTCGCAGATCAGCGTACGGTCGCGGATCAGCCGTAGGCCGATGGGCACCGCCCCGTAGCGGATGGCGTTGGTGACCAGCTCACTCACCACCAGCTCGGTGACGAACGCCGCTTCATCCAGTCCCCACACTGCCAGCTGGCGGGAGGCCTGTGCGCGGGCGTCCGCGACGACCGAGGGGTCGGACGGCAGGGACCAGGCGGCGACCTGGTCGGTGTGCAGGGCGCGCGTGCGGGCGAGGAGCAGCGCCACGTCGTCGTCGGGGCTGTCGGGGAGCAGCGCCTTGAGTACGGCGTCGCAGGCCACCTCGAGCGAGGGGGTGGGGGAGCGAAGCGACTCGCACAGCCGGTCGAGGCCGAGGCCGATGTCGTGGTCGCGGGCCTCGATCAGGCCGTCGGTGTAGAAGGCGAGCAGACTGCCCTCGGGCAGTTCCAGCTCGGTGGCCTCAAAGGGCAGGCCGCCGACGCCCAGGAGCGGCCCGGGGGAGAGCCGGACCACGCTGACCTTGCCGTCGGGATACAGCACGGCGGGCGGCGGGTGGCCGGCGCTGGCGAGGGTGCAGACGCGGGAGACCGGGTCGTAGACGGCGTACAGGCAGGTGGCGCCGATCTCGCCGGCGGACGGCATCTCGTCGGGGATGCTCTCGTCGTCGTAGGTGAGGTGGGTGACCAGGTCGTCGAGGTGGGTGAGGAGCTCGTCCGGGGGCAGGTCGACGTCGGCGAGGGTGCGCACCGCCGTACGGAGCCGGCCCATGGTGGCGGAGGCGTGCAGGCCGTGCCCGACCACATCGCCGACGACCAGGGCGACCCGGGTGCCGGACAGCGGAATCACGTCGAACCAGTCGCCGCCCACACCGGCCCCCGAGCCGGCCGGCAGATAGCGGTACGCGACCTCGACGGCCGCCTGTCTGGGCAGGCCGTGGGGCAGCAGACTGCGCTGGAGGGTGAGGGCGTTGGTGTGCTCCTGGGTGTAGCGGCGGGCGTTGTCGACGCCGACGGCCGCCCTGCCCGCGAGTTCCTCGGCGAGGACCAGGTCGTCCTGCTCGAAGGGTGCCGAGGAAGTGCCCCGCGCGAAGACCGCCACCCCGAGCGTGATCCCGCGGGCCCGCAGCGGGACCGCCATGATCGAGTGGAATCCGTACGCCCGCACGACAGCGCTTCTGGCCTCGTGCCGGGCGATCCACCGGACGAAGTCGGGGTCGTCCGTCCCGCTGAGCACGGGTCGGCCGGTGGCCAGGCACCGGGCGGGAGGTGAGAACGCGGGGTAGGTGTCGACCTGACCGAGGTGCACGGCGACCTCGGGCACTCCCTCGGCGGCGGACTGGTGGGCGATCCTGCGCAGCACCACGGCCGCGTCGACCGGGCCCGGGACCGGCTCCTCCCCGCGGGTCACGGAGTCGAGCAGGTCCACGCTGACGAAGTCGGCGAGCCGGGGCACGGCCAGATCGGCGAGTTCCTGGGCGGTGCGCTCCACGTTCAGGGTGGTGCCGATACAGGCGCCCGCCTCGTTCAGCAGGGCCAGCCGCTGCCGGGACCAGTGCTGCTCGCTGCTGTCGAAGGCGGCGGTGCCGACCCCGCACACCCGGCCGGTGGAGGGGTCCGTGACGGGCCACATCTCGATGATCCAGGCGTGCTGACGGGAGGTGGAAGACGCCGGTGCGAAGCGCTCGTAGCGCATCGGCTTCGCTTCCTCGGCCACCTGGTGGACGAGCCGCAGGAACCCCTCGTCGGCGCCCTCCCCGTCGAGGACGTCCGGGTACGGCGATCCCGCTTCCGCGGACGCCACCGTGTTCGGCCGCCAGCGGCGCGACCGCGTGACGAATGTGGACATGGCGACGGAGGACTGGGTGCACGCCCACTCCACCATCCGCCGGTCGTGTCCCGGCTCGGACGTGTCCTCGATGGCGGTCACGACGAACCCCTGGGCCTTGCCGTCGCCGTCGAGTGAGGGATAGGAGTGCAGGGACAGCTCTATACGACGACCGTCCCGGTGGCGGAAGGCCGCCGTGCCGCTCCATTCCTGAGAGTCCGTCAGGGTGAATCCGGTCGGGCGGGAGCCTCCCACGGCGAGCAGGCCGGCCGCGGTGCGCCCCACCACGTCCGAGGCGCGATAGCCCAGCAGCCGCCGAGCCCCCTCGCTCCAGCCCGTCACGGTGCCTCGGGGGCTGATGGTGGCCGTGGCGGCTCCGGTGTCCATCCTCGCTCAATTCACGCCGGGCGTGTCACTCATAGTCCTCAGCGTGCCCGCCGCGCATGAAACGGACAAGTCGGACTTGGTCGAGTGGGCGGCGTGGCCGTGAGGGCCCCTCAGTCGCCGATCCTGGCGGCGATGACCGGTGCGAGACGGTCGGCGATGGCCCGGTGGCCCTGGTCGTTGGGGTGCACCGAGTCCGTGAGGTCGCCGGAGCCCAGCCAGCCCGTGGTGTCGACGAAGGAGACCCGCGCGTCGCCGCCCTGAACCGCCGCGCCGACGGCGGCCTCGGTCTGCGGAACGTACCGCCCGCGGAAGGTCTCCAACGCGAAGATCCAGGCCTGCGGGTAGGCGGCGCGGACCTTGCGCAGCAGGCTGGAGTAGGCCGTCTGGAACTGCGTCGAGCTCACCGCGTGTCCGACGTCGTTGGTGCCGAGGTTGATGACGACCGCGTCGGCCCGGTAGCGGGAGAAGTTCCAGTCGGGTGTCGAGGCGTTCGGGTTGAGCTTGGTGAACCGCTGCTCCAGGCCCACGCACCCGTCCGCCGCGGCGACGAGGCAGGCGCCGCCCTGGGCGATCCGGGTGTGCTCGGCGCCCAGCCGTTCCCCGATCAGCCAGCCGTAGGCGGTACGGGCGTTCTGCGAGGTCGTCGTGCCCACGGTGATCGAGTCGCCGACGAACTCGATCAGCTTGCCCGGGGCGGGCGGTGCGAAGGTCGTCGCCCCGCTGTCGAGGGCGAGCCCCTGGAAGACGGCGTCACCACGGTAGGACCCGGCGACCACCTGGTAGTTGACCTGGAGGGTGTGCCGGCCGGCCGGCAGGGCCGTCGGGGTCAGGTTCACCGTTGCCTTGACGTCGTCGTAGAACCTCACGGGCCCGTCGTCGATCCGCGCCCAGAAGTCGATGGTGTTGCGCTGCTTGAGCTTGACGGTCGTGCCGGTGAAGCCGACGCGGTAGTACGCGCCCGCCCAGTACGGCGTGTAGGCGGTGGCGGAACTGGTGGTGTCCCAGCGTCCGACGAACTTGATGTTCGGGTCGCCGGGCTGGCCGGGAGCCGCCGCCCTGGTGGACAGGGTCGTGGCGGCGCTGATGACGGGGGCCAGGCGGCCCGCGAACTTGGTGTGGCCCGCCTCGTTGGGGTGCCCGTTGCCGTCCTCGTAGTCGGTTCCGTCGGTGAGCCAGCCCGTCGTGTCGACGTAGCGCACCTTGGTGTCACCGGCGGCGGTGCGGGCGCCGACGGCCGCCCTGGTCTCGGTGACATAGCGCTTCTTCAGCGTCTGCACCGCGAAGAGGGTCGCGTTCGGGTACTTGGCGCGGACGTCCCGCAGGAACGTGGTGTACGCCGACTGGAACGCGGCGCCGGTCACGCCGTGCCCGATGTCGTTGGTGCCGAGGTTGATGACGACCGCGCTCGCCTGGTAGCGGGAGAAGTCCCAGTCCGTGCCGCCCGTGCTGGCCAGCCTGAAGAACTGGCTGCTCAGGCCGGTGCACCCGGACTGGGCGACGAGGCAGTAGCCGGAGCGGGCGACCTGGGTGTGCCGCATCCCCAGCTGCTCGCCGGTCTTCCAGGCGTACGAGTCGAGGGCCAGCCGGTCGGTGAGGGCGCCGGCGGTGATGGAGTCGCCGACGAACTCGATCAGTCCGGCCGACGCGTTCGGGGCGACCGTGCGGGCGCCGGAGTCGAGGACCAGGCCCTGGAAGGCGGTGTCTCCGGAGCGGTAGGAGATCCGCAGGGTGTGGGTTCCCGAGGGGAGGGGCTGCGGGGTGAGGTTCACTGTGCCGCGTACGCCCGCGTAGAAGACGTCGGGCTTGCCGTCGATGCTCGCGTAGAGGTTGACCGCGTCTCTGGCCTTCACCTTCACCGTGGTGCCGGTGAAGGACGTCTGCACGTAGGCGCCGGTCCAGTTGGCCACGGCCGTCGTGCCCGAGCTGGTGTCCCAGCGTCCGACATAGGCGATGTTGGGATCGGACACCGAGCCGTCGCCGGGCGCTGCGTGGGCTCGGGTGACGCCGGTCAGGGACAGCAGGCAGGCGACGAGTACGGCGGTGAGGGCGGCGGCCAGGGCTCGTGCGGCCGTGCGGGGAGCGGCCGTGCGGGGATCGGTCGGGTGGAGTCCGGCCGGGGGCAGTCCGGTCGCGTGGAGTCCGGCCGGGTGGGGGGAGGTCTGCATGGGGGTTCCTCTCGCACCAGATGTGGGAGCGCTCCCATGTACCCATTATGCCAAGTACACGTCAAGACATCGCGGCAAACTGCTCTCGTCCGCAGCTCTCGCGTGCCCCACCCGCACGGGGGTGACTTCGGCGTGTCCGGAGAAACCGGAGCACCCCGCCCGGAGTCGCTGCGCCCAACTCGCTGTCATGGACGTGAAGGGACCCGGTGCCGCGGACATACTCAAGAGGTCCTTATCGTGAACGGCTAGCATCGCGAGCGCGATGGTCGGCCGGGACGGGGTGAGGACGTGCGGGAACCGAGGATCGGTGTCGCCGTGGTGACCATGGGCAACCGGCCCGCCGAAGTGGACGCGCTGCTGGAGTCCGTGGCCAAGCAGGATCTCGCTCCGGCACGCATCGTGATCGTCGGCAACGGCTGCCGGCTGCCCGAGTTCGCCGCCCGGCTGTCCCTGCCCGGCGAGGTCACCACCATCGACGTCGAGGAGAACCTCGGCTGCCCCGGCGGACGGAACGTGGCGCTGGCACGGCTGCGGGAGTTCGGGGACGTCGACGTGGTCGTGGAACTCGACGACGATGGGCTTCTCGTCGACGCCGACGTGCTGCGCCACGTGGCGGAACTGTTCGCCGCCGACCCGCGCCTCGGCATCGTCGGCTTCCGCATCGCCGACGAGAACGGGGAGACGCAACAGCGGCACGTCCCGCGCGTCGGCTCCGCCGATCCGATGCGCGGCGGGTACGTCACCGGGTTCCTCGGCGGCGGGCACGCCTTCCGCATGGCCATGCTCGCGGAGATCGGCGACTGGCCCGCCGAGTTCTTCTTCGCACACGAGGAGACGGACCTGGCCTGGCGGGCCGCCGACGGAGGCTGGCGGATCCTGTACGCCCCCGAGCTGCTGCTCCAGCACCCGAAGACCTCGCCCGCCCGGCACGCCATCTACTACCGGGTGAACGCCCGCAACCGCGTGTGGCTGGTCCGCCGCAGACTGCCGCTCGCGCTGATCCCCGTGCACCTGGGCGTGTGGACTCTGCTCACGCTGCTGCGGGTGCGGTCGGCGGCCGGACTGCGCGCCTGGTTCGGCGGATTCGTGGAAGGCGTACGGGAACCTGCCGGCGAACGGCGGCCCATGCGCTGGCGGACGGTCTGGCAGCTCAGCCGACTGGGACGGCCGCCGGTCATCTGACGCCGGCTGGACGGCGTCGCGGGCGGGGCGGTGATACGCGGCGCCGACCGGGGGCCCGTCACCGCCTGGCCCGCGACCGCGGGCGGCGCCGCTGAGCGCCGCGACCACCTGGCCGTCACCGCCTGGCCCGCGACCGCGGGCGCCCGCCACCGTCGAGGTTCGTCGCCGATCGTCGCCGCATGGTCCGCGACCGCTGAGCGCCGCGACCGCCTGGGCCCGTCGCCGCCCGGGCCGCCACCACCGAGACCCGTCGATCACTTGGCGTCGGCATAACACTCCACCACCGCCGTGGTGAACGGAAACCGCACCGGCGTCTCGCCGAACGTCAGCCGCCCCGCCAGCTCCGCCGCCTCCCGGATCGCCGCCACGACCGTCTCGGCCTCCACCTCGGGACAGTGCACGATCACCTCGTCGTGCTGGAAGAAGACCAGCTCGGCCGCCAAGCCCGCGCAGGCCTGCCGCAGCGCCGCGAGCAGCAGTAACGTCCAGTCGGCGGCGCTGCCCTGGACGACGAAGTTGCGGGCGAAGCGGCCGCGGGCGCGGGCGTCGGTGGAGGCGTACCCGGGCACCCACTGGCGGTCCCCGGACTCGTCCTCCGCGACGGGGATGCCCGCCTCCTCGGAGGCGTCGTCGCCCGTCCCGGCCGCCGGTGGGCAGGTCCGGCCGAGCCAAGTCCGTACGAGCCGCCCCTCCTCGCCCGCGCGGGCAGCGTCGTCGACGTACGCCACCGCCTTGGGGAAGCGGCGTCTGAGCGCGGCGAGGTTCTTGAGGCCGTCGCCGGAGGTCTGGCCGTAGACGGCGCCGAGCACGGCGAGTTTGGCCTGGGCGCGGTCGCCGGAGAAGGCGCGCTCGGAGACGGACTGGTACAGGTCGCTCTCCCGGCCGGCCACCTCCATCAGGCCCAGGTCGCGGGAGATCGCCGCGAGGACGCGCGGTTCCATCTGGTCGGCGTCGGCGACGACGAGCCGCCAGCCGGGGTCGGCGACCACGGCCCGCCGGATGACCTTCGGGATCTGGAGCCCGCCCCCGCCGTTGGTCACCCAGCGGCCGGTGACGGTTCCGCCCGCCTGGAACTCGGGCCGGAAGCGGCCCTCGCGCACCCAGTCCTGCAACCAGGACCAGCCGTGCGCGACCCAGATGCGGTACAGCTTCTTGTACTCGATCAGCGGCTTCACGGCCGGATGGTCGACCGACTCGAGCTCCCAGCGCCGGGTCGACCTCACCTTGATCCCGGCCTGCGCGAACGCCTTGACGACATCGGCCGGCAGGTCGGGGCGGACCCGGCGGCCGAAGGCGGCTGACACCTCGTCGGCGAGCTCGGCCAGGCGCCGGGGCTCGCCACCGCCCGCGTACCGCTCGCCGAGCAGTTCGTGCAGCACGCGGCGGTGCACCTCGGCGCTCCACGGCAGGCCGGACCGGTTCATCTCGGCGGCCACCAGCATCCCCGCCGACTCGGCCGCCGTCAGCAGCCGCATCCGGTCCGGGTGCGCGGTGACGTCATGTCGGCGCTGCTGATCGGCGTACACCTCGACGAGGTCCGTCAGCGGCAGGTGCACGGACTGCGGTTCGAAGAGGGGCGACTGCGAGCCGGGTTCGGCGGACCGCTGCGGCGGATCCGGCGGTACGGGGCCGCCGCGCAGCCGGGCCAGGGCGGCGGCCGCCGAACGCGGCTCGCCGGACCGCCCCTCGTGGCCCAGCAGCAGCGTCTCCGCGTCCTCGACGTCGTAGCACCGCTCTACTCGCACCCCCGTGGCGAGCAGTCGCGGATACGTCTCGGCCGTCGACCGCCACACCCACCGCGTGACGTCCGGCAGCCCGCTCACCGCCTCGGCAGGGTCCGCCGCCCGCCGCACCGGCCCGGCGAGCAGCCCGCCGGGGCCGAGGGGGGCGAACTCCACGCCACCGTCCTCGGCCGGCGCGAGAGCCCACCGGTCGGTCATGCTGCGAGTGTGGCAGCCGGGTCTGACAACGGCCTCCGACCTGCTCGGACGCGCTCAGCCCGACCGTGCTCAGCGCTGTTCGCCGTGCTTCCCCGTGATTTCGGCGAGTGCGGCGGTGATGTTCTCCTCCACCGCCTCCTTGGTGATGCCGAGACCCGACAGAACTCCCTGGCCGTTCTCGAACTCCAGCAGGGCGAGCAGGATGTGCTCGGTGCCGACGTAGTTGTGGCCGAGACGGAGGGCCTCTCGAAAGGTGAGCCCGAGGACCTTCTTGGCGTCGGAGCCGTAGGGGACGAGCTCGGGGACCTCGTCGGCCGCGGGTGGCAGCGCGGCGGCGGCGGCCTGGCGTACGTCGTCCAGGAGGACGCCCTGCGCGGTGATCGCCTTGGCGGCCAGGCCCTCCGGTTCGGCCAGCAGGCCGAGGAGCAGGTGTTCGGGACGGCCCTCCGGGTTGCGGGCCGCGACGGCCTCGTTGTGGGCGGCCATCACCGTGCTGCGGGCGCGGGGCGTGTAGCGGCTGAAGTCCTGGTTCGCGCTCGGATCCGCGCCCTCCTTCGGCACGAAGCGCTTCTGCGCGGCCTGCCGGGTGACGCCCATGCTCTGGCCGATGTCCGTCCAGGAGGCGCCGGAACGCCGAGCCTGGTCCACGAAGTGGCCGATCAGATGGTCGGCCACCTCGCCGAGGTGCTCACCGGCGAGAACCGCGTCCTGGAGCTGTTCGAGGGGTTCGGCATGGACCTTCTTGATGGCCGTGATGAGGTCGTCGAGACGTACGGATGACGTGATGTCGGGGTTCGTCGTCATGCGTCAACCGTAGGTTGACACCCTGGGGCTGTCAACCCAAGGTTGACGCTCGCGGAGCCTACTTCGGGGCAGCCGCCAGCCGCACCGCCAGCCCCGCGAAGACCGTCCCGGAGACGATGTTCAGCCACCGGTTCAGCCGCGCGCTGCGGCGCAGGACCGAGGCAAGGCGCCCCGACAGCAGGCCCACGAAGCCGTCCCACAGGAAGCCCATCACCACGATCGTCACGCCCAGCACCAGGAACTGGCCCTGGACGTGCCCCAGCGAGGGATCCACGAACTGCGGCAGGAACGCCACGTTGAAGAGGATCACCTTCGGGTTGAGCAGATTGGTCGCCGCGCCCTGCCAGAAGGCCCGCCGCAGCCCCGTGCCGGATCCCGCGGCCCCCTCCTCGTCCGGCACCGAGCGGTCCCGGAACGCCTTCACCGCCAGGTAGAGCAGATACGCCGCGCCCACCCAGCGCAGCACGTGGTAGAGCGTCGGCAGCGTCAGGAACAGCGCCGACAGGCCGAGCGCCGCGGCCACCGTGTGCACGAGCATCGCGCAGGCCACGCCGAACGCGGCCATCACCCCGGCCGTGGGGCCGCCCCGGCCGCCCATCGCCACGATGAACATCATGTCGGGACCTGGAGTGACACAGAGTGCGAAGGCGGCGACGAGGAAGGCCGCGTAGAGAGACATGTCCACCATGCGGGCCATGCTCGAAGCCCGGACGCACGGCGGCGACCGAGTTTCGGGGGGTGAGACGATCGCCGGGTGACCAGCACCGTCGAACGCGCCTTCCAGGCCGCCCTCTACGCCGACACCGACTCCGCCCTCGACACCGGCGCCTCCCTCCTCGCGGCCGACCCCGCGGCGGACGCCGAACTCGACGGGCGGGGCCGGGAGTTCGTGGCGACGGCCTGGCGGCGCGGCTGGCAGCCCGCCGACGTGGTACGGATCGTGCGGCGGGAGCTGGACGACGTGCACGCGCGCGTGCTGGCCGCGCTGATCCGCTCCCAGGCGCCGTACGACCGCCCGCGCGGCCCCCGCTGGACCGCCCAGCTCGACGAGCTGACCACCGAGGCCACCGAGGCAGCCGAGACACGGCCCCGCACGGACCGCTTCTCGTACGCCACCACCGTCCTGGAGCTTTACCGCCTCCTCCTGAGCCTGCCCGCCATCGAACCCCTGGAGGAGCCTGCCGCCGCCCGGCACCACCACCCCAAGTCCGATTCCCGCATGCTCACCCGCATCCGCGCCCTCCTCGCCAAGGCGGAGGCGACCGGCTTCCCCGAGGAGGCCGAGGCGCTCAGCGCCAAGGCGCAGGAGCTGATGGCCCGGCACAGTGTCGACGAGGCCCTGCTCGCTGCGGGGATGCCCGCGGCCGACGCCCCCGGCGCCTGCCGGATCGGAGTCGAGCCGCCGTACGAGCAGGCCAAGGCGGTGCTGCTGGACGCGGTCGCCACCGCGAACCACTGCCGGGCCGTGTGGAACGAATCCCTCGGCTTCTCCACCGTCGTCGGCTTCGAACCGGACCTGGAGGTGGTCGAGCTGCTCCACACCTCGCTGCTCGTCCAGGCCCAGTCCGCCATGGCGAAGGCGGAGGCGGCACAACGCGCGGGCGGCCGTAAGCGGACCAAGAGCTTCCGGCAGTCGTTCCTCGCGGCCTACGCCCACCGCGTCGGCACCCGCCTGGCCGCGGCGGCGGACACGCAGGTGACCGACGACCTTCTCCCGGTCCTCGCCACCCGCGAGGTCGCCGTCACCGACCGCCTCGACCGCATGTTCCCGGAGACCACCACGACCCGCCTGCGCGGCGTCAGCGACGAGGCGGGCTGGACCGAGGGCTCTCAGGCGGCCGACCGGGCGCAGGTCCGGGCGCGTCGGCCGCTCGGCTGAGCCGGCCGCGCGCCCGCCGACCGGGCATGGGTCAGTCGCCGACCTGCTGGAACCCGCTCACCGTGGCGTCGGGCTCGCTGCCGCCGCTCTTCAGCGCGACCTCGCCGTACGACCAGGTGAAGCTGTGCGTGGCCGTGGCCCCGGGCAGACTGAAGCTGCCCGTCTTCACGGCGAGGCTCTTCGCGCCGCCCGACTCGCCCCGGACGTAGGTGATGGTGAAGGACACGGCCTGGTTCGCGGCGAGGGTCAGCTTCTGCGCCTTGGCGGCCGGATCCGCTGGGACGTTCGTCGAGGTGTCGCCCGCGTGGAGGTCGACGGCGGGGAGGCCGTCGAGGGTGCACTCGGTGGTGCCGTTGGTGATCGTGACGGGAACGCTGCCCGTGTCCCCGGCGGCGGGAGCTTCGGCGGCCGGCCCGACCTCGACGGCGACCTCGTCGATCTTGCAGGCGGTGCTGCCCTTGCCGGTGTCCTTCGTGTCGCTCCCGCCGCCGCTCCCGCCACCGCTGTCGTCGCAGGCGGTCAGCAGGAGGGCGGCGGCCAGGGTGGCTGCGGCGAGGGAGGGGGCGGTGCGCATGAGGGTCCTCTGGGGAGCGTGATGCCGATGGTCGAGTGCATGGATCATCACGCATGAATCGGTGCTGCGGTTGCCCGACCCTCGGAAGCTCAGGCCTCCAGGCTCGACAGCTCAGGACCCCAGGCTCGCCGTCGGCAGGTGGCTCGGCACTTGTCCGTCCTGCGACCTGGTGTAGGTCTCCGTGCCGAGACCGCTCTTCCAGGTCACCTTGAGCGAGGACTCGCCGACGGACTCGACCGTCCCCTCGGCCCGGTCCTTGCTGCGGTCCGAGCACTTGAGGCGGATCAACTCCCCGCCGGACGTGCCCGACTCCGTGCCGGCGGTGCCGCTGCACACGGCACCGCCGGTGGTGAAGAGACCGGCCTTGGCACCGGTGATCACCAGCGCCACGGCTTTGCCGTCGGTGGTGGCGAGCCAGTTGCCCTCGAGTCCGTCGGACGCGGTCGTGGACCCCTCGTTGCCGCCGGTCGTGCCGCCGCCGGTGTCCGCGCTCGCGGACGCGCTGGGGCCGGCGGAGGTCTCGTCGTCGGAGCCGCCGTCACCACTGCACGCGGTCAGCGCGAGCACACCGGCCAGGGTCGCGGCCGCGGCGGCGCTCCGCACCCGCCGCCGCGCCGCCGTACGCGAGAAGGTCGCCGAAGTCACTGGAAGCTCCCAAGCTGTAGCCGCGCGCCCCGTCGGCCAGGTCGGCCGGCAAGGACCGCAGCAAGCTACCAGGGCGTAACCGGGCCTACCAGGACGACTTGCGAACGCCCGGCAGGTACCCCGCGTGCGCCTGCTCACGCAGACCCACCCGGGACAGCCCGAAGGCACGGAAGTAGCCGCGCGGCCGCCCGTCCACCTGGTCGCGGTTGCGGACGCGGGTGGCGCTGGCGTCCCGCGGCTGCCGCCGCAACTCCGCCTGTGCGGCGAGCCGTTCCGCCTCCGTCGAGGACGGCCGCCGGATGATCTCCTTGAGCTCGGCCCGGCGGGCGGCGTAGCGCGCGACGATCTCCTGGCGCTGGTCGTTCTTCGCGATCTTGCTCTTCTTCGCCATCAGACCTTCACCCCTCGCGCCCGGATCCGCGCCACGGCCGCCTCGACGCCGATCGTGTCGACCGTCTTGATCCCCTTGGTGCTCAGCCGCAGCCGCACGTGCCGGCCCTCGCTCGGCAGCCAGTAGCGCTTGGACTGGATGTTGGGGTCGAAGCGGCGCGAGGTGCGCCGGTGGGAGTGGGAGATGCGGTTGCCGAAGCCGGGCTGGGTGCCGGTCAGCATGCAGTGGGCGGACACGGGTGATGCACCTCTCTCGAAGCGGTTGTGTAAATGGAATTCATTTTCAGTAAGATACCAGCATGGCTCGCAACGAACTCCGCCCGGTCATCAAGCTCCGGTCCACCGCCGGGACCGGCTTCACCTACGTGACCCGCAAGAACCGCCGCAACGACCCCGACCGCATGACCGTGCGCAAGTACGACCCGGTCGTCCGCCGCCACGTCGACTTCCGAGAGGAGCGCTGAACCACCGCCATGCGCAAGGGAATCCACCCGGAGTACCGCCTCGTCGTCTTCCGCGACCGGGCCGCCGACCACGCCTTCCTCACCCGCTCGACGATGACCGGTGAGAAGACGGTCGAGTGGGAGGACGGCAACACCTACCCGGTCGTCGACGTCGAGATCTCGAACGTCAGCCACCCCTTCTACACGGGCACCGCCCGCGTCCTGGACACCGCCGGTCGCGTCGAGCGCTTCGAACGCCGGTACGGAAAGCAGGGCTAGCGCCGTGGCCGTGCCTTCCGCACTCTCCGTCGTGATCGTCGGCGGGCTGCACGCCGACGCCCGCAAGGCGGCCGTCGAGCGGCTGCTCGCCGACGTGCCCGGCAGCGTCGTACTCCACCACGACCTGGCGACCGCCGCGGCCGGCACCGTCGTACGCACGATCCGCGACGCCACCGGCATCCTCGACGCCGGCGAGGCCCCCTTGGTCAACGACTGCGCGTGCTGCGCGCTCCGTGAGGACCTGGTGCCCGAGCTGCGCCGGCTCGAAGACGTCGGCGCGACCCACCTCGCGGTCGTCGAGCTGTGGGACTCCGTCGAGCCCAAGGCCATGGCGGAGGTGGTCGCGTCCGGCGGGCTCACCGTCACCGGCGTGATCACCGCCGTCGACCCGGCGCTCGTCCTGCCGTACCTCGCCAACGGCGACGACCTCGCCGAGGGCGGCCTCGCCGCGGCGGCCACCGATCAGCGGACGGTCGCCGACACCTTCGCACGCCAGCTGGAGTACGCCCCCGTCCTCGCCCTCGCCGACTCCCCGGAGGCCGACGACGAGGACCGGGAGCTGCTGGCCCAGCTGCATCCGACGGCCCGCCAGGTCCCGATCGGCCACGGCGACCTGGCGGGCGGCCAGCAGGAGCTCGCCCGCGCCGCCCTCGCCGGCTTCGACGTGGAGGCCGCCGCGGCCGCCCAGCACCCCGCGTGCGCGCTGCTGCCCGCCGAGGCCGACGCGCACGGCGTGTCCACCCTCGTCTGGCGCCGGCACCGCCCCTTCCACCCGGAGCGGCTGTACGAGGCGCTGGAGGACATCACCTGTGCCGCCGCCCGCAGCCGGGGCCGGTTCTGGCTCGCCGACAAGCCGGACGCGCTGCTGCACTGGGACGCGGCCGGCGGGGCGCTGTGCGTGGAGAGCGCGGGCCCGTGGCTCGCGTCCCTCCCGGACGCGGCCTGGGAGTTGGTCCCGCCGGTGCGGCGCGCCGCCGCCGCGCTGGACTGGCACCCCGAGCACGGCGACTGCTGCCAGCACCTCGTCTTCACGTCCCCCGGCCTCGACCGCGACGGACTGGAGTCGCTGCTGGAGTCCTGCCTGCTGACCGACGCCGAGTACGCCGCCGGGCGCGACGCCTGGAAGCGGCTGCCGCCCGCCTTCGACACCCTCCTGGAGGTCTGACCCCGCCATGCCGCCCCGCAAGACCGACCGCAAGCCCGTCAAGAACCGGCCGAATCCACTGGACCAGGCGAAAATCACGTACATCGACTACAAGGACACCGACCTGTTGCGGAAGTTCATCTCCGACCGCGGCAAGATCCGCAGCCGCCGGGTCACCCGCGTCACCGCCCAGCAGCAGCGACTGCTGGCCCGCGCGATCAAGAACGCGCGGGAGATGGCACTCTTGCCGTACTCCAGCCGCTGACGGCGGCTCCCCCGGTGCCGCCTTGAAACCACCGGCCGGGCGACGGTCTGTTCCGGCCATCGTCCGGCCGATGGAACACGAATGCCGCGCGATGCGTCTCTTTCTGGGGCAAGCCTTGGTGCACGCGGCATCGCCAAAACGTCCGTCAGAGCTGTAATCGCAGGAACACCCCCCGTGCACGTGCATCTGCAGATGCATCTGCCCATGCGTCTGCACATGAACAGGGCTATGATCCGGTCCCAGTTGACCATTGCATCAATGGCCTCACCAGCCAGTGCACCACCGGGGAGCGACCTGTGGACCACGACGTGTACGACGTTGTAGACGCGTCCGACGTGTACAACGGCATGCCTGCCCCCCAGCTGGACGGGGTGGCCTGGCAAAAGAGCCGGCACAGCAACTCGCAGGGCTCCTGCGTGGAGTTCGCGCGCCTGCCCGGCGGCGAGGTGGCCGTGCGCAACTCCCGCTTCCCCGACGGTCCGGCGCTTGTCTACACCCGCGCCGAGATCGAGGCGATGCTGCTCGGCATCAAGGACGGCGAGTTCGACCACCTGATAGCGAGCTGACCCCGGCCGCCGAGGGCGGCCGAGGGTCGCTCCCGGCCGTAATGTCGTGGTTGCACCGCGTAACGCGCGTAGAAACCCGGCGTCAGAAAACGGCGCGGGGCGTCACTCGCCGGACTGCGGCTCGGGCAGCCGGAACAGCGCCCAGACCACCTTGCCGCCCAGCGTCCCCGCCAGCGGGTGCCAGCCCCAGCTGTCGCTGAAGGAGTCGACAAGGAACAGTCCGCGGCCCGACTCGGCCGAGAAGTCGTCGGTGTCGCGGGCGATGGGACTGTCGGGGCTGGGGTCGCGCACCGCGCACACCAACCGCTCGGTCCACCGCATCAGATGCAGCCGCACGGGTGGGCTCTGCTCCGGTATGCGCGGGGTGTTGGCCGGCAGCGCGTGCCGCAGCGCGTTGGTCACCAGCTCGGAGACCACCAGACAGACGTCGTCGAAACGGTCGCCCAGGTCCCAGCCGTCCAGCGTTCTGCGGGTGAACTGCCGTGCCTCGCGCACCGCTTCGTAGCGGGCGGGCAGAGCACAGGAAGCGGCGTTGGACACGGCCGCGGGGTCCAGCGGCGGAAGGCCCTGCCGTAACGGCTCGAGCATGGTCGATCCATTCGTCCCCATGCGAGGCACTCCCGGGAGGTCGCGGTCGTTGCGATGCAGCGGTTGCGCGGGACCATGGTTTCGGATGCGTACAGCAGATGCAAGGGCAGATGCACGTGCACGTGACCGAATTGGACCCTCCCGTACCGCTTGTTGGCCAATTTTTCCGCCATCTTCTCCCCGACTTCTTGCTACTCCTTCCCAGAACCTGTCTGCCCACTGTGCGTATGGATCAACTTATTTCCATCTCTGTAATCGGACGAGTACTGCTCGGAGTGTTTTAGTGGCAGACTTCGGCCCCTGAAGACGGTTGGGGAGGCTGACGAACGTGAGCGCGGGAGAGCCCGGATCGGTGGTGCGGCGGATGCTGCTCGGCTCGCAACTCAGGCGACTGCGTGAGGCACGCGGGATCACCCGGGAGGCCGCGGGGTACTCGATCCGCGCCTCCGAGTCGAAGATCAGCCGGATGGAGTTGGGCCGGGTGAGCTTCAAGACACGGGACGTGGAGGACCTGCTGACGCTGTACGGCATCACGGACGAGGCGGAGCGCAACTCGCTGCTCTCCCTCGCCAAGGAGGCCAACGTCGCGGGCTGGTGGCACAGTTACTCGGACGTCCTGCCGAGCTGGTTCCCCACTTATGTCGGCCTGGAGGGCGCGGCGTCCCTGATCCGCGCGTACGAAGTCCAGTTCGTGCACGGCCTGTTGCAGACCGAGGCGTACGCGCGCGCGGTCGTCCGGCGCGGCATGAAGGGCGCGAGCGCGGAGGATGTCGAGCGGCGCGTGGCACTGCGCCTGGAGCGGCAGAAGTACCTCCTGGAGGACGCCGCCCCCGAATGCCACATCGTCCTGGACGAGGCCGCCCTGCGCCGTCCCTACGGCGACCGCGAGGTGATGCGCGGCCAGTTCCAGCACCTGATCGAGATCTCCGAACGCCCCAACGTGCGGCTGCAGATCATGCCGTTCAGCTTCGGCGGGCACTCCGGCGAAAGTGGCGCGTTCACGATCCTCTCCTTCCCGGAGTCCGACCTGTCCGACGTCGTGTACCTGGAGCAGCTCACCAGCGCGCTGTACCTGGACAAGCACGAGGACGTCGCCCAGTACGAGAAGGCGCTGAAGGAACTCCAGCAGGACAGCCCGGGACCGGACGAGAGCCGGGATCTCCTGCGGGGTCTCCTCCAGCTTTCCTAGGGTCCTCCCCAGGTTCTCCCCAGAAGATTGCTCTCGGTGCCCAACTCGCGTGCGACACAAGTACGATGACGTGTGATCAGACCGTGACGTTGATCGTGTGTCTGCTAGTGATTTGGGGATCACATGTCGTCCTACTTCACCGACCTGGCTCAGCAGTACATCGACGGTGAGTGGCGCCCGGGTACCGGCTCCTGGGACATCATCGACTTCAATCCGTACGACGACGAGAAGCTGGCGTCGATCACCATAGCCACGGTCGACGAGGTCGACGAGGCGTACCAGGCGGCCGCCCGCGCCCAGAAGCAGTGGGCCGCGACCAACCCGTACGCCCGTCGCGCGGTCTTCGAGAGGGCGCTCAGGATCGTCGAGGAGCGCGAGCAGGAGATCGCCGAGGTGATCATCGCCGAGCTCGGCGGCACCCGGCTGAAGGCCGGCTTCGAGCTCCACCTCGCCAAGGAGTTCCTGCGCGAGGCGATCAACGTGGCGCTGCGCCCCGAGGGCCGGATCATCCCGTCGCCGGTCGACGGCAAGGAGAACCGCCTCTACCGCGTGCCGGTCGGTGTCGTGGGCGTGATCAGCCCCTTCAACTTCCCGTTCCTGCTGTCGATCAAGTCCGTCGCCCCGGCGCTCGCCCTCGGCAACGCCGTGGTCCTCAAGCCGCACCAGAACACGCCGATCGTCGGCGGCTCCCTGGTCGCGAAGATCTTCGAGGACGCAGGGCTCCCCGGCGGCCTGCTCAACGTCGTCATCACGGACATCGCGGAGATCGGCGATGCCTTCATCGAGCACCCGATCCCGAAGGTCATCTCCTTCACCGGCTCCGACAAGGTCGGCCGCCACGTCGCCACCGTCTGCGCCGCGAACTTCAAGCGCTCCGTCCTCGAACTGGGCGGCAACAGCGCGCTGGTGGTCCTCGACGACGCCGACATCGACTACGCGGTCGACGCCGCGGTCTTCAGCCGGTACGTCCACCAGGGCCAGGTCTGCATGGCCGCGAACCGGGTCCTCGTGGACCGTTCGATCGCCGACGAGTTCACGGAGAAGTTCGTCGCCAAGGTCAAGACCCTCAAGGTCGGCGACCCGCGTGACCCCGAGACCATCATCGGCCCGGTCATCAACTCCTCCCAGGCGGACGCCCTTTCCGGCGTCGTCGAGCAGGCGATCGCCGAGGGTGCCACGGCGCTCGTGCGCGGCACCACGACCGACAACCTGGTCGAGCCGTCCGTCCTCACCGACATCCCCGCCGACTCCGCCCTGCTCCGGCAGGAGGTCTTCGGCCCGGTCGCCTTCCTCATCCCCTTCGACGGCGAGGAGGAGGCCGTACGCATCGTCAACGACACCCCGTACGGGCTGAGCGGCGCCGTCCACACCGGTGACATCGAGCGGGGCGTGAACTTCGCCAAGCAGATCGACACCGGCATGTTCCACGTGAACGACGGCACCGTCCACGACGAGCCCCTCGTCCCCTTCGGCGGTGAGAAGCACTCCGGCATCGGCCGCCTGAACGGCGACACGTCGGCGGACTCGTTCACCACGCTGAAGTGGATCTCGGTGCAGCATGGGCGGAGCGGGTTCCCGTTCTGACGGGGGCTCCCGAACCCGACCGGTGGACATGCATCCAGGTGCACAGCAGATGCATGTCCGCTACGTATCCCATTGCCGAAGCCACCGGATACCTCAAGACTCCATGCGACTGACCAGCTCGCCGGGAACCCGCGGCCCGAGGGGTCTCGGGCCTGGGGCGTCGACCATCGCCGTCTCCACCACGGTTCGTGGCGCGTCCCCTACCGTCTCGACACGGAGGCACGCACGCTCCACATCGAGCACGTCGGTCGCAGGGAAACCTGACCGGCCCCGAAGCTCGGGGCGGTGCCACGGCCTGGGGCCTGGTGGCGAAGGGGCAGGGCATGTCCTGGGCGTGAGGCCCGGCGCCCTAGGCTGGACCGCATGTCAGCGATCCGTCTCCTCGTGCTGGGCGCGGTCCGCCAGCACGGGCGGGCCCACGGCTACCAGGTGCGCAACGACCTGGAGTACTGGGGCGCGCACGAGTGGTCCAACGCCAAGCCCGGCTCGATCTACCACGCCCTGAAACAGATGGCGAAGCAAGGGCTGCTGCACGCGCACGAGATCGCGCCGTCCACCGCCGGCGGCCCGCCGCGCACCGAGTACGAACTCACCGAGGCCGGCACCGAGGAGTGCTTCAGGCTGGTGCGCGAGGCGCTGACCTCGTACGACCAGAAGATGGACGTCAAGTCGGCGGCCATCGGCTTCATGGTCGAGCTGCCGCGCGCCGAGGCCGTGGCGCTCCTGAAGGAGCGGATCCGGCGTATCGAGGAGTGGCGCTCCGGCGTCACCGAGCACTACGTGCCCGAGGACGGCCCGGAGCAGCTCGGCCACATCGGCGAGATCATGAACCTCTGGATCCACACGGCGGATGCCGAGGCCGAGTGGACCCAGGGGCTGATCGCCCGCATCGAGGGCGGCGCCTACACCTTCGCGGGTGAGGGCGAGCCGTTCGTCGGCATCCTGACGGAGGGCGAGGAGAACCCGTACGCGACGGGGGAGCGGCATCCGGGAGATGTGCGCTAATCAAGTTTGACCAATGCGCTCCGCGGCGATACTTTGATGGTCGGTAGTCAAGTTTGACTAACGAGCGTGGCGAGCGAGGGAGTGGCAGTGGCCGACCCGGCGATCACCGTCGAAGGCGCGCACAAGAAGTACGGCGACAAGAAGGCACTGGACGGACTCGACCTGCTGGTCGGGCGAGGAACGGTGCACGGCGTGCTCGGGCCGAACGGCGCGGGCAAGACGACCCTGGTCCGGATCCTGTCCACCCTGCTGCGGCCCGACGCGGGCCGGATCGAGGTGGCGGGGCACGACCTTGTGACCCAGCCCCAGGAGGTCCGCTTCCGTATCGGTCTGCTCGGCCAGCACGCGGCCCTCGACGAGGAGCTGTCCGGCCGCCAGAACCTGGAGATGTTCGGCCGGCTGTACCACCTGGGCGCCCGGCACGCGCGCGTGCGTGCCGACGAACTCCTGGAGCGCTTCGGTCTCGCCGACACCGGCCGGGGGCCCGTCGGCTCCTACAGCGGCGGCATGCGGCGCCGCCTCGACCTGGCGGCATCCCTCATCACCGACCCGGAGGTCCTCTTCCTGGACGAACCGACGACCGGCCTCGACCCGCGCGGCCGCGCCGAGGTCTGGGCCGCGGTCCGCTCCCTGGTCGGCGCCGGTACGACGGTCCTGCTGACCACCCAGTACCTGGAGGAGGCCGACCAGCTCGCCGACCGCATCTCGGTCGTCGACCGGGGCCGGGTCATCGCGGACGGCACAGTGGACGAGCTGAAGGCGATGACCGGGGGCGACCGTATCGACGTGGTCCTGCGGGACGCGGGCCAACTGGGCGCCGCCGTCGCCCTGTTGCCGCTCACCCCGTCGGAGGTGTCCGTCGACGCCGACCGCCGGCTGCTCAGCGCCCCGGTCACCGACCGCATGGTGGCCCTCTCCGGTGTCGTACGGGCGCTGGAGGAGGCGGGCATCGAGGCGGAGGACGTGGCCCTGCGCCGTCCGACGCTGGACGAGGTGTTCCTGCACCTCACCGGAGACCCGCGAGTGAAGGAGGCCGCATGAGCACGTACGCACTGACCGATTCCTGGACCATGACCCGGCGCGAACTCGCCCACTGGGCACGGCAACCGGTGCAGGTCGTGGTCGGACTGGTCTTCCCCGTGATGCTGCTGCTGATGTTCGGCTACCTCATCGGCGGGGGGCGAGAGGTCGAAGGGGGCTACGTCGACTACCTGGTCCCCGGCATGCTCGCGCTCACCATGGCCTTCGGCCTGGAGGGCACGATGCTCGCCGTCACGCAGGACCTCAACAAGGGTGTGATCGACCGCTTCCGGTCCATGCCGATGGCCAACGGCGCTGTGCTGGTGGGCCGTTCGGTCGCCGACATGCTGCAGTCGGCGCTGAGTCTCACCGTGATGATCGGCGTCGGGTACGCGATCGGCTGGCGGCCGCACGGCGGGCTCTCCGGTTTCCTCGGAGCCGTCGGGCTGTTGCTGCTGTTCCGTTTCGCCATGTTGTGGATCGGCATCCACCTGGCGATGGTCGCCGGGAAGCCGGAACTGGTGCAGGCCGTGCAGATCCTGGTCTGGCCGGTCGGCTTCCTCTCCAACGCCATCGCGACCCCCGAGTCGATGCCTCGGTGGCTGGGCACGGTCGTCGAGTGGAACCCGATGTCGCAGACGGCGACGGCCGTACGGGATCTGTTCGGCGGGCCGGGCGGGGAGCCGGGGCACGTATGGGCGGCGGTGGTGTGGCCGGTGGTGCTGGTGGCGGTGTTCTTTCCGTTGGCGGTACGGAGGTTCGGGGAGTTGAGCAAGTAGGGCGGTGACGGGAACTGACGGGGGCGCACCGCACGGCCGGCGATCGGCTCCGGCAAGCGGCCGGCTCCTGACGTGCTCAGTGATGGAACCCGGTGGCCGCCCCCTTGTCCCGGGTCGCCGGACGCGACTGCCCGCGCAGTTCCGGCAGCAGACGGCTCAGGTCCTCCACGAACAGCTCGGCGAGGTCGGCCGAGAAGCCGTTGCGGCACACGACCCGCAGGACGGACAGGTCCTCGCGGTTCGGCGGGAAGGTGTACGCGGGCACCAGCCAGCCCCGCTCGCGCAGTCGCCGGGAGACGTCGAAGACGTCGTAGGCGTCCACACCGGGCGCGGTCGTGAAGGCGAACACAGGCAGCTCGTCGCCCCGGGTCAGCAGGCGGAAGTCGTCGAGTGCCTCCACGCGTTCGGCGAGGCTCAGGGCCACGTCCCGCGTGGACTGCTGCACGGCGCGGAAGCCCTCGCGACCCAGCCGCAGGAACGTGTAGTACTGCGCGACCACCTGGGCGCCCGGCCGGGAGAAGTTGAGGGCGAAGGTCGGCATGTCGCCGCCCAGGTAGTTGACGCGGAAGACGAGCTCCTCGGGCAGGGCCTCCCTGTCCCGCCACAACGCCCAGCCGACGCCGGGGTAGACGAGTCCGTACTTGTGGCCGGAGGTGTTGATGGAGGCGACCCTCGGCAGCCGGAAGTCCCACACCAGGTCCTCGTCGAGGAAGGGGGCCACCATGGCGCCGGACGCCCCGTCGACGTGCACGGGGATGTCGAGGCCGGTCCGCTCCTGGAGGGCGTCGAGGGCGGCGCACAGGTCGGCGATCGGTTCGTAGGAGCCGTCGAAGGTGGAGCCGAGGATGCCGACGACGCCGATGGTGTTCTCGTCGCACAGTTCGGCCGCGGCCTGTGGGTCGAGGCGGAAGCGATCGCCCTCCATCGGAACCTGACGGGCCTCCACCTCCCAGAAGGTGCAGAACTTCTCCCAGCAGACCTGGACGTTGACGCCCATGACGAGGTTCGGGCGGACGTCCCGGCCCGGGTACCGGTCGGCGTTGCGATGCGCCCAGCGCCGCTTGAGCGCCATGCCGGCGAGCATGCACGCCTCACTCGACCCGGTGGTCGAGCAGCCCACGGCGGTCGCCGGATCGGGCGCGTTCCACAGGTCGGCGAGCATGGCCACGCAGCGCCGCTCCAGCTCCGCGGTGCGCGGATACTCGTCCTTGTCGATCATGTTCTTGTCCTGGCACTCGCCCATCAGGACCCCGGCCTGCGGTTCCATCCAGGTGGTGACGAAGGTGGCGAGGTTCAGCCGGGAGTTGCCGTCCAGCATCAGTTCGTCGTGCACGAGCTGATAGGCGGTCGCGGGCGGCAGGGGAGTGTCCGGGAGGCGGTGCTTGGGCGGGGCCTCGGTCATGCCGCCGACCGGGTTCGCCTCGCCGTAGAACGGGTTGACGTACACGGGACGCTCGTCGGGCTTTTCGGGACCTTGGTGCAATGCCATGGGCGTGCCTCCTGAAAGGATCAACGGGGGTCAGCGGAGCGGAGTTCCGTCCTCGCGCAACTGCATCTGCGACCGCCCCGTCACCAGGAGCCAGGCCGGCAGGGAGGCGATGCAGAGCAGGGCGAGGATCGCGGGGGAGGCCACCAGTACGGCGGCCGTGAACAGACTCACCCAGCCCTGCCGGGTGATGGCGAGAAGCATCCCGAGGACGCCCGCGGCGACACCGAGCGCCGGATGGACGGCGGGCACCAGGGCATGGGCACCGAGCCCGAAGGCGGTGCCGACGAACACGGCCGGGAAAATCCGCCCGCCCCGGAAACCGCAGGACGCGGCGACGAGCAGCGCGGCCAGCTTCACCACCGCCATGGTGGCGAACTGTCCCGCCAGCCCGGTGGTGGCCGGGTCGGGCCCGGCGTGTCCGGGCACCTTCCACACCACCAGCCCGACCGCGACGCCCGTCGCGGTGAGCACGACGAGCATCCACAGCACGGAGTACCGGCCGACCCCCAGCGCGTCCGGCAGGTCCTGCCACAGCACGTCCTGGAGTTCCCCGGCTGCCGCGCTCACCCCGAGTAACAGCAGGCTCGCGCCCACCCCCACCACGAGAGCGGGGAGGATCAACGGCAGCAGGGTGCGCGCCGGGGTCGCCGGCGCGGCGGGTGCCTGCTGCACGGTGTCCTGGGCCACGGGCTCACGATAAGCGGGCAAAAGGGACGCGACATCCGGAGGAAGCCGACCGTGGAACCGCCGCCTCGGCCGCCGCTTCGGCCGCCGCTTCGGCCGCCGCCGGACCCGTCGGCCGCCGGACTGGCGGTATCGGCCACTCGGGCTTCAGCCCAAGGAGCAAGTCAAACCGCCCTGATGGCCGCGATCACGGCCAACGCGACCCGCCACACCTCGTGATCACCTGGTCCGGGAGCGTCTACTCCCGGGCCAGGACCACCGCAGTCCCGTACGCGCACACCTCGGTGCCCAGGTCCGCCGCCTCGGTCACGTCGAAGCGGAACATCAGCACGGCATTCGCCCCACGCGCGCGTGCCTGTTCCACCAGCCGCTCCATGGCCTGGTTCCGGGTCTGCACGAGCGTCTTGGTGAGCCCCTTGAGCTCACCGCCGACCATCGACTTCAGACCCGCGCCGATCTGACTGCCGAGGTGCCGGGACCGTACGGTCAACCCGAAGACCTCGCCGAGGACCTCTTGAACCCGATGGCCGGGTACGTCGTTCGTGGTCACCACCAGCACGTCGGGCCGGGGACCCTGACCACCGCCGTAGTCTTCGATACTCATGGTCCACAGCTTTGTCCCAGACGGAGCACAGTGCATCCTGGGGACTCGCATGGAACCTGGGCCACGACGGCTGCGTTGATACTTTTGGGCAGCCACCCCCAGCCCGTCCCCCATCAGCAGGAGCCACAATCCCGTGACCACGCTCGCGCTCGGCCCCGAGTGGCTCAGCCCCGATTACCTCATCGAGACCTTCAGTCTTCCGGGCATCCTGCTGATCGTCTTCGCCGAGTCCGGGCTCTTCGCGTTCCTGCCCGGCGACTCGCTGCTGTTCACGGCGGGCCTCTTCGTGGCCCAGGGCGAGTTCATCAGCCAGCCGCTGTGGCTGGTGTGCCTGCTGATCGTGCTGGCCGCCGTCCTCGGCGACCAGGTGGGTTACATGATCGGCAAGTTCTTCGGCCCGAGGCTCTTCAGTCGTCCCAACTCCAAGCTCTTCAAACAGGAGAACCTGGAGAAGGCCCACGAGTTCATGGAGAAGTACGGCCCCAAGGCGATCGTCCTCGCCCGCTTCGTGCCGATCGTGCGCACCTTCGCCCCCATCGTGGCGGGCGCCGGCCGCATGAAGTACCGCACGTTCCTCACGTACAACATCATCGGCGGCCTGGCCTGGGGCACCGGCATCACGCTCGCCGGCTACTGGCTCGGCCAGATCGAGCTCATCAGGAAGAACGTCGAGGCGATCCTCGTCCTGATCGTCTTCGTCTCCGTGGTCCCGATCATCATCGAGTACCTCCGAGAACGCTCCAAGAAGAAGCGCGCCGCCGCCCAGGCCCCGACCGCCGCCTACCAGCCCCCGGCCATGGACGACGCGACGACCCAACTACGCGTCATCCCCCCGGCCGACCAGCAGCAGGGCCAGCAGGGCCAGCAGGGCCAGCAGGGCCAGCAGGGCCAGCAGCAGTACGGCTACGACCAGCAGTACGGTCAGCAGTACGACCAGGGGTACGGCCGGCCCTCGCAGCAGCAGCCGTACGCCCAGCAGTACCCGCAGGGCTACAGCCAGGACCAGTACGGCGCACAGCAGGGCAACGACAACCAGCAGAACCCGTACAACCAGGGTTACTGAAACGCCGCAAAGGGGCGGGGAACTGCGCGGGCAACCACAATCACACCCGCAGTCGCCGCCCGACAGAACCCCCCCGAGCTCGTGGGCGCCCGGTGTCAGAACCCCCGCGTCCGCTTCGCAGCCCTGCGCCCCGCCGCACTCCCCGCCCCCGGCAAACGCAGGAACAGACGCGAGATCTCCGACCCTAGATTGACCCCGATGGCGATGGCCATCGCCAGTGCCGCCGCCTTGGACAACGACACCAGCCCCTCGTCGACCTGGTTCTGCGCGATCGACAACAGCCCGAAGTACGTCGCGGAACCCGGCAGGAGAGGCCCGATCGCCGCCGTCGTGTAGGGCAGTGCGGAAGCGAACCGGTACCGGGACAGCATCTGGCCGAACAATCCCACCAGGCCCGCCGCCACCGCCGTGGAGGCGACCGGTGAGAGTTCGCCCGCGTAGTGCATCGCGCCGTACACCGACCAGGCGACACCGCCGTTCATGGTCACCGCGAGCACGGTGGATCGTTCCTGCTGGAGCAGCACCGCGAAGGTCAGGGACAGCAGCATCGACGCGCCGATCTGCCACAGCGGCCGCTCGGAGTCGCCCAGGGCGGCGTCCGGGTTGAGGTGGGCGCCCAGTTGCACACCGACGTAGAGCATGATCAGCACGCCGACGACGATGCCGACGAAGAAGTACATGACCTCCAGCAGGCGCGCGGAGGCGGTGATGTAGAAGCCGGTCAGACCGTCCTGGACGCCCGCCACCAGCGCCCGCCCGGGCAGCAGGGCGAACAGTCCACCGGTGACCACCGCGGCGGCCTTCACGTCCACGTGCGCGAGGGTCAGCGCGATCCCTATCGCGGCCGGCGGCATCGCGGCGACGGTGAACTGGTAGAACTCCGGCAGCCCGCGCCCCGCGCACAGCCAGGCCAGCCGGTCGCCGAGCATCGCGCCGAGCGCGGCCGCGATGAAGACGACGTAGTCACCGCCGACGAGCACCGAGGCCGCGCCCGCCAGCAACCCGCTCGCCGAGGTCAGCACCCAGCCGGGATACGGGTGCCGGTTGCGCCGGATCTCGGCGAGCCGCCGGTAGGCCTCCTCCAGGGAGATCGCCGTGTCCGGGTCGCTGAGGTCGTCGACCAGCCGGAACACGGCCGCGAGGCGCGTGTAGTCGGTGCCGCGGCGGCGGACCGTCCGGGACGCCGTCACCGGGTCCTCCACCAGGGACGGCTGGTACGAGATCGACAGCAGGGTGAAGGTGACGTTCGGCTCGCAGCGGTCGAGGCCGTAGGAGCGGCAGACCGCGAACATCGCCGCCTCCACGTCCTCGGCGCCCTCACCACCGGCCAGCAGCAGCTCGCCGATACGCAGCGTCAGGTCGAGCACCCGCGGAACGGCCGGGCCCTCCTCCTCGACCTTCTGCAAGGGCTCCGGCGCGGGCCGCTCGGCCACCGGCATCCGCAGCATCGTGCGCATCCGGTCCTGCCAGGGCGCGTTCTTGGTGAGGCTGACCAAGGGGATGCCGGTCGGCGGAGTGAACGCCGCCTGGGCGTCCCTGGCGCTGTAGGTGCGCGGCGGGCTGAACGCCGACCCCTCGGACTCCGCCGCGGGCGTCTGCGGCACGCCGAGCCCCTTGGGGACGGTGAACTCCGACGTGGTCTCGGACTCCGTGGCGACGCCCCCGGGCACGGCCAGGCCCTCGGGAACCGCGAACTCCGACGTCGTGGCGGAATCGGCCGAATCCCCGGCGACGGCGGTGGGAGTGGCGAACCTGCTCCTGGCCTCGTCCGACCGCGGCTTGCGGTCCTCCGCGTCCCTCACTCCGTAGCGCTCCCTGTACGACACGTGCAACAGGCATCAGTATGCGCACACAGCGCGAAGGGGCCGCACGCGTGCGCGCGCGGCCCCTTCGCGACAGCAGGCTCAGTGACCGCCCTGGTCCTTGAAGCGCTTGTACGACCGCTCGATCTCGGCCTCGGCCTCGGTGCGGCCCACCCAGTCGGCGCCCTCGACCGACTTGCCGGGCTCCAGGTCCTTGTAGACCTCGAAGAAGTGCTGGATCTCCAGACGGTCGAACTCCGACACGTGGTGGATGTCCCGCAGGTGCTCCACGCGCGGGTCGTGTGCCGGGACGCACAGCAGCTTGTCGTCGCCACCGGCCTCGTCCGTCATGCGGAACATGCCGATCGCGCGGCACTGGATGAGGCAGCCGGGGAAGGTCGGCTCGTCCAGGATGACCAGCGCGTCCAGCGGATCGCCGTCCTCGCCGAGGGTGTTCTCGACGAAGCCGTAGTCGGCCGGGTAGCTGGTCGAGGTGAAGAGGCGACGGTCCAGGCGGATCCGACCGGTCTCGTGGTCCACCTCGTACTTGTTCCGCGAACCCTTCGGAATCTCGATCGTGACGTCGAACTCCACCGGTGGCTCCTCCATGATCAACACATAGTTCTGGTGGTTAAGTGTCCCTCACGCAGGTGTGTGATCGCGAAAGGGGCTGTTGGTCGTGCCAGAGCTGGGGCCTTGGCGAGCCGCGAGACCACATGTGACGCGGGTCGCGAACGCCGTACGACCGCGTCTGGCACGGGCCGCGGACGCCGTACGACCACGTCTCGCGCGCGCCGCGACGGTCGCGAAACCGCACGTCGCACCGCTCGCGAAGCCGCAGATCGCGCGGATCACGAGGCCGAAGACCTGGCAGTACACCGCGGGCGCCGCCACCGCCGGACTGGCGCTGGCCGCCGCGGTGGTCTCCGCCGCGGGCCCTTGGGACTCCACCGGTCAGCGTACGGCGGAGCGGGACCGGGCGGTCGCCCAGGAGCGCACGGGTGGCGCAGATCACGACGGCTCGTCCGGTACGGCGGGTGGAGCGCCCCGGCCCGCGCCCAGCGCCGCCTCCGTCCTCATCGGCCTCGGCGGCGCCACGAACAGCGTCAGGACGGCCCCGACCGGCCCGGCCCTCGCCGAGGTCCTGACCCCCCTCCTGAGGGACCCGGCGCTCGGCACCCGCACCACGGCCGCCGTCGTCGACGTCGCCACCGGCAAGCCGCTCTACGGCACGGGTGCCGACGAGGCCATGACCCCCGCCTCCACCACGAAGATCGCCACCGCCGTCGCCGCGCTCTCCGCCCTGGGCGCCGACCACCGCCTCACCACCCGCGCCGCCCTCGAACCCGACACCGACGAGCTCGTCCTCGTCGGCGGCGGCGACCCCACCCTCACCGCCCACAAGGACGCCGAGGGCTGGGCGAGCCTGCGCACCCTCGCCGACGCCACGGCCGCCGCCCTGAAGAAGCGCCACATCAGCGAGGTCACGCTCTCGTACGACACGACCCTGTACGCCGGTCGGGAACTTCATCCCATCGGGGTCAACGACAACCTCGCCCCCGTCACCGCCCTGATGGCCGACGAGGCCCGTACGGACGACTCCGCGAGCGGGCCCGCGCCCCGTGCGGCGGACCCGGCGGCGGACGCGACCCGCACCTTCGCCGACCTCCTCCGGGGCAAGGGCATCAAGACCACGTCACCCGGACCCTCCAAGGCCACCGGCCGCGCCGAGTCACTCGCCACGGTCTCCTCGCCGCCGCTCTCCGACCTCGTCGAACGCATGCTCACCAACAGCGACAACGACATCGCCGAGGCGCTCGCCCGCCAGACGGCCGTCGCGACCGGCAAACGCGCCGATTTCGCGGGTGCCGGCCAGGCGATCGGCGCCCGGCTGAAGAAGCTCGGGCTGCCCGTGTCGGGCGCCGACTTCAAGGACGGCAGCGGCCTGGACCGCGCCGACAGACTTACGGCGGGCCTCCTGGCGTCCCTCCTGGTGAAGGCCGGCGACCCCACCCACCCGGAACTCCGCCCCGCCCTCACCGGCCTCCCGGTGGCCGGCTTCACGGGCACCCTGACCAGCCGCTACACGGACGGCGCGGCAGGGATCGTACGAGCGAAGACGGGCACCCTGACGGGCGTGAACACGCTGGCGGGAACCGTGGTTGACCAGGACGGTCACCTCCTGGCCTTCGCGTTCCTGACGTCGAACACGACGGACCCGGCGGCGGCGCAGTCGGCGCTGGACAGGACGGCGACGGCTCTGGCGGCCTGCGGTTGCCGGTGACGCGGCCCCGCCAACCTGGCTCGACCCTGCCCCAAGCGGTGGAGCTCACGTACGGTTGACGCATGACGAGCATCGGTGGTGCCGAGATGGTCGACTGGAATCTCGCGGTGGCGACCGCGACCCGGCTCGTACGGCCGGGCCCCGACGTGAGTCGTGACGAGGCCAGGGCCGTCGTCGCGGAGCTGCGTCGGCATGCCAAGGCCTCGGAGGGACACGTCCGGGGCTTCACCCGTATGGGCACGGAAGACACCCACGACACTCCGGTCCTGGTCGTCGATCGCCCCGGCTGGGTCCGGGCGAACGTCGCCGGTTTTCGGGAGCTTCTGAAGCCCCTCCTCGACAAGATGCAGGAACGGCGCGGCAACACGCCCGGCGGCGCGGTCCTCGGCGCCGTCGGCGGCAAGGTGACGGGTGTCGAGCTGGGAATGCTGCTGTCCTTCCTGGCCTCGCGGGTCCTCGGCCAGTACGAGACCTTCGCCCCGGCCACCCGCGACCTCCCCGCTGGGGAGAGCGGCGGCGGCCGCCTGCTCCTCGTCGCCCCGAACGTCGTGCACGTGGAGCGCGAACTCGACGTAGAGCCCCACGACTTCCGGCTGTGGGTGTGCCTGCACGAGGAGACGCACCGCACGCAGTTCACCGCCGTGCCCTGGCTGCGGGACCACCTCGGGGGCGAAATCCAGTCGTTCCTGGGAGAGACCGAGGTCGATCCCATGACCGTCCTGGAACGCATCCGGGAGGCTGCCCAGTCGCTCGCCGGCGGGCGCCCCGAGGGCGAGGAGGACGAGGGCGGCAGGTCCCTCGTGGAGATCGTGCAGACGCCTGCCCAGCGGGAGATCCTCGGCCGCCTCACCGCCGTGATGTCCCTCCTGGAGGGCCACGCCGACTTCGTGATGGACGGGGTCGGTCCGGACGTCGTGCCGAGCGTCGCCGAGATCCGCGAGAAGTTCCAGCAGCGTCGCGCCAAGGGGGCCTCCCGACTGGACATGGCCCTGCGCAAGCTGCTGGGTCTGGACGCCAAACTCCGGCAGTACCGGGACGGCGAACGCTTCGTACGGGCCGTCGTCGACCAGGTCGGCATGGACGGCTTCAACCGCGTGTGGACGTCCCCGAACACCCTCCCGACCAAGACGGAGATCGCCAAACCGGCGGATTGGGTCGCGCGGGTGCATCGCAAGGCCGAGTCGTGAACAGGGCGCTGAAGTCGTGAAGCGAATCCGGACGACGGCAGGCGAACGCCCCTGCAATCACCCGTCCGAGGGACCGTGAGCGATGGGTAGGCGTGCAATGCTCGGGGAACGGCCCGGTTCTGTCACCATGTGCACACTCTGAGTGACCGAAACCGGGGCTCACCCCCGAAAACTTCATGAAGGGAACCGGACATGGGTCCCCATCCTGCGGTCGCGGCGATACGCCTGGCGGTCCGCCGCGTCCTCCACGACATCCTCACCGAGCCCAGCCGCACGACGACGCCCGAACACGGCCGTGCGACTCTCGGCCGGACGCCCGGAGAGTCCAGCGCCTCCGACGACGCCCCGCACGAGCCTGAGCCGTCGCCGCTCGTGCTCGTGGCGTGCTCCGGCGGCGCCGACTCCATGGCCCTCGCCTCGGCCCTCGCCTTCGAAGCCCCCAAGCTCGGCATCCGCGCCGGCGGCATCACCGTCGACCACGGCCTGCAGCCCGGCTCCGACCTGCGTGCCGACGAGGTCGTGCTGCGCCTGCGCGAACTCGGCCTCGACCCGGTCGAGGCCACCGCCGTGACCGTCGGCCGCGAGGGAGGGCCCGAAGCCGCCGCCCGCGACGCGCGCTACGCCGCCCTGGACGCGGCCGCCGAACGCCATGGCGCCGTGGCCGTGCTGCTCGGCCACACCCGCGACGACCAGGCCGAAACCGTCCTGCTCGGCCTCGCCCGCGGCTCCGGCATCCGCTCCCTGTCCGGAATGGCGGCCGTTTCCGGGGGCCCGGGGGCCGCCCGCCGTTACCGCCGCCCCTTCCTCCAGCTCGACCGGCAGACCGCCCGCAAGGCCTGCATGGTCCAGTCCCTGCCCGTCTGGGACGACCCGCACAACGCCGACCCCGCGTACACGCGCTCCCGGCTGCGCCACGAAGGCCTGCCCGCGCTGGAGAAGGCGCTCGGCAAAGGCGTCGTGGAGGCCCTCGCCCGCACGGCCCAGCTCTCCCGTGACGACGCCGACGCCCTCGACACCTGGGCCGGCCAGGCCGAGGCCGCCGTCCGGGACGCCGCCGGCCTCCTGGAGTGCGCCAAGCTCTACGCCCTGCCGCCCGCCGTACGCCGTCGCATCCTGCGCCGCGCCGCGATCGAGGCCGGCGCCCCCGCGGGTTCGTTGTTCGCCCGTCACATCGAGGAAGTCGACCGGCTGATCACCGGCTGGCGCGGCCAGGGAGCCATCAATCTCCCGGGCAAGGTCGTCGCCCAGCGGCAGGGTGGCAGACTGGTGATTCGGCAAGGCTGAATCCCGACCTCTCCGTGCACCTCGGGAGAGGGGCAGGGCAGCCGGTTGGACGACCGAAAGTG
Organism: Streptomyces sp. NPDC006602; assembly: GCF_042870385.1. Classification (NCBI taxonomy): domain Bacteria; kingdom Bacillati; phylum Actinomycetota; class Actinomycetes; order Kitasatosporales; family Streptomycetaceae; genus Streptomyces; species Streptomyces sp. NPDC006602. The sequence continues at coordinate 62,346 of NZ_JBIAHG010000018.1, read as the reverse complement.
ATGCGGGTGGACGCGAAAGACATGGGTCCCGACCTCAAGTCGGTGCTCATCACCAAGGAAGAGATCGACGCGAAGCTCACGGAGCTTGCCGCGAAGATCGACGCGGAGTACGCGGGCAAGGATCTGCTGATCGTCGGCGTACTCAAGGGCGCGGTGATGGTCATGGCGGACCTCGCCCGGGCGCTGTCCACCCCCGTCACCATGGACTGGATGGCCGTGTCGTCCTACGGCGCGGGCACCCAGTCCTCCGGTGTGGTGCGGATCCTCAAGGACCTCGACACCGACATCAAGGGCAAGCACGTCCTGATCGTCGAGGACATCATCGACTCCGGCCTGACCCTGTCCTGGCTGATCTCCAACCTCGGCTCGCGCGAGCCCGCATCCCTCAAGGTGTGCACCCTGCTGCGCAAGCCCGAGGCCGCCAAGGTCGCCATCGACGTCCAGTGGGTCGGCTTCGACATCCCGAACGAGTTCGTCGTCGGCTACGGCCTCGACTACGCCGAGAAGTACCGCAACCTCCCGTTCGTCGGTACGCTCGCGCCTCACGTCTACGGCGGCTGAGCCAGATGGCCCAAGCCCTGTAAGACGATCGGGAACCCCAGCGGGTTTCGCGCCGTTGGAGCATGCAGACGGGTTCGTCAGCCTTCCCGTGCGGCTTCGGTCCACAATGCTGGGGTACCGTCAGAAGAACTGTCTTATCAAACTCACTATGGCAGGAGGGACGGGGCGGCAACGCTCCGTATGGATGGACGTGAAGCGATACTTCCGTGGGCCGGTCATGTGGATCGTGCTGGCCGTCCTTGCCGTGGTCGTGTTGATGCAGGTCGTCGGCTCGTCCGGTGGCTACAAGACGGTGGACACCGGCCAGGTGATCCAGGCGATCAATGACAACAAGGTCGAGTCGGCCAAGCTGACCACCGGCGACGAGCAGACCGTCAAGGTCCAGCTCAAGGACGGCGTAAAGGTCGAGGGCAGCTCGAAGATCCAGGCGAGCTACATCGGCGACCAAGGCGCGACCCTCGCCGGGACGCTGCAGAACAAGTACCAGGACAAGCAGATTCCGGACGGCTACACGGTTTCGCCGACGAAGCAGAACGCCTTCGTCGGGATCCTGCTGTCCCTGCTCCCCTTCGTCCTCATCGTGGTCGTCTTCCTGTTCCTGATGAATCAGATGCAGGGTGGCGGCTCCCGGGTCATGAACTTCGGGAAGTCCAAGGCGAAACTCATCACCAAGGACACCCCGAAGACGACGTTCTCGGACGTCGCAGGCTCGGACGAGGCCGTCGAGGAGCTCCATGAGATCAAGGAGTTCCTCCAGGAACCGGCGAAGTTCCAGGCCGTCGGCGCCAAGATTCCCAAGGGCGTACTGCTGTACGGCCCTCCCGGCACCGGCAAGACCCTGCTCGCGCGTGCTGTCGCGGGCGAGGCGGGCGTCCCCTTCTACTCGATCTCGGGTTCCGACTTCGTCGAGATGTTCGTCGGTGTCGGTGCCTCCCGAGTCCGTGACCTGTTCGAGCAGGCCAAGGCGAACGCCCCGGCGATCGTCTTCGTCGACGAGATCGACGCGGTCGGCCGCCATCGCGGCGCCGGCCTCGGCGGTGGTCACGACGAGCGCGAGCAGACGCTGAACCAGCTGCTCGTCGAGATGGACGGTTTCGACGTCAAGGGCGGTGTGATTCTCATCGCCGCGACGAACCGGCCGGACATCCTCGACCCGGCTCTTCTGCGCCCCGGCCGCTTCGACCGCCAGATCGCGGTCGACCGCCCGGACATGCAGGGCCGTCTGGAGATCCTCAAGGTCCACCAGAAGGGCAAGCCGGTCGCACCGGACGTCGACCTGTCGGCGGTCGCCCGCCGCACCCCCGGATTCACCGGTGCGGACCTGGCGAACGTGCTGAACGAAGCGGCGCTCCTGACGGCGCGCAGCGACCTGAAGCTCATCGACAACCACATGCTGGACGAGGCCATCGACCGCGTCGTGGCGGGCCCGCAGAAGCGGACCCGGATCATGTCGGACAAGGAAAAGAAGATCACCGCGTACCACGAGGGCGGCCACGCCCTGGTCGCGGCGGCCTCCCCGAACTCCGACCCGGTCCACAAGATCACGATCCTCTCGAGAGGCCGTGCTCTGGGCTACACGATGGTCCTGCCGGACGAGGACAAGTACTCGACCACGCGCAACGAGATGCTGGACCAGCTGGCCTACATGCTGGGCGGCCGCGCGGCCGAGGAACTGGTCTTCCACGACCCGACGACCGGCGCTGCGAACGACATCGAGAAGGCCACCGCAACGGCCCGCGCGATGGTCACGCAGTACGGCATGACCGAACGTCTCGGCGCCATCAAGTTCGGTGGCGACAACACCGAGCCGTTCCTCGGACGTGAGATGGCTCACCAGCGCGACTACTCGGAAGAGGTCGCCGCGCTGGTCGACGAAGAGGTAAAGAAGCTCATCGAGACCGCGCACAACGAGGCCTGGGAGATCCTGGTCGAGAACCGCGACGTCCTCGACAACCTGGTGCTTCAGCTGCTGGAGAAGGAGACGCTGAACAAGGAGCAGATCGCCGAGATCTTCGCTCCCATCGTCAAGCGTCCTCCGCGGCCGGCCTGGACCGGCTCCTCCCGCCGCACGCCGTCCACCCGTCCGCCGGTGCTCTCCCCCAGGGAGCTCGCACTGACGAACGGCGCCAACGGCGCGACACCGGCGATCTCCACCGTGAAGTCCACCGCGGTGGAACCCGCCCCGGCGACCGAGCCCGCCCCCGAGGACCGTCCGGAGAGCTGACTCCCCAGGCGCCTCGGGCCGCGGTGACCTCACCAGGCCCGGAATGAATGCCACGCCCCCCAGGTTCTAGCCTGGGGGGCGTGGCATTTGTATGTCCGCAGTTGAGGCGCGTGGTCCACAGGCGCGACAGGCACAGGAACGAGGCACCAGATGACCGACCCCGTGACGCTGGACGGCGAGGGCTCGATCGGCGAGTTCGACGAGAAGCGGGCCGAGAACGCCGTACGCGAACTGCTGATCGCGGTCGGCGAGGACCCGGACCGCGAGGGGCTTCGGGAGACGCCGGGGCGGGTGGCGCGGGCGTACAAGGAGATCTTCGCGGGGCTGTGGCAGAAGCCCGAGGACGTGCTGACGACGACGTTCGACCTGGGGCACGACGAGATGGTGCTCGTGAAGGACATCGAGGTCCTGAGCAGCTGTGAACATCATCTGGTGCCGTTCGTCGGCGTTGCCCATGTCGGCTACATCCCGTCCACCGACGGCAAGATCACGGGCCTTTCGAAGCTGGCCCGGCTCGTGGACGTGTATGCCCGTCGGCCTCAGGTGCAGGAACGACTCACCACGCAGGTCGCCGACTCCCTGATGAAGATCCTGGAGCCGCGCGGTGTGATCGTCGTCGTCGAATGCGAGCACATGTGCATGTCGATGCGGGGGGTCCGCAAGCCCGGGGCGAAGACCATAACGTCGGCGGTCCGTGGCCAGCTGCGTGACCCCGCCACCCGCAATGAGGCGATGAGCCTCATCATGGCTCGCTGAGCGGCCACCTGATCGTCCGGCGGGTCACGCCGGCGAAGCGGCTCCCGTGTTGTGGTCGTCGTCCTCCGGGAGTCTGCAGACGCGCTCCAGGAAGATGGCGGCCGCTATGACGGCGATGCCCGCGAGGACCGAGAAACCGGCGTAGATGGCCTGGTCGCGGCGGGCGGGGATGTCTAGGGACTCCAGGAGGAAGACCCCGGTGCCGCCGTACATCCCGGAGACGAGGGCGGCGACCAGGGCGCTGGCCTGGCCGAAGACGACGGCGCGGGCCGCCATCAGCGGGTCGACGCCCTTGGCCTCGGGGCGGCGCTCACGCTGGGCCTTGAGGCGGGCGCGGATCGAGAGCGCGGTGGACAGCAGGACCGCGGCGATCAGCGTGAGGACGATGGGGGCGGCCAGGGGGACGCTGGGGAGGGTCCCGACCGAGTTCCAGAGGCGGGCGCCCGCCCAGGACAGGATCCCGGCGACGGCGAAGACGCCGGCCAGCAACCTGATGCGCAGCTCTCTCACGGTGTCCCTTCAGCTCCCCGGCCGTGGTCGCGGACGGTGGTCGTGATGACCCGTCCGGTGCGGCCGCCCATTCGGCCGTTCCGGGCTCGTCTTGACCTTAACGGCTACTCGGGCAGCCGGAGTTCCAGGTCCTTGCGGGCTTCCACGCCGTCGCGGGTGAGGGTGTCGAGGAGAGCGGCGACCTCGCCCCGTCCGGGCAACTGGGCGTCGGGCTCCACGTCGTGCCACGGGGCGAGCACGAAGGCGCGTTCGTGGGCGCGCGGGTGGGGGAGGGTGAGGTGCGGGTCGTCGGTGACGACGTCGGCGTACGCGACGATGTCCACGTCGAGGGTGCGCGGGCCCCAGCGCTCGTCCCGGACGCGGTTGAAGGCCTCCTCGACGGCGTGTGCCCGCTCCAGGAGCGAGGACGGGGGCAGCGTCGTCTTCAGAACCACGACCGCGTTGAAGTAGGACGGCTGGCTGCCGGGCTCGACGCCCCACGGCTCCGTCTCGTACACGGGGGAGACGGCCTTGATGCGGACGCCCGGGGTGTCCTCCAGGGCGTCGATGGCGCCCTGGAGGGTCTCCAGGCGGTTGCCCAGGTTGGAGCCGAGGGAGATCACGGCTCGTTTCGGGTTGTGGAGGGTGGTGTCGGCGGCGTCGACCTGCTCGACGACGGAGGCGGGCACCGGCTGTACGGTCGGGTCGCTGTGACCCGCGGTGAAGGACGCGGTCATACTCGGCTCCGGGTGATGGTGACGGTCACGTCGTCGAAGGGGACGGTGATCGGCGCGTCCGGTTTGTGGACGGTGACCTCGACCTCCTGGACTCCTTCGTGCTTCAGACAGGCCTGGGTGATGCGCTCGGCGAGCGTCTCGATGAGGTTGACGGGCTCGCCCTGGACGACGGCCACGACCTCTTCCGCCACGATGCCGTAGTGCACGGTCTTCGCCAGGTCGTCGTCGGCGGCGGCCGGACGGGTGTCCAGGCCGAGGACGAGGTCCACGATGAAGGTCTGGCCCTCCTCGCGTTCCTTGGGGAACACGCCGTGGTGCCCGCGGGCCTTGAGGCCGCGCAGCGCGACACGATCCACGCGAATCACTCCTGCAATCGTCGGTGACGGCCGGTTCGTACCGGGTGCGGACGGCACACCGGCCTCGAACGAATCTACCTGCGAGCACTGACAGGGCCGGGCCACGAGGGCGCGGGCCCGAGCCGGGGTCGGAGGTTTCACCTCGTGTTTCCCCTGGGGAACCCGGCGGCTCACAGGCTGGTAGCCGCCCCTACCCCAGGTCCCGTGATTCCAACCACTTCTTGGTCCCCGCGGGCGATCGGGCGGCTCGGGGGTTCCTGTGGGGCGGCTCAGGGTCGTTCCTGTAGGGCGCCTACCCGCTCAGGCGGGGGTGTCGTCGCTTTCGTCCTCGTCGTTTTCGGCCAGAACCGGGGACGCGTGGTGGGACCAGAGTTTCCAGCCGTCGGCAGTGCGGCGGAACACGTTCGTGGCGACGACCAGCTGCCCGACGAGCGGGCCGAGTTCTTCGCCGCCCTCGGGGGCGGGGCCGCCGCTGAGGATGTTCTCCGTGCAGTTCACCAGGGCGGTGTCGCCGGTGATGGAGACGTGCACGTCGGTGAGGAAGAACTGGATGTAGTCCGTATTTGCCATGATCAACGCATAGGACCTGAGGACGTCACCGCGGCCGGTCAGCACCGGCCAGCCGGGGTGCACGCAGGAGATCACGCCGGTGTCCGCCGGGTCGTGGTACTCCTCGTCGACGCCCAGGTCGGACGGGGTGAGCCAGAGCGAGGTGAGCTTTTCGAAGTCGCCCTGCTCCATCGCCTCGTAGTAGGCGGCGTTGGCCAGTTCGACCTGCTCGACATCGGTCTGGGGGGCGCTCACAGGGCTCCCTCTGCGCCGTTGTCCACGGCGCATGCCCTTTCCACGGCGCGTGCGCTTTCCACGGCGCGTGCGACCCGTACCGCGTCCGCCGTCGCGCGTACCTCGTGCACGCGCACCGCCCATGCGCCGGCGTGCGCCGCGAGGGCGGAGACGGCGGCCGTCGCGGCGTCGCGCTCGCGTGCGGGCGGGGGCGCACCCCCCGGCCCGGCGAGGACACGGCCGAGGAACCGCTTGCGGGAGGCGGCGACGAGCAGCGGGTGGCCGAGCCCGAGGAGGCGGTCGAGGCGGGCGAGGAGGGCGAGGTCGTGTTCGGCGTCCTTGGAGAAGCCGAGGCCGGGATCGACGACGATGCGGTCGGGCGCGATGCCGCCCTCCAGAACGGCCTCCACGCGCGCGTGCAGTTCGGCGACGACTTCGGCGACGACGTCGTCGTACACGCCCTTGACGTTGCCGCCCTCCAGGAAGCCGCGCCAGTGCATGACGACGAAGGGGGCGCCGGCGGACGCCACGGCCGGGATCATCGCGGGGTCGGCGAGGCCGCCGCTGACGTCGTTGACGAGGGCGGCGCCGGCTGCGAGGGCCCGTTCGGCGACGGAGGCGCGCATGGTGTCGACGGAGACGGTGACGCCCTCGGAGGCGAGGCCGCGGACGACGGGGATCACCCGCTTGAGCTCCTCGGCCTGGTCGACCCGGGTGGCGCCGGGGCGGGTGGACTCGCCGCCGACGTCGACCAGGTCGGCGCCTTCGGTGACCAGGTCGAGGCCGTGTTTGACGGCCGCTGCCGTGTCGAAGAAGCGGCCGCCGTCGGAGAAGGAATCGGGGGTGACGTTCACGACTCCCATGACCGCGCAGCGGCCCCATTCCGGAAGGCCCGCGACGCGTCCACGTCCGCTCTGCTTGCTCATACGTTCAGCGTAGGCCCAGGGCGGGGCCGCAAGGCCCGGGGCCCGGCCGTTGCCACGGGCGGGCGCATGCGGCCGAGCGGAACCTTCGGGCCGGAGGAGGAGGTGGGGTTTCAGCTCGGCCTGTCTTCGGGGCCATGGCCTTGTCCTGGGACCGCGGCCTGTTCCTGGTGCCGCGGTCCGTGCGGTCGGTCGTCACCGCGGCCCTTCGTCGTCACGCCGCGCGGACGTCCCGTTCAGCGACGGCGTGGGCGCACGCGCGCGAGGCGACCGTACGGCGGCGCAGGAAGCGCGGCACGGGGAGGGCCAGGTTGACGAAGCCCTCCGCCTGCATGGCGGCGAAGCCGATGCGGGGCAGGTCGCCGGAGGCGCGGTAGACGACGAAGCGGGGCTCCCAGCGCGGCCGGAACTTCGCGTTGAACTTGTACAGGGACTCGATCTGGAACCACCGGGACATGAAGACCAGCAGCCCGCGCCAGACGCGCAGCACCGGGCCCGCGCCGATCTTCTCGCCGCGCGCCAGTGCCGAGCGGAACATCGCGAAGTTGAGCGAGACGCGCGCGATGCCGAGGCGGGGTGCCGCCTGCAGGGCCGCAACGATCAGCAGCTCGTTCATGCCCGGGTCCGCCGACCGGTCCCGTCGCATCAGGTCCAGGGAGACGCCGTCCGTGCCCCACGGCACGAAGTGCAGGATCGCCTTCAGGTCGCCGTACTGCCCGGGCCGGTCGTCCGCCCACCCGTCTCCCACCGCCGCCCTGCCTGAGGTGCTTCGCGCCGCCCCTTCGATTCTGTGGGCGGTGGCGATGAGGCAGTCACCGTCGGCAGGGTCGCCGATGCGGCCCAGCGCCATGGAGAAGCCGCGCTCGGTGTCGGTGCCGCGCCAGTCCTCGGCGGCGCGGCGGATGCGGTCCAGCTCGGCGTCGCCGAGGTCACGGACGCGCCGTACCCGGGTCTCGTAACCGGCGCGCTCGATGCGCTTGACCATCTGGCGCACATTGCGCATCGCGCGGCCGGCGAGGGAGAAATCCGCGACGTCCACCACCGCCTCGTCGCCCAGTTCGAGGGCGTCGAGACCGGTCTCGCGGGTCCAGACCTCGCCGCCGGTCTCGGAGCAGCCCATGACGGCGGGGGTCCAGGAGTGGGCCCTGGCCTCGTCCATGAAGCGCTCGATGGCGCCCGGCCAGGCCTCGACGTCGCCGATCGGGTCGCCGCTGGCGAGCATCACGCCGGAGACGACGCGGTAGGTCACCGCCGCCTTGCCGCTGGGCGAGAAGACCACGGCCTTGTCGCGGCGCAGCGCGAAGTGGCCGAGGGAATCGCGGCCGCCGTGCTTGTCCAGGAGGGCCCGCAGACGGGCCTCGTCCTCGGCCGTGAGGCGCGCGGCCGGGTGTTCGGGGCGGAAGGCCAGGTAGATCGTCGTGACGGCGGTGAGCAGGCCCAGGGCGCCCAGGGAGAAGGCGACCGTCCAGGAGGTGTTGCCCTGGTAGTCGACCGGGCCTTCGAAACCGAACAGGCCGTACAGGACGTGCGTGATGCGGTCGGCCAGGCTGGGGTCGCCCACCAGACGGTTGGGGTGGACGCTGACGATGACCAGCCCGAGGGCGAGGGAACCGGCTCCCATGAGGACGAAGTTGGCGAGTGCCCGCCACCGGCTGCGCGGGTCGGGGAGGGCGGAGAACTGGTCGCGGTGACGCAGCAGGGGCGCGAGCAGCGCGAGCGAGATCAGCACTCCCACGAGCGAGTGCCGGTAGGTGAACTGTGCCAGCGCTCCGGCCGGGAGCAGCACCACGGCGGCACGCCAGGCCCGGCGCTTGGCGCGCTTGAGGCCGTGGGCTAGCAGCAGCAACAGCATGCCGGCGCTGAGCGAGAGCGCGGCCGCGAACGGACCGAGCGCGCCGGGCAGCACCTCGGCGATGGTGTGCATACGGCTGTGCCGGAAGCGCGGGAAGACGCCCGCGGCGATGTCCAGGAGGCCCACGAGAGCACACGCTCTGCCGACGAGGACCGGGGCGGCCTCGGGGCGCGGACCACTGAGGACGCGCCGCATCCGATGTGATCGGGTCGGAACCCCGCCCGACATTTCCTCATCTGTCCTGACAGACATCGCATCCCGTTGTTCCGCGAGTGAGCTTGGATCCGGGCCCGATTCGGGCATCCGGCGACATTGCGCCCTCTAGGACGGTGTCTCAGAGGGAGAGGTTCACTCACCTTCTCAAAACCGGTTCAAAGCCCAGGGAAAGTCCCGGGCAAGCCCTCGCGAAGGAACCCATGGGTCTCACGAGCAACAAGACGCTGGTGCTGGCGGTGCTCTCCGCCGTGCTGCTGTTCCTCGGCACGGTGTGGCTGTGGCCACGGCTGGCGCGGCGGGACTGGCGGGCCGTCGGCGGGCGTGTCGGCCTGCTGCTCGCCACACAGTTGGCCCTCTTCGTATCGGTGGGACTGGTCGCCAACCAGGCCTTCGGCTTCTACGCCTCCTGGGCGGACCTGTTAGGAAAGGAGACCGACCAGGGCCTGGTCGTCGACCACACCGAGGGCAGAGGTTCCAGCGGCCCTCTCCAGGTGGTCGAAACGCGGAGGGTGAACAAGACGGGCGGCCTGAGGCCGCAGCTCGGCGGGCAGATCCAGAAGGTCGCCATTGTGGGCCGTACGACACGAATCGCTACGCCCGCGTACGTGTATCTGCCGCCGGAGTACTTCCAGCCGGAGTACCGCACGCGTACGTTTCCCGCGGCCGTCGTCCTCACCGGTTATCCGGGCACCGCTCAGGCGCTGGTGGACAAACTCCGCTATCCGCGCACGGCCTGGAAGCTCGCCGAGAGCGGCCGTATGCAGCCGATGATCCTGGTGATGCTGCGGCCTACGGTGGCGCCGCCGCGGGACACGGAGTGCGTGGACATCCCGGGAGGCCCGCAGACCGAGTCGTTCTTCGCGAGGGATCTGCCCGACGCCGTACTCGCCCACTACAGGGTGGGCGAAAAGCCGGGTAGCTGGGGCATCATCGGCGACTCCACGGGCGGCTACTGCGCCCTGAAGCTCGCCATGCACCATCCCGAGGTGTACGCCGCCGGCGCTGGGTTGTCCGCGTACTACAACGCGCCGAGCGACCCGACCACGGGCGATCTCTTCCACGGCGACAAGGATCTGCGCGACCGGGCCAACCTCTTGTGGTACCTCAAGCACATGCCGGGGCCGGACACCTCACTGCTCGTCACCAGCAGCAAGGTCGGCGAGGCGAACTACAAGGACACGCTGAAGTTCATCGAGAGGGTGAAGAACACCGGGCGCACGCGCATCTCGTCGATCATCCTCGAAAGCGGCGGGCACAACTTCAACACCTGGCGGCGGGAGATACCGCCGACGCTGCAGTGGATCAGCGGACGACTGGGCGACCACTGAAAACGATCTTGCAGTTCTCGGCCTTCTCGCCGTTGCTGCCCTCTCCGTCTTGTCGATCCTGCCGAATTCGGCGCGCATCTGATTCCTGATGTCGTGTGAAGTCTCGGCGATGGCTGTCTTTTTACGGCCCGGGGCACCATCATTCACCTACTCGCGGTAAGTTTCTGGCCATGCCACGTGGACGTCACCGCCATTCCCCGCCCTTGCACAGGCTGCTGCCCCCGTCAGCGATCGCATGCGTCTCTCTTGTCTGCGCTCTCGGCCCGTGGGTGTTCACGGAACAGACGGTGCTCCGTGGTCTGGCCGCGGCCGCCGCGGTGACGGCGGTCGTCGGCGCGGTCGTCATGCGTCACTGGGACACGCAGGCGGGCAAGCAGGTCGCCGACCTCACGCGCGCGCGTGCGAGCGACGAGTGGCGCTACGAGGAGCGGGTCGCCGAACTGGAGACCGACCTCGACGAGTCGCGCGAGCTGCGCGTCAAGCTGGAGCAGCGGCTGCGGGCCAAGCGCTCGGAACTGGCGGGCCTGCGCAACGAACACGCGGCGCTGCTGCGGCGGTACGCCACGGCGGAGACCGAGCGGGCGAGCGCCCTGGAGGGCCGCCGGCTGCTGGAGATAGAGACGTCTGGTCCGGCCGCCCGCGCGCTGCTGCCGGCACCGGCCGGTTCCGTGGACGCGGCGGGGGCTGTGGCAGTTCCGGCCGAGCCGGAGGCCGACGAGGCCGTACCGGAGGCCGAGGGGGCCGTCGAGGCCGGCGACGCCGTACCGGCGACGGAAGAGGAACCCGAGGCTCTGGCGGTCTTCTCCCCGGAGGGTTCCAAGCTGTTCCTGCGGGCGAAGGGGGCGCTGGCGCGCTTCGGCGACGACGGCGACGGCGACGGCGGTGGCGGCGGTGGCGGTGGCGACGGAACGGTGAAGGCCGAGCCGAAGAACAAGTCCGAGAACGACTCCGAGACCGGGTCCAAGGACGTGACGAAGGCCGACCTCGAGGACGCGGCGAACCGCCGGCCGGTGAAGGCCGGTTCGGCCGAGGAGACGGCTGCCGGTGCCGCCGGCGGCACCGAGGCGGAGGCCGCGCAGGAGGACGAGGCGGAGGGGAAGCCCGTGGCGGTCGACGGGCATCAGCGCGCGGCCGCCACCACCACCGGCAAGGCCGCCCAGCCGGACCGGCAGCCCTTCGGACACTTCGTCGCGCCGACGGCGGTGGCGGTCGTACCGACGACGCCCGCACGGCGTCCGCTGGTCGAGGGCGGCTTCGACTTCTTCGGTGCGCAGAAGGGGGCGGCCCCGGCCGCGCTGGCGGCCGTCCAGAACGAGGACCTCGCCGACGTCGTCGGCCAGGAGGCCCTCGCCCTCCACAAGGCTGAGTCCGAGGCGGAGTTCAAGCCGGCCGACGAGGATTCCCGTGGCGTCGGCCAGGTCATCGACCTGACGGCCCACGACGAGACCGAGCAGATCGACGTGCAGGGACTGCGGAGCGCGGTTTCGTAACGAGGCCGCGTAACGCCGGCCCGCGACCAGAAGCCCCCGGCCGGAGCCCGCGACCAGAAGCCCCCGGCCGGAGCCCGCGGCCCGGAGCCCGCGGCTCAGCCCGCGGCTAGGACGCCATCCACCTGTCCGGCCGTGCCTCGCGACGCCCCGTCCGTGATCGCTCCGCCTGCCCCCGCAGCAGCTCAGCAGCCTCCTGAGCGCCCCTCAGTCGCGCTGTGACGGTCTTGTTGGCCCCGGTGTCCACATGAACGTCGGCGACGCGCCACACGCGCTCCCAGGGCCCTTGCGCGAGCCGTACGCTCTGCACCTTCGCGTGCGGGACGAGCGACAGGCTCCGCCGCAGCAGCCCGTGCCGGGCCACGAACACCGCGTCGGTGACGGCGAGTCCGTAGCCCCGCCACCACACCGGCACACATCGCGCGGCCCGCCGGGGCGGCCGCGACAGCGCCGACAGGGGCGGCACGGTCACGCCGGGCAGCACGCGCGCGACGACCGACTCGGCGACCTCCCGCGGAGCGACCGGCACCAGCACGGAGTTGGACGACCCGGCCACGTCCAGCTCCACCCGCACCCAGTCGCGCCGCCGCCACAGCAGCGGCTCCACGATCCGTACGGTCTGCACGCGTCCCGGTGGCACCGTCTCGTGCGTACGGTCCAGCAGGCCGTGGTCGATCCGCAGCCCGTCCGGAGACTCGCCCACCGTCCAGTCGTACTCGCCGACGAACCGCCCCACGCTGCTCGCGCCCGCCGCGCCCAGCAGCGGCAGCGCCGTCGCGAGCACCGTCCACACGCTGTGGGTGGCCAGCCACAGCACCGGCGGCACGACGAGGGCGGCGACCAGCGTTCCCCAGGTCGCGCCGGTCAGCACCAGCGAGACGGCGAGGACACCGGCAGGCACGCGCAGCAGCTCGCGGGAGGGTGCCTCGCCGACCTCGTGCGCCGTCTCGGGCGCGAAACCGGCGGCGCGCGCGAGGAGTTCCGCGCGCAGCGCACGCGCCTCGTCCTCGCCCAGGAAGGCGAGTTCGTCCTTCTTGTCCGCGCCCACGACGTCGAGTTTGAGTTTGGCGACTCCCGCGACCCGCGCGAGCAGTGGCTGGGTGACGTCGACGGCCTGGATGCGTTCGAGCCGGATGTGCGCGGCGCGCCGGAACAGCAGGCCCGTACGGATGCGCAGTTCGGTGTCCGTCACCGCGAAGTGGGTGAACCACCAGGTCAGGAAGCCGTAGAGGGCGGCGGCCGGGACGAACACGGCGAACCCGATGAGCAGTGTGGTCGTGGTCAGCCTCGTCAGCTGTTCCTGCGCCTGGTTGGGGTCGTGCACCGCCCATCCGATGATCACGGCGATCGGCGCCCAGGCCCGCCTCAGCGGCGTCACGGGGTGCAGCCGCCGTTCGATGACGGGTGGCTTCTCGTGTACGGCGTCGTCCACGCCCGGTGCCGTCACAGGCCCGCCGATCGGGCTTCACCGAGCTCGGTGAGCCGGTCGCGCAGCCGTTCCGCCTCGTCCGGGTCGAGGCCGGGGATGGTCGCGTCGGTCGCCGCGGCAGCCGTGTGCAGCTGCACGCTGGCCAGCCCGAAGTGGCGTTCGACGGGCCCGGACGTGACCTCGACCAGCTGCATGCGTCCGTACGGCACCACGGTCTCCTCCTGCCACAGGACACCCTTGCTGATCAGCAGGTCGTCGGCGCGCTCGGCGTAGCGCCAGGAACGCCAGTTGCGGCCCAGCATCACCCAGCCCCACGCCATCAGGGCCAGCGGCAGCAGCGCGGCGGCGGACCAGACCGGTCCGACGAGCAGGCCGAGCAGCAGCCCGAGCCCCAGGGCCACCAGCCCCAGCCACACCACCAGCAGCAGCCGCCGCATCCGCAGCAGCCCCGGTGGCAGCCCGGTCCACACCGGCTCGTCCCCCGTGGTCCCCGTGTCGGCCGTGCTCCCCGTCTCCATGCGGCCAGCGTACGTAGGAGAGACTGTGTGCATGACTCCTACGACGGAGACCATGGTCGGCATCGGCGGCGCCGCGGAGAGCACCGACATGGTGCTCAACATCGGGCCCCAGCACCCGTCCACGCACGGTGTGCTGCGCCTCAGGCTCGTTCTGGACGGCGAGCGCATCACGCGCGCGGACCCGGTGATCGGCTACATGCACCGCGGCGCGGAGAAGCTCTTCGAGGCGCGCGACTACCGGCAGATCATCATGCTCGCCAACCGCCACGACTGGCTGTCGGCCTTCTCGAACGAGCTGGGCGTCGTCCTCGGCGTGGAGCGCATGCTCGGCATGGAGGTCCCCGAGCGCGCGGTGTGGACGCGCACACTCCTCGCGGAGCTGAACCGGGTGCTGAACCACCTGATGTTCCTCGGCTCCTATCCGCTGGAGCTCGGCGGCATCACCCCGGTCTTCTACGCGTTCCGCGAGCGCGAGGTGCTCCAGAACGTCATGGAGGAGGTCTCCGGCGGCCGCATGCACTACATGTTCAACCGCGTCGGCGGCCTCAAGGAGGACCTGCCGGCCGGATGGGCCGCACGCGCGCGTGCGGCCGTCGCCGCCGTTCGCTCCCGCATGGACCGGTTCGACGACCTGGTGCTCGGCAACGAGATCTTCCGGGGGCGCACGCGGGGCGTCGGCACCCTCGCGCCGGAGGCCGTGCACACGTACGGCGTGAGCGGGCCGATCGCGCGCGCCTCGGGCGTCGACTTCGACCTGCGCCGCGACGAGCCGTACCTGGCCTACGGCGAGCTGCAGGACACCCTGAAGGTGGTGACCCGGCAGGAGGGCGACTGCCTCGCCCGCTTCGAGGTCCTCCTGGAGCAGACGCACAACGCCCTCGACCTCGCGGACGCCTGCCTCGACCGGCTCGCCGACCTGCCGCCCGGGCCGATCAACCAGCGGCTCCCCAAGGTCCTGAAGGCACCCGAGGGCCACACCTACGCGTGGACCGAGAACCCGCTCGGCATCAACGGCTACTACCTCGTCAGCAAGGGCGACAAGACGCCGTACCGGCTGAAGCTGCGCTCCGCCTCGTACAACAACATCCAGGCCCTCGTGGAGCTGCTGCCCGGCACGCTGGTCGCGGACATGGTGGCAATCCTGGGGTCACTGTTCTTCGTGGTCGGGGACATCGACAAGTAGCCCGCCGAGGGGCCCTTCCGCGGCCCGTGCGGGCTGGATGCCGACCGGCTGGAGCAGCCATCCGAAGTCGCCGAGTCCGCCCGACGCGGTGAGCTCGGCGGCCTCTCCGGCGCTCGCGAGGGCGCGCACGTAGGCCGCCGGTTGGGTGGACGCGAGCGCGAGCGGGGGGCGTGCGCCGGAGATGTCCAGGGCGCGCAGGGCGTCGCGCTGGGTCAGAACGCGCCCTCCTGGGAGCGCGCACGCGTCCAGGGCGACGTGCGCTGTGATGTCGCACGACCCGTCCGGCACGGGCGCCGTCTCGCGCCCCTCCCGGAAGCCGGTGAGCGTCCCGAACGGAGGCCGCGCGTGTGCCGTGTGGGCGTAGTCCACCGCCACCGCGAGCCCCCGGCCGACGGTCGCGACCGCCGACGCCCACGCCTCGTCCCGGGGCAGACCGATCTCCGCCCGCGTACCCTCCTCGGCCGACAGCGGCCACCAGCGGGCGAGCCACTCCGCCTCCGCGCCGGAGACCGGCTCCCCGAGTCGCTCGCGCCCGTCCCGCCGGACGAGCACCAGCCGCGGTATGCCCGCGGAGTCCGCCTCGGCGATCTCCACGGGCACGTTGTCCAGCCACTCGTTGGCGAACAGCAGCCCGGTGATCCCCTTCGGGGGCTCGGCCAGCCACTCGATCCGGTGATCGAGACCTTCGGGGCGGCCGGCGACCTCGACGGCGTACCCGCGCGCGCGGGAGGCCACGTCCGCGGGCAGCGCGGCCAGCACCCCAGCTGCCAACTCGCCCCGCCCCGCGGCCATGTCCACGAAGTCGAGCACCTCGGGCCGCCCCAGCGCCTCGTCGACCCGGCACAGCAACCGGGCCACGGCCTGGGCGAACAGCGGCGACGCGTGCACGGACGTACGGAAATGTGCGGCCGGCCCCTCGGGCCTGCGATAGAAGCCGTCCGGCCCGTACAGAGCGGCCTCCGAGGCCGCTCGCCAGCCGCCCCACTCGCCCACTGTCTCCTCGGTCACGCCGTCAGGTTAGGCGCACAGGGGCACGGAGCCTCCACCTTGCGGAGTATGCGCGCGAGGTACGGATCGGCCCTCCGGTTGACCCCTGCACGCATCCCGTATCCCTACGCTGGGTTACGTGCAGCGCCTCTATGACTTCCTCCGCAGGCACCCGACGTGGGTCGACAGCTTCTGGGCCGTCTTCCTTTTCGGGATCTCGGTGGTGGGCGAAACCGCCCGTCAGGAGGCCCGGGGCACCGACTCCCCGGCGGTGGTCGTCCCGATCTTTCTTCTGTTGGGCCTGGTCATCGCGCTGCGTCGGCGCATGCCGGAGAAGATGCTTCTGCTGGCCGTCGTGCTGGGCGTGGCACAGCTCGCGCTGAACGTGGAGACGACGGCCGCCGACTTCGGCTTCCTGGTGATCGCCTACACCGTGGCCGCGACGGGCGCCCGCTGGGCCTCCAGGCTCGCGCTGGCCGTGGGCCTGTGCGCGGCCCCCCTGGCGCAACTGCGCTGGTGGAACGAGGACACCAGCACGCTGGGCAACCTCGCGCAAATGATCTTCCTGACGGTGCCGTTCGTGCTGGCCTGGGTGCTCGGCGACTCGATCCGCACCCGCCGCGCCTACTTCGCACAGCTGGAGGAGCGGGCCGCGCGCCTGGAGAAGGAGCGCGAGGCGCAGGCGAAGGTCGCGGTCGCCGCCGAACGCGCCCGGATCGCGCGCGAACTGCACGACGTGGTCGCGCACAACGTGTCGGTGATGGTGGTGCAGGCCGACGGCGCCGCCTACGTGCTCGACGCCGCCCCCGACCAGGCCAAGAAGGCCCTGGAGACGATCTCCTCCACCGGCCGCCAGGCCCTCGCCGAGATGCGCCGCCTGCTGGGCGTGCTGCGCACCGGCGAACACCAGGAGGGCGGCGAGTACGTCCCGCAGCCCGACGTCGAGCAGATCGACGACCTCGTCGAGCAGTGCCGGGGCTCCGGCCTCCCCGTCGACTTCAAGATCGAGGGCACCCCGCGGCCCCTGCCCAGCGGCGTCGAGCTGACCGCCTACCGCATCGTGCAGGAGGCGCTCACCAACACCCGCAAGCACGGTGGCCCGAACACGGGCGCCAGCGTCCGCCTGGTCTACTTCGACGACGGGCTCGGCCTGCTCGTCGAGGACGACGGCAAGGGCGCCCCGCACGAGCTGTACGAGGAGGGCGGCGCCGACGGCGCCGGCCACGGCCTGATCGGCATGCGTGAGCGGGTCGGCATGGTCGGCGGCACCCTGGACGCGGGCCCGCGCCCCGGCGGAGGATTCCGTATCAGTGCCCTGCTCCCGCTCAAACCAGCGCACTGACGCCGACGCACGTCCTTCGTTGACACCTGTAACGACCCCCGCGACCCACCCATACGGCCAGAGCCGACCCCCACATGCGCGGCCAGAGCCGACCCACACATACGCAAGCCAGAAATGAGAGGCCCCGATGACGATCCGCGTGATGCTTGTCGACGACCAGGTGCTGTTGCGCACCGGGTTCCGGATGGTGCTTGCCGCCCAGCCGGACATGGAGGTCGTCGCGGAAGCGGGCGACGGCGTCGAGGCCCTTCAGGTACTGCGCTCGACCGCTGTCGACGTAGTGCTGATGGACGTGCGCATGCCCAAGCTGGACGGGGTCGAGACCACCCGCCGTATCTGCCTGGAGGACGACCCGCCGAAGGTGCTGATCCTCACCACCTTCGACCTGGACGAGTACGCCTTCTCCGGGCTGAAGGCAGGCGCCTCCGGCTTCATGCTCAAGGACGTGCCGCCCGGCGAGCTGCTGGCCGCCATCCGCGCGGTGCACAGCGGCGACGCGGTGGTGGCGCCCTCGACCACGCGCCGCCTGCTCGACCGCTTCGCGCCGATGCTGCCCAGCGCCGGCAAGGAGCCCCAGTACAAGGAGCTGGAGCGGCTCACCGACCGCGAGCGCGAGGTCATGGTGCTGGTCGCCCAGGGTCTGTCCAACGGCGAGATCGCGGCCCGGCTCGTGCTGTCCGAGGCGACCGTCAAGACCCATGTGGGCCGCATCCTGACCAAGCTGGGGCTGCGGGACCGGGTGCAGGTGGTGGTCCTGGCGTACGAGACCGGGCTGGTGCGGGCGGGCGGGCACGGCTGAGCGGGCTGCGCCGCTGGGCCCTGTCCGCCTAGCGGAGTATCCCCTCCAGGAAGTCGCTGCCCAGCCGGGCCACCACCGTGGGCCCGGCTCGGACAGCGCCTGCTGCGCCATGCCGAGCTCGGCCCTCGGTTGACGGCGGCAGTCAATCGACGCGACCTCGCCGGGCGCCTTCTGCGGACGCGTGTCTACTTGCTGACCGCCTCGACCGTCTTGACGCCTTCGCCGGCCACCTCGGTCACCCGCGCGACGAAATCCCCCACGGCCGCCTTCACGTCGTCGGCCGTCCACTCCAGGCCGGCGGCGCGCACGGTGATCTCGGTGATGCCGAGGCCGGGTCCGCCCCGGTCCCAGGAGTCTCCGAAGAGCAGCGTCTTCGTCTCCTCGGCCTGGCGTACGGCCGCCTCGGCGAGGACCTCCGGGTCGTACGGCAGCCAGACCTGGAACTGGTGGACGTGCGGCTCCTCGGGGAAGACGCGCGCCCACGGCACGCCGGCCTCGGCGAAACCCTCGCGCAGCGCGGCGGCGACCACGCGCGCGTGGGACACGTACTCGGGCAGCCGGGGCAGCTCGCGTTCCAGGCCGACGAGCGCCGACAGCACCGTGGGGAACTGTTGGAAGATCATGCCGCCGTAGCGGTGCCGCCAGGTCTTCGCCTCCTCCACCAGCGTCCTGGGGCCGGCCAGGGCGGCGCCGCCGAAGCCGTCGAGCGACTTGTAGAACGACACGTAGACGCTGTCCGCCAGGGCCGCGATCTCGTCCAGGGGACGGCCGAAATGGAAGGTGGACTCCCACAGGCGTGCGCCGTCGAAGTGCACCACCGCGTCGCGCTCGCGCGCCGCCTCCACGACCTCCGTCAGCTCCTCCCAGGAGGGCAGCACGAAACCGGCGTCCCTGAGGGGCAGCTCCAGCATCAGCGCCCCGAAGGGCTCATCGAATTCGCGCACCTCCTCGGCGGTCGGCAGCCGGGGCTCGCTCGTCAGGCGGACCGAGCGCAGCCCGGTGACCTCGGCGAGCGCGCCTCGCTCGTGCACCTCGGGGTGGGCCAGCGCGTGCAGTGCCACCGTGGCGTTGCCGGTCCGGTCGGCCCAGCAGCGCAGGGCGATCTGCTGGGCCATCGTGCCGGTCGGGAAGAACGCGGCATCCTCCGTCCCCAGCAGCGCGGCGACGCGCTTCTCCAGCGCCTCCACGATCCGGTTGCCGTAGAGGTCGCCGGCCTCGTCGAGGTCGTACACCTGGGGTGCCGCTTCCTGAAGCCACGCGAGCCGGTCGCGCAGGGTGCCGAGGAAGCCCCCTCGCGACAGGACGCGCTCCGCCCCACGGTTGGCGGCCGCCCGCCGCTCCCGCAGCCGCTCCTGAGCCGACTGTTCCCCGCCCTGTTCCGCCATGTCCGTCATGCTCCGGATCATGCCGTGCGGCGGTCCGCGCGGGCACCCGCATTTCCGCCGCCCCGTCAGGGAGGCCCGCGTACGAGGAGCGTGCGGCGAAACCCACAGCCTGTGGACAACCGGACGCCCCCGGAAACCGATCGCGTTAACATGACGAGAAATCGTCCGGTACCCAGAGCGGACTGGAACGGGAAGGCCGCCGTCGCGTGAGTACAGTCCACCAGCCAGACCCCAAGGACCGCCCCGCGCGGCTCACCATCGGCGTCGTCGGCGCCGGCCGGGTGGGCCCCGCACTCGCCGCGTCCCTGCAACTCGCCGGACACCGCCCGGTGGCCGTCTCCGGGGTCTCCGACGCCTCCAGAAGGCGCGCCGCGCAGCTGCTGCCCGACGTGCCGATCGTCCCGCCCGCCGAGGTTCTGGGGCGCGCCGACCTGGTCCTGCTGACCGTCCCCGACGATGCGCTGCCCGGGCTCGTCGAGGGCCTCGCCGAGACCGGGGCCGTGCGCCCGGGCCAGCTGCTCGTGCACACCTCCGGGCGGTACGGCTCGAAGGTGTTGGACCCCGTCCTACGCGTCGGCGGGCTGCCGCTGGCCCTGCACCCGGCGATGACCTTCACCGGAACCCCCGTGGACGTCCAGCGCCTGGCCGGCTGCTCCTTCGGCGTCACCGCCCCCGAAGAGCTGCGGCTGGCCGCCGAGGCGCTCGTCATCGAGATGGGCGGCGAACCCGAGTGGATCGCCGAGGAGAACAGGCCGCTCTACCACGCGGCCCTCGCGCTGGGCGCCAACCACCTGGTGACACTGGTCGCCCAGTCCATGGAGCTGCTGCGCACGGCCGGCGTCGAGGCCCCCGACCGGATGCTCGGCCCGCTGCTCGGCGCCGCCCTCGACAACGCCCTGCGCTCCGGCGACTCTGCCCTCACCGGCCCTGTCGCGCGCGGGGACGCGGGCACGGTCGCCGCCCATGTCACCGAGTTGCGCAAGCACGCACCGCAGACCGTC
This sequence comes from Streptomyces sp. NPDC006602, assembly GCF_042870385.1. Lineage (NCBI taxonomy): Bacteria > Bacillati > Actinomycetota > Actinomycetes > Kitasatosporales > Streptomycetaceae > Streptomyces > Streptomyces sp. NPDC006602. The sequence continues at coordinate 41,990 of NZ_JBIAHG010000018.1, read as the reverse complement.
GCCGGCTACCTGGCGATGGCGCGCGCGACCGCGGACCGGGCGCTCGCCCACGGACTGCTGAAGCCGGAACTCGCGGAGGACCTCCTCGGGGTACTCGCCGACGGGACCGACGGCACCAACGGCATCGAAGGGGACGCCCGATGACCACCGCCCTGCTGCGCACCGCCGACGAACTGCACGCACGCGTGCGCGTGGGCCGCCGCGCCGTCGTGATGACCATGGGCGCCCTGCACGAGGGCCACGCCACCCTGATCCGCACCGCCCGCGAGATCGCGGGACCGGACGGCGAGGTCGTGGTCACCGTCTTCGTGAACCCGCTGCAGTTCGGCAAGGGCGAGGACCTCGACCGTTACCCGCGCACCCTGGACGCCGACCTCAAGATCGCCGAGGACTCCGGCGCGGACGCCGTGTTCGCGCCGGGTGTCGAGGAGGTCTACCCGGGCGGCGAGCCCCAGGTCCGCATCAGCGCCGGGCCCATGGGGGAGCGCCTGGAGGGCGCCTCGCGCCCCGGCCACTTCGACGGCATGCTCACCGTCGTCGCCAAGCTGCTGCACCTCACCCGCCCCGACGTCGCTCTGTACGGGCAGAAGGACGCCCAGCAGCTCGCCCTGATCCGCCGCATGGCGCGGGACCTGAACTTCGGCGTCGAGATCGTCGGCGTACCGACCGTGCGCGAGGAGGACGGCCTCGCGCTGTCCAGCCGCAACCGCTACCTCAAGCCCGGGGAACGGCGTACGGCTCTGGCGCTGTCCCGCGCACTGTTCGCGGGCCGCGACCGGCACGCGGCGCAGGAGGCGCTGCGCGCGCGGGCGCGCGAGGTACCCGCCACGCACGCGCGTGCAGAGGCCCTGAGCGCCATAGGCGAGTCCCGTGCGGCGGCCGACACACACGCCGTCGCGAAGGCTCGCCCGCCGGCCACCACCGCCCCCGGCGCAGACGCTTCGCGTCGCCCCGCCTCCACCGGCGGTCCCGCGGCCGTCCGCGCGGCCGCCCGGCTGGTCCTCGACGATGCCGCCCGCCTGCACCCGCCGCTCGAGCTGGACTATCTGGCCCTCGTCGACCCGTCCGACTTCACGGAGATCGAGGACGACCACATCGGCGAGGCCGTCCTCGCCGTCGCCGCCCGGGTCGGGACGACCCGGCTGATCGACAACATCCCCCTCACCTTCGGAGCCGCCTCGTGAGCAGCACAGGCATACGACTGCACGCGCCCGCCCCGGGCTGGTCCATCGACGCGGACGTGGTCGTCGTCGGCTCCGGCGTCGCCGGCCTCACCGCCGCCCTGCGCTGCGAGGCCGAGGGCCTGAGGACGGTCGTCGTCACCAAGGCCCGCCTCGACGACGGCTCCACCCGTTGGGCGCAGGGCGGCATCGCCGCGGCCCTCGGCGACGGCGACACGCCCGAACAGCACCTGGACGACACGCTGGTGGCGGGCGCGGGCCTGTGCGACGAGGAGGCCGTACGGATCCTCGTCACCGAGGGGCCCGACGCCGTACGCCGGCTCATCGAGACCGGCGCCCACTTCGACGAGTCCGAGGAAGGCCGCCTGGAACTCACCCGCGAGGGCGGTCACCACCGCCGCCGCATCGCGCACGCGGGCGGCGACGCGACCGGCGCGGAGATCTCCCGGGCGCTTGTCGAGGCGGTACGCGCTCGTGGTCTGCGCACGATCGAGAACGCGCTCGTCCTGGACCTCCTCACAGACGCCGTCGGCCGCACGGCCGGTGTGACCCTGCATGTCATGGGCGAGGGCCAGCACGACGGCGTGGGTGCCGTGCACGCACCCGCGGTAGTCCTCGCGACCGGCGGCATGGGCCAGGTCTTCTCGGCCACCACCAACCCGTCCGTGTCGACGGGCGACGGCGTGGCGCTCGCCCTGCGCGCCGGCGCGGAGGTCTCCGACCTCGAATTCGTGCAGTTCCACCCGACCGTGCTCTTCCTGGGCTCGGACGCGGAGGGCCAGCAGCCCCTGGTCTCCGAGGCCGTACGCGGTGAAGGCGCCCACCTGGTGGACGCCGACGGCGTGCGCTTCATGGTCGGCCAGCACGAACTCGCCGAACTCGCGCCCCGGGACATCGTCGCCAAGGGCATCATGCGCCGCATGCAGGAGCAGGACGCCGAGCAGATGTTCCTCGACGCCCGGCACTTCGGCGCCGACATGTGGGAGCACCGCTTCCCGACGATCCTCGCCGCCTGCCGCGCCCACGGCATCGACCCGGTCCACGAGCCCATACCGGTCGCCCCGGCCGCCCACTACGCCTCCGGCGGCGTCCGCACCGACTCCCGGGGCCGTACGACCGTCCCCGGCCTGTACGCGTGCGGCGAGGTCGCCTGCACCGGCGTGCACGGCGCCAACCGGCTCGCTTCGAACTCCCTCCTGGAGGGCCTCGTCTACGCCGAGCGCATCGCCGCCGACATCGCGGCCCGCCGGGCGGACGACGGCCTCCACGCGCGCGTGCCGGTGCCCGTCGAGCACCCCGAGAAGCCCGCGCACCCCCTGCTCGCGCCCGAGGCCCGGTTCGCGATCCAGCGGACCATGACGCAGGGCGCGGGCGTCCTGCGCTCCGCCGAGTCCCTGGCCGGCGCCGCGGACGCCCTCCAGCGGCTCCACGCCGACGCCCGTGGCGCCCTCGACGAGAACGGCAAGACCGCCGAGCCCGGCGTCGACACCTGGGAGGCCACCAACCTCCTGTGCGTGGCCCGCGTCCTGGTCGCCGCCGCGAGGCTGCGCGAGGAGACCCGCGGCTGCCACTGGCGCGAGGACCACGCCGAGCGCGACGACACGACCTGGCGCCGCCACATCGTCGTACGGCTGAACCCGGACCGCACGCTGGCCGTGCAGACCACGGACACGCCAGACTTCCCCCCGACCAGGCAACCGCAGCCCCACCGTCCCCAGGAGCAGTGACAGAAGTGAGCACCCCCGACCTTCCCCTCGCCCGGAGCGGCGGCTGCGGCGACGGCTGTGCCTGTGGCGCTGCCTCCGACATCGCAGGCGAGGAGTATCTGGAGTGCGGGCTCGACCCCGCGCTCGCGCAGCTCCTGGCCGACGCAGGACTCGACCCCGTGGAGGTCGAGGACATCGCCAACGTCGCCATCCAGGAGGACCTCGACCACGGCGTGGACGTGACGACCGTCGCGACCATCCCGGAAGAGGCCGTGGCCACCGCCGACTTCACCGCGCGCGAGGCGGGCGTCGTGGCGGGCCTGAGGGTCGCCGAAGCGGTCGTCTCGGTGGTCTGCACGGACCAGTTCGAGGTCGAGCGACACGTGGAGGACGGCGACCGCGTGGAGGCCGGACAGAAGCTCCTGTCGGTCACCACGCGCACGCGTGACCTGCTCACCGCCGAACGCAGCGCGCTCAACCTCCTGTGCCGCATGTCGGGCATCGCTACCGCCACGCGCGCGTGGGCGGACGCCTTGGAGGGCACCAAGGCGCGCGTGCGGGACACCCGCAAGACGACGCCGGGGCTCAGGTCGCTGGAGAAGTACGCGGTCCGCTGCGGCGGCGGCGTCAACCACCGCATGTCGCTGTCCGACGCGGCCCTGGTCAAGGACAACCACGTGGTCGCCGCGGGTGGCGTGGCGCAGGCCTTCAAGGCCGTACGGGAGGCCTTCCCGGACGTGCCGATCGAGGTCGAGGTCGACACCCTGCACCAGCTGCGGGAGGTCGTGGACGCCGGTGCGGACCTGATCCTGCTGGACAACTTCACGCCGGGGGAGTGCGAGGAGGCGGTCGCCGTCGTCCACGGCCGTGCCGCCCTTGAGGCGTCGGGGCGGCTCACCCTCGAGAACGCCAAGGCGTACGCGGACACCTGTGTCGACTACCTCGCCGTGGGGGCCCTGACCCACTCCTCGCCGATCCTGGACATCGGCCTGGACCTGCGCGAGGCGGAGTAGTAGCGATGCTCCTCACGATCGACGTAGGCAACACGCACACGGTTCTGGGCCTGTTCGACGGCGAGGACATCGTCGAGCACTGGCGGATCTCGACGGACGCACGCCGTACGGCCGACGAGCTGGCGGTGCTCCTTCAGGGGCTGATGGGCATGCATCCGCTCCTCGGGGACGAGCTGGGCGACGGCATCGACGGCATCGCGATCTGCGCGACCGTTCCGTCGGTGCTGCACGAGCTGCGCGAGGTGACGCGGCGGTACTACGGCGACGTGCCTGCCGTGCTCGTCGAGCCGGGCGTCAAGACGGGCGTGCCGATCCTGACCGACAACCCCAAGGAGGTCGGCGCGGACCGGATCATCAACGCGGTGGCCGCGGTCGAGCTGTATGGGGGGCCCGCGATCGTCGTCGACTTCGGTACGGCCACGACGTTCGACGCGGTGTCCGCGCGCGGGGAGTACGTCGGTGGTGTCATCGCGCCCGGTATCGAGATCTCCGTCGAGGCGTTGGGGGTCAGGGGGGCGCAGCTCCGGAAGATCGAGGTGGCCCGGCCGCGGAGTGTGATCGGGAAGAACACGGTCGAGGCGATGCAGTCGGGGATCATCTACGGGTTCGCGGGCCAGGTGGACGGGGTGGTGAACCGTATGGCCCGGGAGCTGGCGGAGGATCCGGAGGATGTGACCGTGATCGCTACGGGGGGACTGGCGCCGATGGTGCTGGGCGAGTCGTCCGTGATCGATGAGCATGAGCCGTGGCTGACGCTGATCGGGCTGCGCTTGGTGTACGAGCGGAACATGTCGCGTATGTGAGGCGGGGCGGTGGTCGGCGTGCGTCGCATGTTTCTCGCCCCCGCCGCCCCTACCCGTCCCATCCCCAGGGGCTGCGCCCCTCTGCCCGGGCGGGGACTGGGTCCCCTGCACCCCTCCCGGCTGCGCCCCCTACCCGAGCTGGGCTGCGCCCCTGCACCTTTCCCGCGGCTCCGTCCCAGGACCCTGCCGGGGACTGCGTCTCCTGCACCGCTCGCGGGGTTCGGTGCCAGGTCCCTGGCGGGAGGTGCCTCCCTGCACGCCTCCCGGGGCTACGCGCCTCCCCCCCGCTGGGGCTGCGCCTGAGCCCCCTCGCCGGCAGGCACGAAGGGCCTCCTTCTCAAGCGCCGGACGGGCTGGAGGAGGCCGGCCGGGTGGCTTCGGGCGCCACACCCGGCTGAGTTATGTCGAGTTTGTCTGATTAGCGCGTATCGTCGCCGCATGCCCACGCCATACGGATCCCGCGGCGGCATGGCGTTCGGTGTGGAGGAGCTGCGTGTGCTCCGCCGCGCTCTCGCCCTCGCCCTGCACCCCACGCCCGCCTCGGCAGAGGATGTCCAGGACTGCCTCAGCCTCTCCGAGTCCCTTGATGAGGCGATGCGCGAGGGCGCCCGGCTGCGTGCCTTCCTGGTGGCCGACCTCGCCCGGTACCGCGCCGCCCTGCCCGGTACCGCCGCCGGTTACCTCACGCTCCTCGAGGAGGCGCTGAGCGCCGGGTACCACCCGGACCCCGACGACCTCGCCGCTCTGCGCGCCCTGCGCGGAAACCCGGTCGCGGCCGCCCTCCTGCACCGCTGTCAGAGCCTGGCCGAGAAGGACGTACGCGCCCGCCTGGCCCGCCGTGGGGCTCGCGCCACGGCCCCGCCCACCCCGAGACCCACCCCGACGGTGCCCGCCTCCCGTACGCGCCTTCTGGCGCTGCCAGGAGGGCTCTCCGCGTCACCTGAGGAGCTCCCCGAACCGGAGGAGGAGCGGCGTGCGGAGAAATGGGCCGTCGGGGAGCTTGCCGGCGGGCTCGCCAAGGATCCCGCCCCCGGCCCGGCCAAGAAGCCCGCGCAGAAGCCCGCCGAGCGGCCCGCGCCCAAGTCCCCGGTGCCCGACACTCCCAAGCCGTCGCGGCCCATTCCCACCCCCGGCGAGGTGTTCCCGCGCCGCAAGCCCGCCGCCCCACCGCCTTCCGAGCCTCCTCAGCAGCTCGCCGCCGGCTGACGGCGCGCGGCCCGTTGCGCCCCACCCCGGCCCGGTCGGCGTCCGGTGCGTGGCTACTCTGGACGTATGGACTACGTCTCCGCCCTCGTGCCCCCGGTCGTCATGGCTGTGTTCTTCATCGGCCTGATCCGGGTGATCGTGAAGACCCAGGGTGGGGCCAACAAGGCCAAGGAGGACGCGGCCGTGGACGCCGCCCTCGCGCGCGCGGAGAGGGCTCGTCAGGCCTCTGCCTCCGGCAAGACCGAGGCCTGAGGCCGGCCGAGAGCCTGCCGACCTCACCGGCGTACGACTCGAAAAATCCACGAGTCGTACGCCCTTTTTGTGCTGTTTGTCGACGAAAGCGCACGTCCACCGAGCGAATGCCGGGAACTCCCACTAATGTGCTGAGCTGTGCCTCGCCCATTGGGAGAACTCGAAGACGCGGTCATGACGCGGGTGTGGAAGTGGAACCGCCCGGTGACCGTTCGAGAAGTCCTGGAAGACCTTCAGCAGGAACGGTCCATCGCGTACACCACGGTGATGACCGTTTTGGACAATCTCCACCAGAAGGGCTGGGTGCGCCGTGAGGCGGAAGGCCGGGCCTATCGATATGAGGCGGTCTCGACCCGGGCCGCCTACGCCGCCGCCCTGATGAACGACGCCTGGTCGCAGAGCGACAACCCAGCGGCCGCTCTCGTCGCCTTCTTCGGCATGATGAGCGAGGAACAGCGCCACGCCCTGAGGGACGCCGTCCGGATGGTGCAGGGCCCGGAAACACCCGAAGCCGCTCCGCCGGCCGCCTCTGATACCGCTGAGGAGAACCCCGGCTCGGCGGCGGAGGGCGGCGGGCGATAGCGTCCGCACATGTCAGCAGAGAGCTCAGCGGAGAGTGGCTCCGCGGAGAGTCCCGAAGTCACCGCAAAAGCCATCACCGTCCGGAGGGCCCGCACCGGCGATGTCCCGGCCGTACGACGACTCCTTGACGCGTACGTCCGCGGCGGCATCCTGCTCGACAAAGCGACGGTGACCCTTTACGAGGACATCCAGGAGTTCTGGGTCGCCGAACGGGACGACAACGCCGAGGTCGTCGGCTGTGGTGCCCTGCATGTGATGTGGGAAGACCTCGCGGAAGTCCGCACTCTCGCCGTGAAGCCCGGACTGAAGGGCGCCGGTGTCGGCCATCAGTTGCTGGAGAAGTTGCTGCACACCGCGCGCTGGCTCGGCGTTCGTCGAGTTTTCTGTCTGACCTTCGAAGTGGACTTCTTCGGCAAGCACGGCTTCGTCGAGATCGGTGAGACGCCCGTTGACACCGATGTCTACGCGGAGCTACTGCGTTCCTATGACGAAGGCGTGGCGGAGTTCCTCGGTCTCGAACGAGTGAAACCGAACACCTTGGGCAACAGTCGGATGCTTCTGCATCTGTGATCGCCCGGCGGTGACAAGGCGCGAAGGGATGACAAGGCCCGCGAGCGAGGCCTATTCCGACGGGGCTCACCCTGCCCAGGTGCCCTATGTCCGAAACGCGCACGTTTCCGGACTGGAGCGGGCCCGGCAGTCTCTGCCGGGGGTTTGTGTTTTCCCGGCAAAAGCGGTTTGCTTTCCGACGTACTGCAGTACTGCATATATCAGGGGACGGCGAAACGGCGGACGCCGCAGGCCCCCGGCCCTCAAGTATGGGATGAAAGGAAATCCGGTGGCACAGAAGGTTCAGGTCCTTCTTGTCGATGACCTCGACGGCGGCGAGGCGGACGAGACCGTCACGTTCGCGTTGGACGGCAAGACGTACGAGATCGATCTCACGACCGCCAATGCGGACAAGCTGCGCGGCCTTCTTGACCCTTACGTGAAGGGCGGTCGTCGTACCGGAGGCCGTACTTCGGGTGGACGCGGAAAGGCGCGTGCCGCTTCCGGTGGCAGCCAGGACACCGCGCAGATCCGCGCGTGGGCCAAGGAGAACGGTTACGAGGTCAATGACCGCGGCCGTGTTCCCGCGACCATTCGTGAGGCATACGAGAAGGCCAACGGCTGATCACGGCTCACGGCACTTACGGGCAGGTGAGCTGCCGCTACGGGCAGGTGAGCTGCCGCGCGCACGCGCGCCGCAGCCACAGGCGGTGGCACTGCGTTGCCACCGTGGCCACAACTCGCACCAGATCGGGGGCGCCCCCACCGCCCCCCACGGCCGACAACGTCGGCAGCGAGGCCTCGGCCTCGCACCCGGGCACGGGGGGCCGCAGCCACACGGCGGCCCCCTGCTCGGCTCCCGGGCAGCCCAGGCCCGGCAGCAGCGGACGTACCCCGGCCCGGCCCGGCTCCGGGGGTGGCGGCGCGTCCATGACGCCGCCCTCGCCGATCGCCGTGAGGTCGAGCGTCAGCGCTCCCCACTCCAGCCAGTCCAGGACCCCCGGCACTTCCTCCGCGCTGCCCGCCGCCACCAGCAGCCGCATCCGGTCACCCCGCACGGCCACCGGAGAGCCCGGCGCGAGGTGCCTCAGCGCCGGCCGGCCCGCCTCCACCGGCACGTCCAGGACATCGAAGCGCGGGCCCACGCGGAGCCGTACCGGAGATTCGGGGTTTTCCGCGCTCGTGGGCACCGTCGGCCAGCCCAGTTCGTTCTCGTACCAGCGGCGGACCTGATCGCTCGGATCGAGCGGCCGTCGAGGATGAGGAACCGTGGTGAGTTCGGTGGTGACCGGGGGGAGGGTGCCAACCATGCCAAGCGCAACCGTCGGAAGAGGCCGGAAGTTACGTTGGGTGTGCAGTCGAATGCACAGAGTGCCCGAAGAGGGAGCCTTCGGGAGCGTGGGGAGGCGCAAGGTTGTTCGCCCATAGCGGAGGGATCCGGGGCGCCTGGCATGGACTGTCGGTCGCAGCGGGTAAGACATCCCTAGTGGGAGGGGTCGACACGCAGAACGGGCCGTCTCACGTTCGCCATCGGCGTATTGATGGTAGGGGTAACTGCTTGGCCTGCGGGAACATCGTCTCGCACCATCAGGTTGGAGCAGATGTCGGCGTTCGGGGTCAGGAGGCCAAGGACGGTGTCGGCAGTTGGAATGAGCGGTCCCCGCTTGCGGGACTAAGCTGCGGAAGGACAGGGAGGGGAAGTTCCCCCCACTGCCTGACCGCTCTGAGGAGCGATTAACGATGTTCGAGAGGTTCACCGACCGCGCGCGGCGGGTTGTCGTCCTGGCTCAGGAAGAAGCCCGGATGCTCAACCACAACTACATCGGCACCGAGCACATCCTCCTGGGCCTGATCCACGAGGGTGAGGGTGTCGCCGCCAAGGCCCTTGAGAGCCTCGGGATTTCGCTCGAGGCGGTCCGCCAGCAGGTGGAGGAGATCATCGGCCAGGGCCAGCAGGCCCCGTCCGGGCACATTCCCTTCACCCCCCGTGCCAAGAAGGTCCTGGAGCTGTCGCTCCGCGAGGCCCTTCAGCTCGGCCACAACTACATCGGCACGGAGCACATCCTGCTCGGCCTGATCCGTGAGGGCGAGGGTGTCGCCGCCCAGGTCCTGGTCAAGCTGGGCGCAGATCTCAACCGGGTGCGGCAGCAGGTCATCCAGCTGCTCTCCGGTTACCAGGGCAAGGAGACCGCCGCCGCCGGCGGGCCTGCCGAGGGCACCCCCTCGACGTCCCTGGTCCTCGACCAGTTCGGCCGGAACCTCACCCAGGCCGCTCGTGAGTCCAAGCTCGACCCGGTCATCGGGCGCGAGAAGGAGATCGAGCGGGTCATGCAGGTGCTGTCCCGCCGTACGAAGAACAACCCGGTCCTGATCGGTGAGCCCGGCGTCGGCAAGACCGCCGTCGTGGAGGGCCTCGCCCAGGCCATCGTCAAGGGCGAGGTGCCCGAGACCCTCAAGGACAAGCACCTCTACACCCTGGACCTCGGCGCGCTGGTCGCCGGCTCCCGCTACCGCGGTGACTTCGAGGAGCGCCTGAAGAAGGTCCTCAAGGAGATCCGCACCCGCGGCGACATCATCCTGTTCATCGACGAGCTGCACACGCTGGTCGGTGCGGGTGCCGCCGAGGGCGCCATCGACGCCGCTTCGATCCTGAAGCCGATGCTGGCCCGCGGTGAGCTGCAGACCATCGGTGCGACCACGCTGGACGAGTACCGCAAGCACCTGGAGAAGGACGCGGCCCTCGAGCGCCGCTTCCAGCCCATCCAGGTCGCGGAGCCGTCCCTGCCGCACACCATCGAGATCCTCAAGGGTCTGCGCGACCGGTACGAGGCCCACCACCGGGTCTCCATCACGGACGAGGCGCTGGTCCAGGCCGCCACTTTGGCCGACCGGTACATCTCGGACCGCTTCCTGCCGGACAAGGCGATCGACCTGATCGACGAGGCCGGCTCGAGGATGCGCATCCGCCGGATGACCGCGCCGCCGGACCTGCGCGAGTTCGACGAGAAGATCGCCGGCGTCCGCCGCGACAAGGAGTCCGCGATCGACTCGCAGGACTTCGAGAAGGCCGCCTCCCTGCGCGACAAGGAGAAGCAGCTCCTCGCCGCGAAGGCCAAGCGGGAGAAGGAGTGGAAGGCCGGCGACATGGACGTCGTGGCCGAGGTCGACGGCGAGCTGATCGCCGAGGTCCTCGCGACCGCCACCGGCATCCCGGTCTTCAAGCTGACCGAGGAGGAGTCCTCGCGTCTGCTGCGGATGGAGGACGAGCTCCACAAGCGGGTCATCGGCCAGGTCGACGCCGTCAAGGCGCTGTCGAAGGCGATCCGTCGTACGCGTGCGGGCCTCAAGGACCCGAAGCGTCCCGGTGGTTCGTTCATCTTCGCCGGCCCGTCCGGTGTCGGTAAGACCGAGCTGTCCAAGGCGCTCGCCGAGTTCCTCTTCGGCGACGAGGACGCGCTGATCTCCCTCGACATGTCGGAGTTCAGCGAGAAGCACACGGTGTCGCGTCTCTTCGGTTCGCCCCCTGGATACGTGGGCTACGAAGAGGGCGGCCAGCTGACCGAGAAGGTCCGCCGCAAGCCGTTCTCCGTCGTCCTCTTCGACGAGGTCGAGAAGGCCCACCCGGACATCTTCAACTCGCTGCTGCAGATCCTGGAGGACGGTCGCCTGACCGACTCCCAGGGCCGGGTCGTGGACTTCAAGAACACGGTCATCATCATGACGACCAACCTCGGCACCCGGGACATCTCCAAGGGCTTCAACCTGGGCTTCGCGGCCTCGGGCGACAAGAAGTCGAACTACGAGCGCATGAAGAACAAGGTCTCGGACGAGCTCAAGCAGCACTTCCGGCCCGAGTTCCTCAACCGCGTCGACGATGTGGTCGTCTTCCCGCAGCTGACCCAGGCCGACATCCTGCGGATCGTCGACCTCATGGTCGGCAAGGTGGACGAGCGCCTGAAGGACCGGGACATGGGCATCGAGCTCTCCCAGTCCGCCAAGGAGCTGCTGTCCCAGAAGGGTTACGACCCCGTCCTGGGCGCCCGGCCGCTGCGCCGGACGATCCAGCGCGAGATCGAGGACTCGCTCTCCGAGAAGATCCTCTTCGGCGAGCTGCGTCCCGGTCACATCGTGGTCGTGGACACCGAGGGCGAGGGCGAGGCCAAGACCTTCACCTTCCGGGGTGAGGAGAAGTCGGCACTGCCGGACGTTCCGCCGATCGAGCAGGCGGCCGGTGGGGCTGGTCCCAACCTGAGCAAGGACGTGTAAGTAAGCCTCACGTCCGCAGAGGCAAGCAGAAGGGGCCGGTGCTTTCGAGCACCGGCCCCTTCTGCTTGCGTTCGTGGGGATCAGGAGAGCTGGCCGTCGTAGTCCGGCAGCTTGTAGGTCTTCTCGGCGTGGCCGCCGGAGAGGTCGGTTGCGCTGTTCCCGATGTTCGCGATGATCGTGTAGCCCTTGGACTCGATGTCGACGCGCTGGGCGGTCTTGTAGGCGGCGACGTCCTTGAAGAGGTCGACGAGGCTGCGGACGTAGAGACCGGAGACCTCGTAGCCGACGTGCTCGAGGTTGTAGTCGGTCACCGAGTAGATGATGCCGGGCCGTGCCGTCACGAAGAACAGGGCGACGCCGTGCTCCTGGGCGTACTCGGCGACGTCCAGGACCGGCCGGTTGGCCGGCTGGGGGTAGCTGAAGCCGAAGTCCGTCTCCAGGGTGGTGTTGTCGATGTCGAAGACGATGGCCTGCTTCTCGCCCGGCTTGATGTTCGCGATGCGCTGCGTCAGGTAGGGCAGGGCCTGGTCCATCAGGGTCTGGCAGTCCTTCTGCCAGGTCGCGTAGTCGACGTCCGCGGCGGCGGCCGTGGCGGTCGTGGCGGTACTTGTGGTCGTCGTCGCGGCCTCGGCGGGGACGGCCAGCGCCGCGAGGGCGACTGCGGAGACGGCGGTGACGGCTGCGCGGCGCGCCCAGGGGCGTCGTCGTGTCATGTGGGGGTTCCTCTCACGTCCGGACGTTCTGCAGTTGTCGGGTGCATGCTCGTTGGTGAGGGTGGCGCGAGGGGAACCGTAGGGTTACTGGGCGGTAAGTGGCCAGAGACGTACGTCACATGGCGTGGTAATTCAAAGATCGAGGATCTCGCGGCCCGGTGACATGCCGCACAGGCGATTTGTCCGTTACTACGCGGAATAGTGGAAATCATGAGACGGGCGAAAGGTGGCTAAAAAGAACTTTCGTCCCGTAACTCCCGCGCGACATTTACCCTTCTGGGCGGATTCAGTTCCGATGGGGGTTCTGTCAAGAAGCAGGGAGTTTTGGGGTCAGGTACTAGCTTTCGTCGTAGATCACCGTTTTGGGAGTCCATGGCGCTTCGGGTTACCAAGGGATGCCCCATCCGGCGGATGTCTGTGCGCCGGGTGGTTTCTCTGTCCCCGTCCCCATGAGGTTTTCGATGTCCCAGCGCGTCTCGTCCCGTTCTTCCCGTACGTCCGTCCTCCGCACCCGTGCGGCCGTGCTCGCCACCGGCCTGGGAGTGTCGGTCGTCCTGGGGGCCGGGGTCGCGGCAGCCGCCGACACGGGCGCGGCCACCGTCGCCGTCGCCAAGACCACGACCAGGACCGCCACGGGCAAGAAGGCCGTCTCCTGGGTGGACCCGGTGAAGAAGTACACGCTGTCCGCGAGCTTCGCCCAGGCCGGCGGCATGTGGCAGTCCACCCACAGCGGGCAGGACTTCGCCGTGGCGAGCGGCACCAACGTCATGGCCGCGCACGGCGGCACCGTCGTCAAGGCCGGCGGCAACGGCGCCGGTGACGGTCCCGCGTACGGCAATGCCATCGTCATCAAGCACGGCAACGGGACGTACTCCCAGTACGCCCACCTGTCCCGGATCGACGTGAGGGTCGGCCAGGTCGTCAAGACCGGTCAGCACATCGCCCGGTCCGGCAACACCGGCAACTCCAGCGGTCCGCACCTGCACTTCGAGATCCGTACGACCGCCAACTACGGGTCGGCCATCGACCCGGTCGCCTTCCTGCGCTCCAAGGGTGTGAAGGTCTGAGCCTCCTGACGGAGTCCCAGACCTCCTGACGGGTCCTGAGACCGCCTGCGGAGTTCTAAGACCTCTCGGAGGACCCGCCGGTGCCGCGGTGGGCCTGTGTGATCAGGTCCGTCGCGACCTCCAGGACCGCCCTGCGCTTGGCCTCGGGGTCGCCCTCGAGGTCCTGGAGGACGAACATCCCGGCGTGCATCGTGAACATCGCGCTGACGCAGCGGACCTGGTCGACCAGGTCCGCCGACGGGTCGATGAGGATGTCCCGCATGCCGAGCATGCGGTTCTTGAACGTCTCGCCGATGCGCAGTTCGCGTACGGTCGCCTGGTTCTCCTGCATGAAGCGGAACAGGGGCGCGGCGGCGACCAGAGCGTCGCTGTAGCGCCGTACGATCTCCTGCTTCGTCTCCAAGGTGTGCGGCTGGCCCTTGCCCCACTCGATCAGGTCCTCGATGGGCTTGGCCAGGTCCTCGAAGATGCTGACCAGGATCTCTTCCTTGGTCTTGAAGTGGTAATAGAGCGCCGCCTTGGTGACGTCCAGGCGCTCGGCGATCTCGCGCAGCGAGGTCTTCTCGTAGCCCTGCTCGGCGAAGAGTTCGAGGGCGATGTCCTGGATGCGCTGACGGGTGTTCCCGCGGCGCCGCTGCCTGGTGCCGTCCATGGTGCCGCCCATCGTCGCACTCCTCGCTTTTCCAAGAACTTACTTGACGCCCGGCTAGTTACGGGTCTACTTTCCCGAGTGTAGTCAACTAGCCGGGCGGCAAGTAAGTAGTCCGCCGGGAGCAGTACCAGGGGAGTGGGAAACGATGGCGGACACACAGACGGTCGAGACGGAGCCGGAGAAGCAACCGAAGAGCGTGCGGGTCGTCCTGCTCGCGCTCATGATCACCATGATGCTCGCGATGCTCGACAACATGATCGTGGGCACCGCGATGCCGACGATCGTCGGCGAGCTCGGCGGACTCGAACACCTCTCGTGGGTCGTCACCGCGTACACGCTTGCGACCGCCGCCTCCACCCCGCTGTGGGGCAAGCTCGGCGACATGTACGGGCGCAAGGGCGTCTTCATGAGCTCCATCGTGCTCTTCCTGGTCGGGTCCGCGCTCAGCGGCATGGCCCAGGACATGGGGCAGCTGATCGGCTTCCGCGCCGTGCAGGGTCTCGGCGCGGGCGGTCTGATGGTCGGCGTCATGGCGATCATCGGTGACCTGATTCCGCCGCGGGAGCGCGGCAAGTACCAGGGAATGATGGCCGGCGTCATGGCACTCGCGATGATCGGCGGTCCGCTGGTCGGCGGCACCATCACCGACAACTGGGGCTGGCGCTGGTCCTTCTACATCAACCTGCCGCTCGGTGTGGTCGCGCTCGCCGCGATCAGCGTCGTACTGCACCTGCCCAAGAAGCGGGCGCAGGCGCGGATCGACTACCTGGGCGCCGGGCTGCTGACCGTGGGCATCACCGCCATCGTGCTCGTCACCACCTGGGGCGGTTCGCAGTACGCCTGGACGTCCGCGCGGATCATGGAGCTCATCGGGATCGGTGTCGCCTCGCTCATCGGGTTCGTGTTCTGGCAGACCAAGGCCGCCGAGCCGGTCGTACCGCTGCACATCTTCCGCAGCCGCAACTTCTCGCTGATGTCGGTCATCGGCTTCATCACCGGCTTCGTGATGTTCGGCGCCACCCTCTTCCTGCCGCTGTACCAGCAGTCGGTGCAGGGCGCCTCCGCGACCAACTCCGGGCTGCTGCTCCTGCCGATGCTCGGCGCGATGCTCGTCACGTCGATGGTCGCGGGGCGGGTCACCACGAACACCGGCAAGTACAAGGTCTTCCCGATCGTCGGCAGCGTCCTCATGGCCGTCGGGCTGTACCTGCTGTCCCTGATGGACACGGACACCTCGAGGTTCACGTCCGGCGTGTACATGGCCGTGGTCGGTCTCGGCATGGGCTGTCTGATGCAGATCACCATGCTTGTCGCGCAGAACAGCGTGGAGATGAAGGACATGGGCGTCGCGTCCTCGTCCACGACCCTCTTCCGTACGCTCGGCTCCTCGTTCGGCGTCGCGATCATGGGCGCGCTGTTCAACAACCGCGTCCAGGACGTCATGTCCGAGCGGGCCGGTGCGCTGGGGTCGAAGGTGACCGAGAAGTCCGCGCAGCTCGACGCGGCCAGCATGGCGAAGCTGCCGGAGGCGGCGCAGGAGGCCTACAAGCACGCGGTGTCGGCCGGCACGCACTCGGCGTTCCTGCTGGGGGCGGCGGTGGCGGTGGTCGCGATGGTGGCGGCGTGGTTCGTGAAGGAGGTTCCGCTCAAGGGAGCGGGACCGAAGGCGGCGGAGGACGAAGCGGACGGTTCGTCGGCGCCCGCGCCGATGGCCGAGGCCCTCTGACCCCCCCGCGTGAGCCGAAGGCCCTCCAGGCGGTGTCCGCCCCCGGGGGGCCTTCGTCATGTCCGGGCGCGACGACCCCCCGGGACTTCCGTCGTATCCGGGAATGACGACCCCCGGGGGCAAGACGGCCCCCGGGGGCTTCCGTATGTCTGGGCAAGACGGCCCCGGCGTCATGCCCGGGCACGACCGGGACCGTTGTCGGACCCACGTGTCACCATCGGTCGCATGGACAAGTTGCGGCAGGTGCGGCTGGCCAAGGATGCCATGGACCGGGACTGGGCGGACCCGGAGCTCGACCTGGACGCGGTGGCCGCGCACGCCGGGTACTCGCGCTACCACTTCATACGCTCCTTCAAGGAGGCGTACGGCGAGACACCGGGCCAGTACCTCACGCACCGCCGCATCGACCGCGCCGAAGACCTGCTGCGCACCGCCAACCTGACGGTCACGGAGGTCTGCCACCTCGTCGGCTTCAGCAGCCTCGGCACGTTCTCGGCCCGCTTCAAGGCGTGGACCGGGCTGACACCCACTGAGTACCGCAGGAAGCACGTGGGTCGCGGGGCCGCCCTCATACCGGGCTGTTACGCCATGCTCTGGGTCGGAGGATTCCGATCGGCCCCGGGCCGGGCAGAGCGCAATTCTGGAGAAGCGGTCTGAGGGCGCCGGTGCCTACCGTGAGGGACAAGACACCGGCACGGGCAACAAGGCACCGACACCGCCACGAGGAGCACATCATGATCAAGGGTCTCGCCATCTCGACCGTCTGGGTCCTCGACCAGGACCGGGCCAAGGAGTTCTACACGGAGAAGCTGGGCCTCGAGGTACGTACGGACATGACGATGGGCGAGGGCGGCATGCGCTGGCTCACCGTCGGCTCCCCGAACCAGCCCGACGTCGAACTGACGCTGATGGTCCCGGGCGGGGGCGCGATGGACCCGGAGTCCGCCGAAATGATCAAGAAGCTGGTGGCCAAGGGGGCGCTCGGCGCGGGCGTGTTGACCACCGACGACATCCACGGCGACTACCAGAAGCTCAAGGACCGCGGCGTGGAGTTCCTGCAGGAGCCGCAGGAGCGTCCCTACGGCACGGAGGCTCTGTTCCGGGACGACTCCGGCAACTGGTTCTCCTTCACCCAGCCCCGTGAGGGCGGCCTCGACACGGAGAAGGACTGGTCCTGCTAGCTCATCTCCCCGATCCCGGCATCATCGGATAGCTCCCCGTGTTAGTCGGCGCGTGCTCCGGCAGCCACAGCACCGCCACGGCCCCCTCCGCCGGGACCTCGTCCGGCGCGCCCGCGAGCCGTACGTTGCGGAAGGTCAGCCGGGCGCCGAGCACCCTGGCCTGCCCGGCCGCGATGGTCAGGCCCAGGCCGTGGCCGTGGCCGGCCCGGTCGGCGCTGCCGGTGCGGAAGCGGCTCGGGCCCTCGGCCAGGAGGTCCTCGGGGAAGCCGGGGCCGTGGTCGCGAACCCGGATGACCCGGCCCTCGACGGTGACCTCGATCGGCGGCTTGCCGTGCCGGGCGGCGTTGGCGAGCAGGTTGAACAGCACGCGCTCCAGGCGTCGCGGGTCGGTCGTCACCTCGGACTCGTGGACCACGCGGACCTCGATCGCGGGGTCCTTCGCCGCGACCCGCCGGCTGACGAACTCGCCCAGCATGATGTCCTGCAGCTCGGCCCGCTCGGAGGCACCGTCGAGGCGGGCCACCTCCAGCACGTCCTCGACGAGCGTGCGCATGGCCTTCGCCCGGTCGAGGACCAGCTCCGTCGGCCGGCCGGGCGGCAGCAGTTCGGCGGCCGTAAGCAGCCCGGTCACCGGCGTACGCAGCTCATGCGCGATGTCCGCGGTGACCCGGCGCTCCGCCTCCAGCCGCTGCTGCAACGCGTCCGCCATCGCGTCCACCGCGCTCGCCAGATCGTCGGTCTCGTCCCGTACGACCCCGCCGATGGCGTCCCGCACCCGCACGTTCGACTCGCCCCCCGCGACCTGGTTCGCCGCGGCGGCGGCCTTGCGCAGCCGGCGCGACAGCTGCCCGCCGATGAGCACGCCGAGCGCGCTGCCACCGAGAACGACCGCGATGGAGCCGATCACCAGGGCCTGGTCCAGGTCGTTGAGGATGTCGGTGCTGCGGTCGGTGAACCCGGTGTGCAGTGACAGCACGTGCCCGCCCTTGACCGGCACGGCGGCCCAGATGTCCGGCACGCCGTCCGGCCGGTCGGAGACGTAGGTGGCCCGGCGACCGTGTTCGACCTTCGCCCGCAGTGCCATCGGCAGTTCCGGGTCGTCGATCTTGATGTTGGGGAAGTTCGGCCGCTGGGCCACCTCGTAGTTGCGCTGCGCGATCTGGACGCGCTCGTCGGCGAGGTCGCGCGCGTTGTCCAGCATCGAGACCCGGGCCGCGTTGTGCACGACGAGGCTGAGCGTGATCGCCACCAGCGCGCCGACCAGCGCGATGGCCGCGCTCAGCTTCCATCTCAGTCCCGTACGAATGCCCGGAATCGCGCTGCTCGGGCGCCGAAGTTTCCCCCGCATACCCCTGCTCAGGCCTTCAACTTGTAGCCGAAGCCGCGAACCGTCTCGATCCGGTCCTGGCCGATCTTCGTACGCAGCCGCTGCACATGGACGTCGACGACCCGTGTGTCACCGCCCCAGCCGTAGTCCCACACGCGCTCGAGAAGCTTGTCGCGCGAGAGCACCGTGCCCGGTGCGGAGGAGAACTCGAGGAGGAGCCGCATCTCGGTGGGGGTGAGCCCCACCGGCTCTCCGGCCCGGCGAACCTCCATGCCCTCGGTGTCGATCTCCAGTTCGCCGAAGGTCAGCAGCCCGCCGCCGGCCGCCGGGGCGGCGGAGTCGTCCGTACGGTCGCCGCCGCTCGCGTGTCCGAAGCGGCGCAGCACCGCGCGGATCCGGGCGACCAGGACCGCGCCGTCGAAGGGCTTGGTCACGTAGTCGTCGGCGCCGGCCTCCAGGCCCAGCACGACATCGATCGAGTCGGCGCGCGCGGACAGCATGATCACCGGGACGGTCGACTCGTCACGGATCCGGCGGCACAGCGAGACCCCGTCGAGGCCCGGGACCATGACGTCCAGCAGGGCGATGTCGGGGCGATCCGCGCGGAACGCCTCCAGGCCCGACAGCCCGTCGGGCATGGCGCTGACCGCGAAGCCGTCCCGCTCCAGGGCGAGCTGGGTGGCCTCGCGGATGACGTCGTCGTCCTCGACGAACAGAACGTGGGTCTGGTCTGCCATCCGGATCGCTCTCTGCTCTCGTCCTTGTGTCGTGACTTGTGCTGTCGTGACTTGTGCTGTCGTGACTTGTGCCGTCGTGGCTGGTGCGGTCGTGACTGACTGCCCGTGCCGTGTCGCTACCAAGTGATCGGTTCAGGTGCCCCGATCGGTTCACACCGTCTTCGACAGGCGGGCAGGCGGGTCAGCTGTCCGGAACCGGCGTCGGTTCGCCGCCGCCCACGGCGTTGCTGTACTCCGTACGCGTCTTGTACTTCCGGACGAAGCGGTCCGTGGTCCAGACGTACGTACTGACCTCCTCGCCGGACGGACTCGACACCGGGTCGCCCTTCGCGTACACCTGCCTCGTCACCACCAGGGCGCCACGGTCGATCTCCGCGTAGAGCGGGGGCTCCTCGGCCTTGAAGACATTCTGGTAGGACCTGCCCTCCTCGCGGTACACGTACGAGCCGATTCCAACCGCGTCACCGCAGGTCAGCACGTTGACGACGATGTCGTCGGACGCTCCTGAGGTCAGCTCGCCGTACGACACGTCGACCGGGTACTCGTCGCCCGTGCACGGCTTCAGCTCGCGCTTGACGTCCGCGGACACGTGCGGATCGTCCTTGACGAGCCGCACCGCGTCCACGCGCGCGGCCGTCGCGGAGGAAGCGGGAGAGGGCGAGGAGGCCGCGCCCGCCACCGAGTCGGTGCGGGCCGGGCCCTCGTCACGGGCGCCGGTGCCTCCGGTGCCGCAGGCGGACACGAAAAGGGTGAGGGCGGCGAGCACGGCCACTGCCGTGATCGCCGCCTGGAAGGTCCCGCGCGCCGGTGGTACGGATCCGGGCCGGGGGGGTCCACTGCCGTCGGAACCCCCACCGGCCCGGCGCCCGATGTCACCGGCCCTCGCGCCTAGGCCGCGCAGCACTCCCGCTCCTCACGCTCCAGCGCGCGTGCGGCGCGCTCTTCGTTGTCCCTGCTCTCCAGCTCCTCGCGGAGCCGGGCGAGCGCCCGGTGCAGCGTGCTCTTGACCGTTCCGGCCGACATGCCGAGGGCGGCGGCCGTCTCCTCCGTGGACATCTGCTCCCAGTGTCGCAGCACGACGACGCTGCGCTGCTTGGGGGCGAGCACCTTCATGACGTCCATCAGCAGCGCACGGTCCGCGTGCTGCTCGGTGGCGTCGTCGACCGAGGCGTCCGGGAGCTGCTCGGTCGGCACCTCCTCCAGCTTGCGGGCCCGCCACCACTCGGTACGCGTGTTGATCATCACCCGGCGCAGGTACGCGTCGGCGAGCCGCTTGTCGGCTATGCCCTCCCAACGGCCGTACGTCCGCACGAGCGCGGTCTGGAGCAGGTCCTGCGCGTCGAGAGGGTCCGGGACCAGTCGGCGGGCGCTGCGCAACAGCGCGTCCTGCCGGGTGCGTACGTACTCCTCGAACTCGAGCACCTCGCCCTGCGCCATGGTGACCGCCTCCCGCTCCCCGTTCCCGGCCGGCCTGTTCGCCGTCGGATTCATTGCCTGTGGTGCCTGTCGGGCACGGAAATGAAGCTACGGAGGCGTTGTCACGGGGCTGTCCGAAGCAGCCTGCGGCTAGCGCTCGGCTGTCCGTCGGTTGTGTAACAACAGTGAGCGCAGCGCCGGGTGTTGTACCAAAAGGAGGTGGTGCAGGGCGATTTGTCACCGCCTTGCCCTCGCCGTTACGTCAACGGCAGCCGATACAAACCACCCTGGAGTGGCTCCACCAGACCGTCCGCGACCAGACCGTCGAGCGCCCGGGCGCGCTGCACCGGCTCGTGCCACACCCGGTCGAGCGCCGCCTGAGGGACGGGAGCGTGTGCCTCCCGCAGCACGGCCAGCAGCTTGCCGCGCACCTGGCGGTCCGTACCGGCGTAGGTCTGTCCGCGGCGCGGCGGGCCGTCGTGCTCCGGCTTGCCCGCGAGCCGCCAGGCGCACTGCGCGGTGATCGGGCAGCGGTGACAGGTCTCGTTCTTGGCCGTGCACACCAGCGCGCCGAGCTCCATGGAGGCGGCGGCCCAGCGGGCGGCGGTCCGCTCGTCCTCGGGCAGCAGCGCGCGGGCCAGCTTGCGTTCGGCGGCGGTGGTGGCGTTCGGCGGGTACTGCACACCGGTGACGGCCCGCGCGAAGACCCGGCGGACATTGGTGTCCAGGACCGCGTGCCGCTGCCCGTACGCGAACGAGGCGACGGCCGCGGCCGTGTACTCGCCGATGCCGGGCAGCGCGAGCAGCTGTCCGTGCTGCGTCGGTACGTCGCCGCCGTGTCGTTCCTTTATGGCGACCGCCGCTCCGTGCAGCCGCAGGGCGCGGCGTGGATAACCGAGCCGGCCCCAGGCGCGCACCGCCTCGCCCGGGGCGTCCGCGGCCAGGTCGGCGGGGCGCGGCCAGCGGGCCAGCCACTGCTCGTAGACGGGCAGGACGCGGTTCACCGGCGTCTGCTGCAGCATGAACTCGCTGACCATCACCCCCCACGGACCGGCTTCGGGCCGCCGCCAAGGCAGGTCGCGGGCATGCTCGTCGAACCAGTCGATGACGGGGGCGTGGAGCGGCTCGCCGAGGGCGTCGTCGACGGGGCTGTTCGCGGGGTGCGGGGACTTCGTGGGAACAGTCATGGCCTACCGATCCTGCCATGCGGAGGCGGTGCCTCGGGCGTACCGCCACCCCTGGGAGCGACAGGACCTGACGATCGACAGCAGTGCCGCCCCGCCTGTCCCTTGTAGCGTCGGGCGGATGGAACGCCCTCTTGTCGTGCGGGCCTGCCTCCTGTGGGCGGCCCTCGCGCTCAAGTCCGGCGACCCGTACCAACTGATCGCGGGGGTACGGGCGGTGGCGGGCGGCGGCGCGTTCCTGTCGCCCAAGGTCGCCCGATACGTCAACGACGGCCTTGGGGAAGGACCAGTCGCCGGGCGGCGGACAGGCGGTGAGGGAGGGGCCGTGTCGGTGACCGCATGACACGGACGCTCCTCCGCGAAGCCGGACTTGAGCACCTCACCCCGGCGTCGGTGATGTCGCGGTAGGGCTCGGTGTCCTCGAAGCCCATGGTCACGGACGGTATGCGGCGGGCCGGTACCGTCACAGCTTGCGATCGTCGGGAGCCGCACCTGACGAAGGACAGGGGCGAGCAGCCGGTTCCGGGATGATGATCCGGAAAAGTTGTGACCCCGGGCGGCGGGTGGGGCCAGCGCAGGCTCCGATCTCTCGTACAGTTTGCGCCGTGGGATCTCTGCGCAATCCGGTCGGGCCGCTTCCCTCCTCCATCTACTGGCGACGGAGGGTTGTACTGCTGTCTGTGATGGCCCTGTTGGCGCTGTTGATCGCCTGGATCGTCTCCTCGGGCGGCGGAGGCGGCAACAACGGTGCCGACGGACCCAACGACAAGAATCCCTCGCCCTCGACGATCACACCGGGGCCGTCCGGCTCCGGGCCCGCGATCAGTCAGGCGCCGGGCGGGCGGGACGAGTCGAGCGGCGGTGGCTCCGGCGGGTCGGGGTCGGACGGCGGATCCGGTGACGGCTCGGGGGACGGTTCCGGGTCGGCTGCGGGCGCTGGTTCCGGCTCCGGCAGCGGTGGGTCGGAGGGCTCCGTCGGCGGTACGACCGGTGGCGGTGCGGGCACCGGCGTGGGCCAGGACGACGCGCTCCCGGCGAGCTCCGCGCTCCCCAACTGCACTGCGAGCGCCGTGAAGTTGAGCGTGCACAGCCTGCACAACGCGTACGAGCCCGGTCAGACGCCCACCCTGTTGCTGACCGCCACGAACTCCTCCGCCGGCGACTGCAAGGTCGATCTCGGCCCGAAGAACGCGGTGTTGACGATCACTCAGGCGGGCAGCGAGGACGCGTACTGGTCCTCCGCCGACTGCCCCAAGGTCTCCGGCAGCCTCGTCTTCCGGGCGCCCGCCGGCGCCGGCATCACGTACACCGTGAAGTGGGACCGCAAGCCGAGTGCTCCGCAGTGTGCGACGCCTCCTGCGGGGTCGGCCGCGGCCGGGACGTATCTGGTGGAGGCGAAGACACCGGGGTTCGGGACGGCGCAGGCGTCGTTCGTGCTGGAGAACGACTAGGGCTGCCCGGCTGAGGGCGAGCCGACCTAGACGTACCGCTCCAGGATCGAAGACTCCGCCAGTCGCGACAGCCCCTCCCGCACGCTCCGCGCCCGCGCCTCGCCGACCCCGTCCACCGTCTGCAGGTCGTCCACGCTCGCGGCGAGCAGCTTCTGCAGGCCGCCGAAGTGCTCCACCAGCCGGTCGATGATCGCCCCCGGCAGCCTCGGCACCTTGGCCAGCAGTCGGAAGCCGCGCGGCGACACCGCGGAGTCCAGCGCCTCCGGAGAACCGGTGTAACCCAACGCCCTTGCCACGGTGGTCAGTTCGAGGAGCTCGGCATGGCTGAGGGCGTCGAGTTCGTACAGCGCCTCGTCGACCGTGCGGGAGCGTTTCGCGGTGGGCTCGGGGACGTAGTCGCGGACGACCAGCTCGCGCTCGGGTTCCACGCCGGCGATCAACTCGTCCAGCTGCAGGGCGAGGAGACGCCCGTCCGTGCCGAGCTCGACCACGTACTCGGCGATCTCGGTGGCGATGCGGCGGACCATCTCGAGGCGCTGGGCGACCGCCGAGACGTCCCGGACGGTCACCAGGTCCTCGATCTCCAGCGCGGACAGCGTGCCCGCGACCTCGTCGAGGCGGAGCTTGTAGCGCTCCAGGGTCGCGAGGGCCTGGTTGGCGCGGGAGAGGATCGCCGCCGAGTCCTCCAGGACGCGGCGCTGGCCGTCGACGTACAGGGCGATCAGCCGCATCGACTGGGAGACCGAGACGACCGGGAAGCCGACCTGCTTGCTCACGCGGTCCGCGGTGCGGTGCCGGGTGCCCGTCTCCTCCGTCGGGATCGTCGGGTCCGGGAGCAGTTGGACGCCCGCCCGGAGGATCTTCGACAGGTCGGAGGACAGCACGATGCCGCCGTCGAGCTTGCACAGCTCCCGCAGTCGCGTCGCCGTGAACTCGACATCCAGGACGAAACCGCCCGTACACATCGATTCGACGGTCTTGTCGGAGCCGAGCAGGATGAGGCCGCCGGTGTTGCCGCGCAGGACCCGCTCAAGGCCGTCGCGCAGCGCCGTGCCGGGAGCCACGGCGCTCAGTGAGGCGCGCATGAGGCCATCGGCACCGGAACTACCGCCGGCCTTTCCGGGAGCTGACGCCCGGTCGTTGGCTGCCACTGCACTCCTCCGGTCGCAGGTTCTGGGGCGCTCCCGTTTCGCACACGTGGTTCGTACGGACGGGCGAGACCTGGGCAAAGTCTACCGGCGGTCCTCGTCGTCCCGTGGGGCCTCTCGCCGACGCGAGCGCGGAAGGACTCTCAGGGCGTCCCCTATGTCCGCTACCTCCAGTACCTTCATGCCGGACGGGATCTTGCCGGGATCGCCCGGAACGAGCGCGTGCGTGAAGCCCAGGCGGTGTGCCTCGAAGAGCCGGCGCTGGACGCCCGTGACCCGTCTGACCTCGCCCGCGAGGCCGACTTCGCCGATCGCGACGAGGTTCTTCGGGAGGGGGGTGTCGCTGGCCGCCGAAGCCAGGGCGAGGGCGATGGCGAGGTCCGCGGCGGGCTCCGACAACTTCACACCGCCGACCGTCGCGGAGTAGATGTCCCTTTTGCCCAGAGCGCTGATCCGGCCGCGCTGTTCCAGGACGGCCAGCATCATCGAGACGCGGGAGGTCTCCAGGCCGGACGTGGTCCGCCTGGGGGAGGGGATCTGGGAGTCGACGGTGAGCGCCTGGACCTCGGCGACCAGCGGGCGGCGGCCCTCCAGGGTGACGGTCAGGCAGGTGCCGGGCACCGGCTCGGCCCGGCGGGTCAGGAACAGGCCGCTCGGGTCGGCGAGGCCCGTGATCCCCTCGTCGTGCAGCTCGAAGCAGCCGACCTCGTCCGTGGTGCCGTAGCGGTTCTTGACGCCTCGCACGAGACGCAGGCGCGCGTGCCGGTCGCCCTCGAAGCTCAGCACGACGTCCACGAGGTGCTCCAGCAGGCGCGGGCCCGCGATGGCGCCGTCCTTGGTGACATGGCCCACAAGGAGCGTGGCCATGCCACGCTCCTTGGAGACGCGGATCAGGGCGCCCGCCACCTCGCGCACCTGGGACATGCCGCCGGGGGCGCCGTCGATCTCCGGGGAGGCGATGGTCTGCACCGAGTCGAGGATCAGCAGGGACGGCTTCACCGCGTCCAAGTGGCCGAGCACGGCGGCCAGGTCGGTCTCGGCGGCGAGGTACAGATGGTCGTCGATGGCCTTGATGCGGTCGGCGCGCAGCCGGACCTGGCTCGCCGACTCCTCGCCGGTCACATAGAGAGTGCGGTGCTCGTCGCTCGCCGACTTGGCCGCCACGTCCAGCAGCAGTGTCGACTTGCCGACGCCGGGTTCGCCCGCGACCAGGACCACCGCGCCGGGCACCAGACCGCCGCCGAGCACCCGGTCCAGCTCGGGCACGCCGGTGGAGCGGGCGGTGGCCTGCCGGCCGTCGACCTGGCCGATGGGCACGGCGGAGGTGGTGACGCGGCCCGGTGCCGTCGTACGGACCGCGGGCGCGCCGTACTCCTCGATCGTCCCCCAGGCCTGGCACTCGGGGCAGCGACCGAGCCACTTGGCCGTCTGCCAGCCACACTCGGTGCAGCGGTAGGACGGACGCTCCTTGGCGGACTTCGTACGGGCAGCCATGCACGAACCGTAACCGCCGCCACTGACAACCCGGGCGGCGACCGCCGCAGGCGCCCGGGACGCCCCGTCCCTCACCACCGTGTACCTGCTGGAACCGGCCACCCCCGTCGGGAACGAGCCACCGAATCAGTCGTTGCTGTCCCCTATTGAGGGATCGTTTCACCCGTACGGATTAAATGTGCTCAAGTGGGCCGAAGGGCCCAACTCCCGCCGCCTACGGTCCACGGGTGATGAGCAGCAGTCCGGAGACCTCGACCCGCACCACCGGCGCACACCGGGCGCACCGGGAGGGGCGCGACCGCGCGGCGGCGGGCACGCTGGCGCAGCGCCCGCCCGCGCGCTACGAGCCCTATGTGGACGGCCTGTTCACCTACTGCCTGTCCGTGCTGTGCGACCACGACACCGCGACCGCCGCCCTGGGCGACGTCCTCGCGCTCGCCGACAAGCGCCGAGGCCCGGACGCGGCCGACGACCGCAGGGCCTGGCTGTACGCGCTGGCCCGCTGGGCCTGCCTGCGCAAGCTGACCGAGGCCAAGCAGAAACGTCAGGCCACCCACGCGGCGGGTCGCGTCGGCGCCGAGCGCCACCAGTCCGCCACCCCACCGGTCTCCGAGGAGGCCCAGGAGCAGCGCCGGCGCGAACTGGCCCTGCTCGCCTGGCCGGAGGCCGCCGGCACCACCCCGGAGCAGCGCGAGGCGCTCGAACTCGCCGTGCGCCACCATCTCGCCGCCCACGAGGTCGCCGCCGTCCTCGGCATGGACCCGGCCGCCGCCCGCGAACTGCTCGCCTCCGCCGCCTGCGAGGTCGAGCGCACGCGCGCGGCCCTCGCCGTCGTCGAGACCGGCGGCTGCCCGGGAGTGGCCCGCCTCACCGGCGACAACCAGCTGGTGCTCAGCGCCGCCGTGCGCCGCGAACTCGTCCGGCACGTCGACGACTGTCCGCGCTGCCGCCGTACGGCCGAGCGCGCGGTCCCCGGCCGCTGGCCCGGCGCCGCCGTCACCCCCGCCGAGCTGCCCGTCCTGGAGGCGCCCCGCGCGGCCCTGCATGCGGCCATGGCACACCTCCCGCGCGCGCGGGGCGCCGCCGCGCCGCGCTTCGACCGGCGCGGCTTCCCGATGGATCCCAAGGACCGGGCCGCCCGAAGGGACCGCCTACGCGCGCGTGCCGTCACGACGACCGTCGTCGCCACCGTCGTCGCCGCCCCCGTTTTCGCCTTCTGGGCCGCCTACCGGGGCACCCCGACCGGCGACGGCCCGGACGGCGGCGCCGTCCGGGCCAGCGAGGCGCACGGCTCCGACTTCCTGGACGGCGAGTCGGCGACCGGCGGCTATGAGAACGCCGGCAACGCCAGCACCCGCCCCGGCGGCCGCTTCACCAAGCGCGACAAACCCGATGTGTCCGTGGCGGTCATCAGCGTCGCCGGTGTCGGCAAGAAGGGCGCCCGGCACCTGGAGGTGTCCGCCGACAACAGTGGCGACACCACGCTGATCACCCTCACCGCGACCGGCACCGCGCCGGTGCGCTGGTCCGCGACGACGGGAGCCTCCTGGCTCTACCTAAGCCAGTCGTCGGGAACGCTCGAAGCGGGCGAATCGTTGACGATCAAGGTGTACGTCGACCATCTGCGCGAGCCGTCCGGGTACTGGAGCGCGCGCGTGGCCGTCTCACCGGCCGGCGCCCTCGTCTCCATCGAGGGCTACGGCGCCGCGCCCCGCCCTTCCGACCCGGACCCCGGCCACGACCCAGGTCCCGGCCACCCCAGCGACCCGCCCCCGTCCGACCCCGACCCCGATCCCACCCCGTCGGCCCCGGGCCCCTCCGACCCCGCGTCGAGCGACCCGTCCTCGTCGCCCGACCCGGATCCCGCGCCCACCGACCCCAGCCCGCCCGACCCCGGGGACTCGACGCCACCGCCCACCGACGACGGCGACGACCCGAGCTCGCCCACGCCGTAGGCCGCAGAGGCCTCGGGTGCGGCCGTGCGGTTAGCCGACCGGATCGGCCGGATGGGGTGCCAGCAAAGGCAGCTGCGAGGCCAGCCGCTCCTCACACAGCTCGACCAGACGGTCGTAGCCCGCCTTGCCCATCAGCTCGACCAGCTCCGGCCGGTAGGAGACGTACACCGGGTCGCCCGCGCCGTGCGCCGAGGTCGCCGACGTGCACCACCAGTGCAGGTCGTGGCCGCCCGGACCCCAGCCCCGGCGGTCGTACTCACCGATCGACACCTGGAGCACCCGTGTGTCGTCGGGCCGGTCGATCCACTCGTACGTCCGCCGCACCGGCAGCTGCCAGCAGACGTCCGGCTTGGTCTCCAGCGGCTCGCGGCCCTCCTTCAGGGCGAGGATGTGCAGCGAGCAGCCCGCGCCGCCGGCGAACCCGGGCCGGTTCTGGAAGATGCACGAGCCCTGGAAGGGGCGGGTCTGCCGGTCCCCGTCCTCGTCCTGAGACACCCAGCCGCGCGCCACGCCCTCGTCGTGGTGTTGCCAGATGTCCGGAGTGAGCCTGGCCACATGCCCGGCGACCCGCTTCTCGTCGTCCTCGTCGGAGAAGTGGGCACCCAAAGTGCAGCACCCGTCGTCCGCGCGGCCCGCCTGGATGCCCTGGCAGCCACTGCCGAAGATGCAGTTCCACCGAGAGGTCAGCCATGTCAGATCGCAGCGGAAGACCTGCTCGTCGTCCGCCGGATCAGGGAATTCCACCCATGCGCGCGCGAAGTCGAGCCCCTTCTCGTCGCCTGCCGGGGCCTGCTTCGACTTCTTCGGTGCTTTCGCCTGCGAAGAACCCTTGGCTGTTTTGGCCGTCTTGTCGCTCTTCGCCTTTTTCGTCTTTGGCACGCGTCCAGGGTAAGTCGCCCGAGGCCGCTCCAGGGACAGCCCGGAGGCCGGTCCGCAGCACAGCCCCGGAGACAGCTCGAAGGACAGCTCCGGGGGCCGCGCACGGCTCCGTTGGCAGTAGCGTTCCGTACATGAGACTCGGTGTCCTCGACGTGGGATCCAACACGGTGCATCTGCTGGTGGTGGACGCGCACCCAGGCGCGCATCCGCTGCCCGCGCACTCGCACAAGGCAGAGCTGCGCCTGGCTGAACTCCTCGATGGGGACGGGGCGATCGGCCCCGAAGGGGTCGACAAACTCATCGGGGTCATCCGCGAGGCGCTCCAGGCCGCCGAGGACAAGGGCGCCGAGGACGTGCTGCCGTTCGCGACCTCCGCCGTGCGCGAGGCCAGCAACGCCGACGACGTCCTCGCGCGCGTGCAGGCCGAAACCGGCGTCGACCTCCAGGTCCTCACCGGCGCGGACGAGGCCCGGCTCACGTTCCTCGCCGCCCGCCGCTGGTTCGGCTGGTCCGCGGGCAAGCTGCTCGTCCTCGACATCGGCGGCGGCTCCCTGGAGATCGCCTACGGCATGGACGAGGAGCCCGACGCCGCCGTCTCGCTGCCCCTCGGCGCGGGCCGCCTCACCGCGGGCTGGCTCCCCGGCGACCCCCCGGACCCCGGGGCGATAAGGGCCCTACGACGCCACGTCCGCGCCCAGATCGCCCGCACGGTCGGCGAGTTCACCCGCCTCGGCGCCCCCGACCACGTCGTCGCCACGTCCAAGACCTTCAAGCAACTGGCCCGCCTGGCCGGCGCCGCCCGCTCCGCGGAGGGCCTCTACGTCCAGCGCGAACTGAAGCGCGAGTCCCTGGAGGCATGGGTCCCCCGGCTCGCCGGCATGACGACCGCCGAGCGCGCCGACCTCCCCGGAGTCTCCGAGGGCCGCGCGAGCCAGCTGCTCGCGGGCGCGTTGGTGGCGGAGGGGGCGATGGACCTGTTCGGGGTGGAGAGCGTGGAGATCTGCCCGTGGGCGCTGCGGGAGGGCGTCATCCTGCGGCGGCTGGATCACATGGGGTCCGTGTAGCGCCCCGAAGGGGCGTGGGGCTGTATCGATGTGCGGATCCGTCGCGTGGGCGTGCCGAGCCGCGACGAAACCGCACTCGCCGTATGGCGAACACCACAACGGCGAAGAGGCCCCCCACACCCACCCGACCGCACCCCGTAATCTGTCCCCCATGGCAGAGCCAGTCGCACGCATCCCGGATGCGAAGGTCGCCCTGTCCACGGCCTCCGTATACCCGGAGTCGACGGCGACCGCCTTCGAGATCGCCGCGCGCCTCGGGTACGACGGCGTCGAGGTCATGGTGTGGACCGACCCCGTCAGCCAGGACATCGAGGCGCTGCGCAGACTCAGCGACTATCACCGCATGCCGATCCTCGCGGTGCACGCCCCCTGCCTGCTCATCACGCAGCGCGTGTGGTCCACCGACCCCTGGACCAAGCTCCAGCGCGCCCAGGCGGCCGCCGAGAAGCTCGGCGCGAGCACCGTCGTCGTGCACCCGCCCTTCCGCTGGCAGCGTCAGTACGCCCGTGACTTCGTGACGGGGATCTGGCGTATGGCGAACGAGACGGACGTACGGTTCGCCGTCGAGAACATGTACCCCTGGCGCTACCGCGACCGCGAGATGCTCGCCTACGCGCCCGACTGGGACGTGACGAAGGAGGACTACCGCCACTTCACGATCGATCTCAGCCATGCGGCCACGGCCCGTTCGGACGCCATCCAGATGATCGACCGAATGTCCGACCGGCTCGGCCATGTCCACCTCGCCGACGGCCGGGGTTCGGCGAAGGACGAGCACCTCGTCCCGGGCCGCGGCACCCAGCCCTGCGCCGAGGTGCTGGAACGTCTCGCCCTGAGCGGTTTCGACGGCCACGTCGTCATCGAGGTCAACACCCGGCGGGCCATGTCCGGCGTCGAACGGGAGGCCGACCTCGCCGAGGCACTGGCCTTCACCCGCCTGCACCTCGCCTCGGCGGTGAAGGTGCCCCGCCCATGAGCGACGTCACCGCACGCAGACGGGGCCGCCGCCGTCGTACGGAATCGGCCGACACCCGCGACCGCATCCTGGCCGTGGCCCGCGAGGAGTTCTCCGAGCGGGGCTACGAGCAGACGTCCGTGCGCGGCATCGCCAAGGCGGCCGGCGTCGACTCGGCCCTGGTCCACCACTACTTCGGCACCAAGGAACAGGTCTTCGAGGCGGCCATCGAGGTTGCCATCGCCCCCGCCCTCAAGGGGCGCGACGTGGTCCTCGACGGACCCCTGGACACCGTCGGCGAGCGTCTGACCCGCATGATCTTCGGTCTCTGGGAGAACCCGGTGACCCGTACCCCGCTGCTCGCGATCGTCCGCTCGGCGATGAACAACGACACCGCGGCCACCGTCTTCCGCCGCCTGGTCTCCTCGCAGCTGCTGCACCGCATCGCCGGCGAACTCGACGCCCCGGACGCGGAACTGCGCGCCGACCTCGCGGCCGCGCAGCTGGTCGGCACCGCCATGCTCCGGTACGTGATCAAGGTGGAGCCGCTGGCGTCGGCGGACGTGGAGGAGATCATCGCCCGCCTGGCACCCGTGGTGCAGGGGCACCTGACGAACCCGTAGCGCGAACACCGGTGAGTGTGAGACGCGCATCCCGCATTCCGGACAACCTGTCCGCCCTCTGGATGACCGGCGTACGCTCGTTAGCAGTCAGAAGTCTCTGATCGCAGTCTCTGCAGTCCCTGAAGGAGCGAGCGACGATGCCCGAGCTGAGGTCCCGCACAGTCACCCACGGACGCAACATGGCGGGCGCCCGCGCCCTTATGCGCGCCTCCGGTGTACCCGGTGCGGACATCGGCCGCAAGCCGATCATCGCGGTCGCGAACAGCTTCACGGAGTTCGTCCCGGGCCACACCCACCTGCAGCCGGTCGGCCGGATCGTCAGCGAGGCCATCACGGCGGCCGGCGGCATCCCGCGCGAGTTCAACACGATCGCGGTGGACGACGGCATCGCCATGGGACACGGCGGAATGCTCTACTCCCTCCCCTCCCGTGACCTGATCGCGGACAGCGTGGAGTACATGGTCGAGGCGCACTGCGCCGACGCCATGGTCTGCATCTCCAACTGCGACAAGATCACCCCGGGCATGCTGAACGCGGCCCTCCGCCTCAACATCCCGACGGTCTTCGTCTCCGGCGGCCCGATGGAGTCCGGCCGCGCGACCCTGGTCGACGGCACGGTCCGCACGCTCGACCTGGTCGACGCGATGTCCGAGGCCGTGAACGAAAAGATCTCGGACGAGGACATCCTCCGTATCGAGGAGAACGCCTGCCCGACCTGCGGCAGCTGTTCCGGCATGTTCACCGCCAACTCGATGAACTGCCTCACCGAGGCCATCGGCCTCTCCCTGCCCGGCAACGGCTCGGTCCTGGCCACCCACACGGCCCGCAAGCAGTTGTACGTCGATGCCGCGCGCACGGTCATGGACATCACCCGGCGCTACTACGAGCAGGACGACGAGACGGTCCTGCCCCGCAGCATCGCCACCGTCGCGGCCTTCGAGAACGCGATGGCCCTGGACATCGCCATGGGCGGCTCCACGAACACTATCCTGCACCTGCTGGCCGCGGCCCAGGAAGCGGAGGTCCCCTTCGGCCTGGAGGAGATCAACGAGGTCTCGCGCCGCGTCCCCTGCCTCGCCAAGGTCGCTCCGAACGTCGCCAAGGACCGCACGTACTACATGGAGGACGTGCACCGCGCCGGCGGCATCCCCGCCCTCCTCGGCGAACTGCACCGCGCCGGCCTGCTGAGGGAGGACGTGCACTCCGTCCACAGCCCGTCCCTGTCGGACTGGCTGAAGACGTGGGACGTCCGCGGCGGCTCGCCGTCCCCCGAGGCCCTGGAACTGTGGCACGCGGCGCCCGGCTGCGTCCGTTCCGCCGAGGCCTTCTCCCAGTCCGAGCGCTGGGAGGCGCTGGACGAGGACGCCGAGGGCGGCTGCATCCGCAGCGCCGAGCACGCGTACTCCAAGGACGGCGGACTGGCGGTCCTCAAGGGCAACCTGGCCGTGGACGGCTGCGTGGTGAAGACGGCCGGCGTCGACGAGTCGATCTGGACGTTCGAGGGCCCGGCGGTGGTCTGCGAGTCCCAGGAAGAAGCCGTGCAGAAGATCCTCACGCAGCAGGTCAAGGAGGGCGACGTCGTCGTCATCCGCTACGAGGGCCCCAAGGGCGGCCCCGGCATGCAGGAGATGCTCTACCCGACCTCGTACCTGAAGGGCCGCGGCCTCGGCAAAGCCTGCGCCCTGGTCACCGACGGCCGCTTCTCCGGCGGCACCTCGGGTCTGTCGATCGGCCACGCCTCCCCGGAGGCGGCGTCCGGCGGCACCATCGCGTTGGTCGAGGACGGCGACCGCATCCGCATCGACATCCCGAACCGCACGATCGAGCTCCTGGTGGACGACAACGAACTGGCCCGCCGCGAGCAGGCCCTGAACGGCGTCTACGCCCCGAAGAACCGCGAGCGCAAGGTCTCGGCCGCGCTGCGGGCGTACGCGGCCATGGCCACGAGCGCGGACAAGGGCGCGGTGCGGGACGTGAGCATGCTGGGCGGCTGAGAGTTCGCTGCAAGGGGCCGCCTCTTCGGGGGCGGCCCCTTTTTGTGCCGTGCTCTACCAGGCGGACGGGTTCTTCGCCGGGACGGCGAAGACGGTGCCGTCGG
Organism: Streptomyces sp. NPDC006602; assembly: GCF_042870385.1. Lineage (NCBI taxonomy): Bacteria > Bacillati > Actinomycetota > Actinomycetes > Kitasatosporales > Streptomycetaceae > Streptomyces > Streptomyces sp. NPDC006602. The sequence continues at coordinate 8,762 of NZ_JBIAHG010000018.1, read as the reverse complement.
GGGCGGTGGCGTAGACGTGGTCGTGTGCGAGCACAGGGACGGGCAGCGCGCCAGTGATCCGGTCCGAGTTCGTGTCGAGCCGCGGGGGCGTCTGCCCGAGAAGCGTGCCGCTCACTGCATCCACCGCGAGCAGCCGCCCATCGGGGGCGGTGAAGTAAACATGCCGACCGTCGGCCACCGGCGCGGAGCCTCGGCTCACGCCTGTTTCCAGGCTCCACCGCTGCTTGCCGGCGGCCAGGTCGACGGCCACCAAGGAGCCGCCCGTCCCCATCAGGTACACGAGGTTTCCGCGTACGGTGCCCTGGGCCTGTGGCAAGGCGAGTGTCACTCGCCGTGAGGTCCCGTCGGCCGGGTCGTAGCGGACCACGGCTCTCGTATCGTCGTACACCGCGTCGGCGGCGACGAAGAAAACCGACCCGTCCGCGGTGCCGACGGGCTTGAGGGCCCCCTCCAGCCGCTTGTCCCACCGCACGTCACCCGTGTCCGGGTCCACCGCGGTGACCCGTGTGCTTGTCCCGTCGTCGGACGTGCTCGTGGCGTACGCCAGCGGATCCCCGGCGAAGGAGACGAAGAACGGCACCTTGTGCCCGGGGATCCGGCGGCTCCACTTCGTGTCGCCCGAAGCGCCGTCGAGGCCCGTGACCGTGCCGTCGGCGCCGGTGAGCAGAAGCATGCCGCCCGCGGGCACCAGCCCGCTGTACGAGGGCATGGTCTGCCGCCAACGTGTCTTGCCCGAAGCGGGATCGAGCGCCTCCAGGTGCCCGCTCAGATCCAGCGCGGGCCGTACCAGCCCACCCGACAGGACCGGCTGCCCGGCACGTGCCCCTGCGACGGCGTGACGCCACAGCAGATGGCCGTCGGACGGATCGAGGGCGAAGACCAGACCGCTCTGCCCGCAGAGCAACTTGTCTTCTCCGTAGGAGCACTGGGGCGTGCCCTTCCCGGGCGACACCGATGCCTCCCACGGGCCGAACCCCGCGGACGTGGTGCGCGGAGGGCTGCTGTTCCGCGGTGCCGCGCTGCCGCCGTCGAGCAGCTGAACCGAGGTCAGCGCTACGACCGCCGCGAGGCCCAGCGCCCCGGCTCCGAGCGCCGCCCACCTGGCCCGGCGCTTCGCAGGCCGCGGTTCGGATTTCTCGACGCGCGGCTCCGGCCCGGGCGTGCCCGCCGTCCGCTGGGCCGGAATGAACGTCTGCGTGTCGTACGAGGCCGCCACCGACCGCAGTTCCCGCATCAACTCGTCCGGCGTGGGCCGGTCCTCGGGCTCCTTGGCCAGACACCGCAGCACCAGCGGTGCGAGATTCTCCGGTACACCGGTCAGGTCCGGTTCGTCATGAACCACCTGATAGGCGACGACATACGGACTGTCGGAGTCGAACGGCCCCCGACCCGTGGCAGCGTGCACCATCACGGACCCCAGCGCGAAGATGTCGGCGGCGGGCCCCACCTCCCGCGGCCGCCGGAACTGCTCGGGCGCCATGAACGGCGGCGTTCCGATCAACTTCCCGGTCTCGGTCCGCAGTTCGCTGTCCTTTGGCCGAGAAATGCCGAAGTCGATGACCTTCGGACCGTCCTCGGCGAGCAGCACGTTGCTCGGCTTGAGATCCCGGTGCACCACGCCGACCCGATGGATGTCGCGCAGCGCCTCGGCCAGCCCGGCCATCAGACGGCGCAACTCGGCAGGACTCATGGCCCCGTTCCGCTTCACATGGTCGGACAGCGTGGGCCCCGGGATGAACAGGGTGGCCATCCATGGCCGCTCGGCCTCCGAGTCGGCGTCGACGACGGACGCGGTGAAGGCCCCGCTGACCTTCCGCGCGGCCGCCACCTCCTGCCTGAACCGCCCCCTGAACTCGGCATCCTTGGCGAACTCGGCATGGACGACCTTCACCGCGAGCTTCATCCCCGAGGTGCTCCGCGCGAGATGCACGACGCCCATGCCCCCGGAGCCCAGGCATGACTCAAGCTGATAGTGACCGGCGTACTCGGGAAGTTCCGCTTCCGCGCCCGCTCCAGTGTTGCGCTGTGGCGCCATGCGACCACCCCCGTGCTGTTCGTTCGCGCGCGCGACGCACGGAGCCTAGTCGATGACTCGTGCGAGACAGAGGCGACTTGCTAGCTTCTCTGTGTGAGTCGCGTACGTGTGTTTCATGGCGTGATTCAGGGGAATCAACGGGACCCCATGGCGGTCATGGGGTCGAACGGGGGAGGTCTTTCATGTCTGTTGACGGCATCGAAGTGGCAGAGGGCAAAGACGGTGCGGAAGCCGTCACAACGGCGGCTGCGACCACAGCCCTGCAGTACTACTCGGTCGCGCCGGGCGTCCGCCTGAACGTCCGCAACGGCCCCGGCACCAACTACGCCATCGTCCGCATCCTGGCGGAGGGCGCCAAGGTCCCGATCTTCTGCCAGTCGCCGGGTACGACGATCACGGGCCCGTACGGCACGTCGAACATCTGGGACAACATCGACAACGGCCAGTACGTCTCGGACGCGTACGTGAACACCGGCAGCGACGGCTACATCCGCCCGCGCTGCTCCTGAGCCGCCAGGAAGCCCGCGGACGCCCAGCGCCATAATCGACGCGTGAGCGACGAACAAGGCACCCCGTCCGCGGGCTCCCCAGGCACCCCGCACCCCGACTCCCTCCGCCTCTTCGGCACCACCTGGGTCAACCACGACCACGGCTACACCCTCCGTCGCATCGCCGCCTCCGTCGGCTCCCTGGCCGCCGCAGTCGTCTCCTGCCTGGTCCTCCGCTTCGCCTACGAAGGCATCCAGATCGCCGACACCGGCAGCTTCGTGACCGTCCTCGTCGTCGCGATGTTCGCCATCTGCAGCGCCCTCGCCTTCCGCCACACCTGGGACGGCTTCGCCAAGCGCCCCGACCCCGACCGCCAGGCCTCCCTCCGCGGCCTCCTGGCCATCGGCTTCGTCGGCTCCCTCCTCGCCTACTTCTTCCGCTCCCTCACCGAGGCTCCCGGCGAGAAACTGCACCGCGAGGAGTACGAGGGGGCCCTCGAACGGCACGCGAAGCGCACCGACCGCCGCACCGGCAACCCGTCGAAGAAACGCCGCCGCGCGTAGGCGGTGCCCCCTCTCACCAAAAACTCACCGCGCTCCGGGCGGGCCCCGGGGACCATGGCCCTATGACGGCCTCCTCCCACACCATCCGAGCGCAGTCCTTCAACGCCGCCGCAGCCCAGTACGCCGCCAACCGCCCCTCCTACCCGCCCGCCCTCTTCGACGCGATCGAGGACCTGGCCGGCCGGCCCCTCTCCGGCGCCACGGTGGCGGACGTCGGCGCCGGCACCGGCATCGCGACCGCCCTCCTCCACGCGCGGGGTGCCGACGTGGTCGCCGTGGAGCCCGGCGACGGCATGGCTGCCGAGTTCCGCCGCACCCGCCCCGGCATCCCGATCATCCGGGGCGACGGCAACACCCTCCCCCTGGCCGGCTCCTCCGCCGACTTCCTCACCTACGCCCAGTCCTGGCACTGGACCGACCCCGCCCAGGCCGTCCCGGAGGCCGTCCGTGTCCTGCGGCCGGGCGGCGCGCTCGCGCTGTGGTGGAACACCGACGCCCTCGACGTGCCGTGGATCGCCGAGGCCGCCGACCGCACCGGGCGCTACTTCGGGGTGAACGTCCCCGCCGAGAAGCGAGGCGCCAACGCCCGTGTCGCCGACCCCAGCGGCCGCCTGGTCTTCGCCCGCCGCGAGGTCCGCTGGAGCCGCCGCGTCCCCATCGACACCCACCTCGCCAACATCGGCAGCCACTCGATCCTCCTGGTCCACGGCGAGGAGGCCACCGCAGCCTTCCTCGCCGAGGAACGGGACCACCTGGCAAGGACCTTCCCGGACGGGATCGTCGAGGAGGTCTACGACGTGATCCTGCTCGTGGCCACCAACACCGCCTGACCGCACACCCACACGCGGCAGCACAACCGACAGCCTCAGGACCACACCACAACCCCTACGACGCCCCCTTGCCGCGCACGATCCACGCCTCCCCCCCCCGGCCCGGCGGCCCACTCCTCCAGGGCCGCCGCGCACGCGTGGTCCATGTGCCGCAGCTCGCCCCACTCCAGCCGCACCCGCCGACCCCGCGGCAGCGCCTCCAACGCGTCGAGCAGCTTCGGCAGCCGCAGCAACGGCGCCTGCCCCGGCACCCGTACGAGGATCCCCGCGTCCCCCCTCCCCGGTCTCCAGCCGCACATGGCTGATGTCCCACGCGGGGCCGCGCGCCTGCGCCAGACGGGGCCGCGCGCCTGCGCCACAGAGCGCACACCGCTTGACGGCGTCCGCCGACCGGAGGAATATTCAGCATATGATGATTATAAATTCCGGCTCCGTCGACGGGGGAGCGGCCTCCGGGAATGCCGCCCCCGCCACCTCCGCCGTCCATGCCGAAAACCTCACCGTCGTCCGCGGCCCTCGCACCGTCCTGCGCGGCCTCGACTTCACCGTCCCGCGCGGCCAGATCACCGGCCTGCTCGGCCCCTCGGGATGCGGCAAGTCCACGCTCATGCGTGCGATCGTCGGTACCCAGGCCAAGGTCACCGGCACCCTCGACGTCCTCGGCAGCCCCGCCGGCCACCCCACCCTCCGCACCCGCATCGGCTACGTCACCCAAGCCCCCTCCGTATACGACGACCTGACCGTCCGCCAGAACCTCGACTACTTCGCCGCGATCCTCGCCCCCGGCCGCGCATCAGCCGACCGACGCCACCAGGACGTCACCCGCGCGATCGACGACGTCGACCTCACCACCCACGCCGACACCCTCGCGGGCAACCTCTCCGGCGGCCAACGAAGCCGCGTCTCCCTCGCGGTCGCCCTCCTCGGCACCCCCGAACTCCTTGTCCTCGACGAGCCCACCGTCGGCCTCGACCCCGTTCTCCGCCGCGAGCTGTGGAACCTCTTCCACGACATCACGGCACAGCGAGACGCCACGCTGCTGATCTCCTCCCACGTCATGGACGAGGCTGAGCGCTGCCACCGCCTCCTCCTGATGCGTGAGGGCGAGATCCTCGCCGACGACACCCCGGACGCCCTCCGCTCCCGCACCCACTCCGACACGGTCGAGGCCGCCTTCCTACACCTCGTCGACGAGGCCGCCGCAGCCGCCCGCCGGAAGGAGACGACCCGATGAGTACGACGACCACCACGACGCACCCGAACGCCCCCGCACCCACCAGCGCCCTCAACGCCTCCCGCACCATCTCCACCGCGGCCCGGGTCCTGCGCCAGCTCCGCCACGACCGGCGCTCGATCGCGATGATGATCCTCATCCCCTGCGTGATGCTGTTCCTGCTGCGCTACGTCTTCGACGGCAGCCCACGCACCTTCGACAGCATCGGCGCCTCCCTCCTCGGGATCTTCCCGCTGATCACGATGTTCCTGGTCACCTCCATCGCCACCCTGCGCGAGCGCACCTCCGGCACCCTCGAACGCCTGCTCGCCATGCCCCTCGGCAAAGGCGACCTCATCGCCGGCTACGCCCTCGCCTTCGGCACCCTCGCGATCATCCAGTCCGCCCTCGCGACCGGCCTCGCCCTCTGGTTCCTCGACCTGGACGTCACCGGCAGCCCCTGGCTCCTCCTCCTCGTGGCCCTGCTCGACGCCCTGCTCGGCACCGCCCTCGGCCTCTTCGTCTCGGCCTTCGCCGCCACCGAATTCCAGGCCGTCCAGTTCATGCCGGCGGTGATCTTCCCCCAACTCCTTCTCTGCGGTCTCTTCACAGCCCGCGACAACATGCACCCCGTCCTGAAGACCATCTCCGACGTCCTGCCCATGTCCTACGCGGTCGACGGCATGACGGAGGTCCTCCACCACACCGACATGACAGCCGACTTCGTCCGCGACGCACTGATCGTGGCGGGCTGCGCACTGCTGGTCCTGGGCCTGGGCGCGGCGACCCTGCGACGCCGAACCCCATGACCGCCCCAGAGCCTCCGGCGTACAAAGACCCGAGCCTCCGGCACCTGGGAAGAAGGGGAGGCCGCCGGCGCGTCCGCCTTCCGGACAGCCGAGCCACACCCCCACCCCCGGTGCGAGGATGAACCCCGGACGACGCACCCCCGGAGGGCACCCCAGCCATGACCCAGAAAGTCGCAGTCCTCGGCACCGGCAAGATCGGCGAAGCCCTGCTCAGCGGAATGATCCGCGCCGGCTGGGCCCCGGCCGACCTCCTGGTCACCGCCCGCCGCCCCGACCGAGCCGAAGAGCTCCGCACCCGCTACGGAGTCACGCCGGTCACCAACCCGGAAGCCGCCAAGACCGCCGACACCCTGATCCTCACGGTCAAACCGCAGGACATGGGCACCCTCCTCGACGAACTCGCCCCGCACGTCCCCGCCGACCGCCTGATCATCAGCGGCGCGGCAGGCATCCCCACCTCCTTCTTCGAGGACCGCCTGGCCCCCGGCACCCCGGTCGTCCGCGTCATGACGAACACACCCGCCCTCGTTGACGAGGCCATGTCCGTCATCTCCGCCGGCACCCACGCCACCGCCGACCACCTCGCCCACACCGAGGAGATCTTCGGCGCCGTCGGCAAGACACTCCGCGTCCCCGAATCCCAGCAGGACGCCTGCACCGCCCTCTCCGGCTCCGGCCCGGCATACTTCTTCTACCTCGTAGAAGCCATGACGGACGCCGGCATCCTCCTCGGCCTGCCCCGCGACAAGGCCCACGACCTGATCGTCCAGTCCGCGATCGGCGCCGCCACCATGCTCCGCGACAGCGGCGAACACCCCGTCAAGCTCCGCGAGAACGTCACCTCCCCCGCGGGCACGACCATCAGCGCCATCCGCGAACTCGAGAACCACGGCGTACGAGCCGCCCTCATCGCCGCCCTCGAGGCCGCCCGCGACCGCAGCCGCGAACTGGCCTCCGGCAACAGCTGACGCCGTGGGGGGGCCGGCGCGGGGGGCGGCCCCCCCCCCCCCCCCCCCCCCCCCCCCCCCCCCCCCCCCCACCCCCGCCCCCCCCCCCCGGCGGGGGGGGGGGCCCCCCCGGGGGGGCGCCCCCCCCCGCCACCGGTCACCGCGCGGCAGCCACGCCCGTCACGGTCTCCGCAGCAGCCGCGACTGCCGGCAACAGTCCGATCGCCCGATACGCGGCATCGACCGTCGGCCGAGCCATTGCCCGAGCCCTCTCCGCCCCATCTCGCAACACCCCCTCCACAAAGCCAGGATCCGCGCACAACTCTGTATGCCTCTCCTGCACGGGCCTGAGGAGCTCGACCACCGCCTCCGCGGTGTCCTTCTTCAAGGCGCCGTACGACTCATATACACCGCTCAGGTCCGATGGGTTCCCACCCGTGCAGGCCGCGAGGATCTCCAGCAGATTGGCCACCCCCGGCCGAGCCTCCCGGTCGTACACGACCTCCCGCCCACTGTCGGTCACGGCCCGCAGCACCTTCCTCCGCACGGCGTCCGGCTCGTCCAGCAGATAGACGACCCCCGGCCCGACGTCGTCGGTCTTCCCCATCTTCGACGTCGGCTCCTGCAGATTCATCACCCGCGCCGCCACCGCCGGACGCGTCGCCCGAGGCACCACGAAGGTGTGCCCGTACCGCTGGTTGAACCGCACCGCCAGGTCCCGCGTCAGCTCAACATGCTGGACCTGATCGTCCCCGACGGGCACCTGGTCGGTCCCGTACGCCAGGATGTCCGCCGCCATCAGCACGGGATACGTCAGCAACGACAGCCGCACACTCCCGCCCCGCTCCCGCTCGCGCCCGGCCTTCTCCTTGTACTGGATCATCCGCCGCATCTCGCCGTCCGTGGCCACGCACTCCAGCAGATACGACAGCCGCGCGTGCTCATCCACATGACTCTGTACGAACACGGTGCACAGCTCCGGATCCAGCCCCGTCGCCAGCAGCAACGTCGCCGCCTGCCGGCTCAGCCGACGCACCCGCGCCGGATCGTGGTCCACGGTCAGCGCGTGCAGATCGACGATGCAGAACAGCGCGTCGGCCTGGTGCTGATCGACGTCGGCCCACCGCCGCATGGCGCCCAGGTAGTTCCCCAGCGTCAGATGTCCGGTCGGCTTGATCCCACTGAAGACCCGCGTCATCTGTACTCCACCTCCTGGTCGAGGCCGCCGTCCCGGCCGGCCGACCCTCAGGAGCTCTGGAGGGAGAAACAAGAACGGCCGCCGAGGCGGCGGCCGTTGAGTGCATACGTGAGCACGGCCGCCGTCAGGCGGCCCACCACAGTTGGGTGCACGCATGCGTAGTCATGCGGTCCAGAGTACGTCTCAAGGGCACCGTCCGGACCGGAGTTGACACACCCCGGCCCGCTACGTAGTGTTCTCCGAGTTGTCCGACGTGAGCGCCGACTCCGGTCGGTCCCCGGACAGCCATTCCGCAAGTACCAACCAACAGCTCGACGACAGTCTTCTGGCGTCGCGTCATTGGCATGCGTATTCGTGAAATGAGGAATCCGCGTTCGAATGGACGCGACCCCCGATTAGCGTCGGGAGCAGGGAATCCGCTAAAGTCTCACTCGTCGGAACGGCCCCAGTGGCCGCGAGGACAAGCCCCTCTGACTGGGAGTCAGGCCCGAAAGGGTCTGGTAGAGTCGGAAGCGCCGGAAAGGGAAACGCGAGAGCGGAAACCTGGAAAGCACCGAGGAAATCGGATCGGAAAAGGATCTGATAGAGTCGGAAACGCAAGACCGAAGGGAAGCGCCCGGAGGAAAGCCCGAGAGGGTGAGTACGAAGGAAGCGTCCGTTCCTTGAGAACTCAACAGC